>NZ_JBHXIB010000017.1:0-146236 GCF_042723975.1 Amycolatopsis sp. NPDC058340 | reverse complement strand
GCGCGGCGGGGGGCTGGGGGGGCTCTCGCTTCCCAACCACACTCACCAACATAGGCCGCCTCCTATGTTCCATACCCCAACGTCCTCCCCATGACCCACTACCGGGTACCGCATGCGGCGGCTCAGCCGACGGCTTGCTTCACCAGCGTGGCGATGCGCTGTTCCACGTCGGGGGTGACGCCGGTCAGCGCGAAGGCCGTGGCCCACATCGCGCCGTCGTCCAGGCGGGCGGCCTCGTTGAAGCCGAGCGTCGCGTACCGCGTCTTGAACTTGGCCGCCGCCTGGAAGAAGCAGACGATCTTGCCGTCCAGCGCGTAGGCGGGCTGGCCGTACCAGAGCTTCGGCGCGAGCATCGGGGCGTTCGCCTTCACGACCTCGTGGACCAGCTCGGCCAGCACCCGGTCCTCATCGGGCATCTCGGCGATCTTCGCGACCACGTTCTGCTCCGCCGCCGCGGCCTTGTCGGCGGCCGAGCCACGGCGCGCGGCCTTCTTCATGTCCTGGGCGTGTTCCTTCATCGCGGCCTTCTCTTCGGCCGTGAAACCTTCGTACGTGGTGCTCATCGTGTTTTCTCCTTGGTAAGCGGCGAGCGGGGGCATCCGGAAGTGGCACATCAGGACTGGGCGGCGAGCGCCGAGTTCTCCCAGGCGAACCCGTCCGGATCGGTGAACGGGGCGGCGCCGCAGATCGCGATGCGGTGCGAGCCGGTGCCCTCGGGGGATACACCTGCGTCCTTGGCCAGCGCCTTGCGCTTGTACAGCGCCAGCTTCACGGGGCTCGAGCCTGCTTCGAACTCGACGTACACGCGGCCGAAGCTCTTTCCCACGGTGAGGCCGTGCTCGACGTAGAACTTCTTGCTCGCGGCCACATCGGCGACGCCCAGCAGCAGCACGATGTCGTCGAACTCGCGGGTGGCCGGACCGCTGTTCTTCTTCGCCGAGGTGGCGATCTTCCAGATCGCGCCGTCCGGCGCCTGGACGGTTCCGCCGTAACCCCACATCGACTTCGCGGCGGGCTTGATCACGGTCGCACCGGCGGCGACCGCGGCCTCGATGAGCGCGTCCGCGTTGGCGGGCTGGGAAACCGTGAGGGAAAGGGTGTAGCCGCGGAAGCCAGTGGACGGCTCCCGCGAGGCCCGCAGGCGAAGCTCAGGGCCGAGCCCGAAGGCGGTGGAGTAGAAGCGTTCGGCGGCCTCGGTGTCGGCCACTTCGAGGGTGATGGCGTCGATGAAGTTCATGCCGGTAACGCTATTTCGCGGCGGGCTTCCGGTGCTTCTCGATTCCTGATCGGTCGCGTCGGCGCAGGTCCGGCCCGTCGTGAGGGCGCTCGGGGCCGTGTGGGGTTCCCAATGTCGCCTTTGAGACGCTCAGTGTCCCCAATGCGACATTGGGGACACTCGACCCGGGCTGCTGTGGCGGCAGGAGCAGCCGATGCTCCCCACTCGGCTGCGAACCCGGTCGTCCGAGCTGTCCCCCGACGATGTGGGAATCGGGACACTCGACGTCCCGATTCCCACATCGTCGGCACCAGGTCCTCGGGGAGCGTCCGTTGTCATCGAGTTCCGAGACCGGCGCCCCTTCGACGACCGCCGGGAACGCGAAACGCCGGCCGCGCGGGCAAGCGTGCCCGTACGGCCGGCGAGCGGCTCAGGTGAGGAAGCTCAGTCGAGGGTGGCGTCGTCCAGCAGTGCCGACTCGGCGCCGAACTCGCGGAGTTCGTCGCGGATCACGGTGTAGGCCAGCCCTTGGGGATAGCCCTTGCGGGCGAGGAAGCCCAGCAGGCGGCGGATCGCCGTCTGCTCGTCGACGTTGCCCAAGGAGCGCATGCGCTTCCGTACCAGCTCTCGGGCGCGCTGCTCCTCTGCCTCTCGGTCCACCTCGTCGGCGGCCTGGACGGCGATATCCCCATCGATTCCTTTGCGTTTGAGTTCGGCTACGAGGGCGTTCCGTGCCAGGCCCATGTTGGCATGGCGGGAACGCACCCACATCTCGGCGAACTCGGCGTCGTTGATGAGCCCTGCCTTGTCCAGCTTACCGAGCAGGGTCTCCGTCGTCTCCTCGTCGAAGCCCTTGCGTTTGAGGGCCTGACGCAGTTCCTCCGTGGAACGCGGGCGCGCGGCCAGGAGATCGAAGCAGATCTCCTTGGCCTTCTTCCTCCGCTCGTCCGGCGGCAGCTCCGCCGGATCCACTTTGGGCGCACGCATTCAGCTATCACTCCAGTCGAAACGATCGATCGGTGACTTCACCCCTTAAGCAATCCCACGCGGGGGTCCAGGGGGCTTGCCCCTGGCGGGGGTCTGGGGGTTCGGCCCCCAGAAGGTATGGCGAAGGGATCCGGCGAGCGCTCTCCGCGAGCACACCTCACCCGATCCCGTGGCCGCGGAACTCAGAAGTCGACCGGCGCGGGGGCGGCTTCGGCGTCGACGGCGGCACCGATGCCGAGCTTCTCCTTGATGCGCTTCTCGATCTCGTTGGCGATGTCCGGGTTGTCCAGCAGGAACTTGCGGGCGTTCTCCTTGCCCTGGCCCAGCTGGTCGCCTTCGTAGGTGTACCAGGCGCCGGACTTGCGCAGGATGCCCTGGTCGACACCCATGTCGATCAACGAACCCTCGCGGGAGACGCCCTTGCCGTAGAGGATGTCGAACTCGGCCTGCTTGAAGGGCGGCGCGACCTTGTTCTTCACGACCTTGACGCGGGTGCGGTTGCCGACGGGCTCGCCGCCGTCCTTCAGCGTCTCGATCCGGCGGACGTCCAGGCGGACCGACGCGTAGAACTTCAGCGCCTTGCCACCGGTCGTGGTCTCCGGGGAGCCGAACATGACGCCGATCTTCTCGCGCAGCTGGTTGATGAAGATCGCGGTGGTACCGGAGTTGTTCATCGCGCCGGTCATCTTCCGCAGCGCCTGGCTCATCAGCCGGGCCTGCAGACCGACGTGGTTGTCACCCATCTCGCCCTCGATCTCGGCGCGCGGCACGAGCGCGGCGACCGAGTCGATGACCAGGATGTCGAGCGCGCCGGAGCGGATCAGCATGTCCGCGATCTCGAGCGCCTGCTCACCGGTGTCGGGCTGGGAGACCAGCAGCGCGTCGGTGTCGACGCCGAGCTTCTTGGCGTACTCCGGGTCCAGCGCGTGCTCCGCGTCGATGAACGCGGCGATGCCGCCGTTCTTCTGCGCGTTGGCGACCGCGTGCAGGGCGACGGTGGTCTTACCGGAGGACTCCGGACCGTAGATCTCGATGACCCGGCCGCGGGGAAGACCGCCGATCCCGAGCGCGACGTCGAGTGCGATGGCACCGGTGGGGATGACCTCGATCGGCGCGCGGCCCTCTTCGCCGAGGCGCATGACCGAGCCCTTGCCGTACTGCTTGTCGATCTGGGCGAGGGCCAGTTCGAGCGCCTTGTCCTTGTCGGGTGCTGCTGGTGCCATGGAGTCCACCTCGTTGGTTGAGCCGGTAGGGCTTGATTCAGTTCTGAGCTGTCGGGTCCGACGCTACGGGCGACCACCGACAATTCCAGGCCTCGCGCCCAAGCTGTGGATCGCTGACCCCGTTGTGGACAACACCATAGACGAACGTGTGTTCGAGGCCGTCGCCGACACGCCGTTGCGCTAGAGTTTCTGCCCGTTCTTCGAGGTCAGCGCCGCTCGGGCGGGATCTCGAAGGCGTCGCAGACCGCCCGCCAGACGTCCTTGGCCGAGGTTCCCGCGTCGAGGGCCTGTTCGACGGTCCGGCCCCCGAGTTCGCCGAAGACGTGATCCCTGGAGAGGGTTTCCGCACGTCCGGGACCGAATTCGTCGGCCATCAGCCGCCGGAAGACCGTGATACGCATCGAGCGGAGTCTAGCCCCGCACCTGGCCGAGTCCGTGAAGGCCTCCTTGAGGGACTCTGGGTCCCTCAAGGAGGCCTTCACGGACTCGAGGATCGTGAAAACAGCGGCTATTCGCCCGGCTGGACGCTCTTCTCGAAGTAATCGGCCAGCTCACCCGGCGTCGGGGTCTGTCCTTCGGCGGGCACCTGGTAGATGAAGCCGACCAGCGGCCGGTCGGTCACGGTGAACACCAGCACGGCGGCGTTCCGCCCGGCGGCCGAGGAGTACTGGCCTTCCAGCGCGTTGCCGACCCATTTGGCCTCGGTGCGGTCCCCGCCTGCCGATTTGAGCAGCCCGTCGGTGTAGGCCTTGATCTTCTCCGCCGAGTCGCTCTGCAGATAGGTCACCTGGGTCCCGGCGCGGCCCGGCGCGGAGCAGGTCGACGTCACGCCGAGGTCCTCCGCCGGTTTCGCCGGCCCGTTGCCCATCCCGGGTTTGCAGTCCCCGGTGTCGGCGATCTTCCCGGCGAGCTGGCGCAGGCAGCCGGTGAGGCCCTTGTCGTCGGCCGCGCCGGGCACCTTGCACTCGTCGGCCGTGTAGGTCGTCGCCGAAGAGGACGTCAGGAAATACGTGAGCCCGGCGGCGAGCAGTACGACGACGGCCACGATGGCGCCGATGACGAGCGGCTTCTTCTTGCTCGCGGGCGCCTTCTCGGCGGTGGTCTGCCCGGCGAGGGAGTACGTCGGGAAATTCGTCGGCGCGGGCTGCTGCGCCTGCTGCGGGCCGCTGTTCGGATAACCCGACTGGGGGAAGCCGCCGGACTGGCCGGGGCCCCCGCCCGTGTAGCCGGGGATCGACGCGACCTGCTGCTGCGGCGGCGGGTACGGGCCCGACGCGCCGGGACCGACCTGATGCGCCCCGGTCCCCGCCGCGACCTGCCCTTCGACGCCCTGCGTACGCGAGCTGATGCCGTCGGAGGCGACGTGCTGGGCGCCGAGCGCCACCGCGGTCTCGGGCTGGTCGAGGCTGCCGGGGACGACGCCGAGCTTCTCCGCGATCAGGCTGCCGACCAGCGGGAGACGGCTCGAACCGCCGACGAGGTAGATACCGGCGAGCCGGTCCGGGGTCATCCCGGCCGAGCGGACCACCCGCGACATCAGCTCGACACTGCGCAGCATCGACGGCCGAACCAGCGCTTCGAGTTCGCCTCGCGTGACGAGGACGTCCTCGAACGGTTCCGGCATCGGGACCTCGGTCTGCGGGTGCCGCGAGAGGGCCTCCTTCGCCGCCTTCACGTCCTCCTGCAGCGCACGCCGCGTACGACGGTCCGGAGTGGACTCGGGCCGCAGGACCCGCTGCCAGCGCTGGGGGTCCCGGTGCGAGACCTCGCGGCCGACGTGCACCAGCAGCGCCTGGTCGACGTCGAGGCCACCGAGGTCGGGAAGGCCGTCTTCGGCGACGACGGTGAAGCCGCCGTTCTGGGTCGCGCCGACGATCGCGACGTCGAAGGTGCCGGCGCCGAGGTCGTACACGGCGAGCGCCTGGCCGGGCGCGAGCGTCTTGCCGGGGAACGACGCGAAATGCGCGGCCGCGGCGACCGGCTCGGGGACCAGCACGAGGTTGCCGCCCATCCCGGCGAGCCGGGCGGCCGACAGCAGCACGTTGCGGCGGGTCTGCCCCCACTGCGCGGGGTGGGTGAGCCGGACCTCGTCGGGCAGTTCGCCGCCGAGCTGGCGGGTGGTCTCGTCGAGGACGCGGCGCAGGATCGCGGCCAGCACCTCGGTGACCGGGATGACGTCCGTGCCCAGCAGGAGCGTCTGCTCGTCGATCCGGCGTTTGGGGTTGGGCTCGAAGCGGGTCGGGTCGAGCCGGGCGCGGCGTTCGGCGTCGCGGCCGACCATGATCGTGCCGTCCTCGGTGGCGAACACCGCGGACGGCATGTTGGCCGAACCGTCGACCTCGACCACCCGCGGCGGCCTCCCGTGCGCCGATAGGACGGCCACGGTGTTGGACGTCCCGAGGTCCACCGACAGGATCCGCACAGCTCATACCCCTTCAACAGACGAACGGCGACCGCCCCAGCACTGATCCGGTCGCGCTGGCGGTGATGCTCCCATGAGCGAGGTCACCGCACGTGCGGAACCCGCCGATCTCGTCCCGACCGGGTGCCTCGTCACAGCCCTCGGAGCGAAACTGTCGGTGGTCCGGCGCAGTATGGAGGGCGTGGCAGACGTACTCGACCTCTTCTCCCCCGCGACCAGGGACTGGTTCACCGGGGCCTTCGCCGCGCCCACCCGCGCGCAGGAAGGGGCGTGGCGTGCCGCGCACGCCGGGGAACACGCGCTGGTCGTGGCCCCGACAGGCTCCGGTAAGACGCTCTCGGCCTTCCTCTGGGCGCTGGACAGGCTGTCGGTCGAGCCTCCGCCGTCCGAGCCGCGGAAACGCTGCCGCGTCCTCTACGTCTCGCCGCTGAAGGCGCTGGCGGTCGACGTCCAGCGCAACCTGCGGGCGCCGCTGGCCGGCATCTCACAGGCGTCGCGCCGGCTGGGGCTGCCGGTCCCGGACATCGGCGTCGGCATGCGCACGGGCGACACCACCGCCGCCGAGCGGCGCTCGTTCGGCAAGACCCCACCGGACGTGCTGGTCACCACGCCGGAGTCGTTGTTCCTCATCCTCACCTCCTCCGCCCGCGATTCGCTGCGCGGCGTGGAGACGGTCATCATCGACGAGGTGCACGCGGTCGCGGGCGGCAAACGCGGCGCGCATCTTGCCTTGTCCCTGGAGCGGCTCGACGCCCTCCTCGAAAAGCCCGCCCAGCGGATCGGGCTGTCGGCGACGGTCCGGCCGATCGACGAGGTCTCCTCGTTCCTGGCCGGTGGCAGGCCGGTCACCGTCGTCCAGCCGAAGCTCGCGAAGACGATCGAGGTCCGTGTCGAGGTCCCGGTCGAGGACATGTCGAATCTCGACGGTCCGCAGGGGCCGAAGCAGAACGAAGACCTCGACGCGGGTCTCGCGCGTTTGCCCGGGTCGCTGGAGGACATCGACGGCGCGCCGCGGCGGCCGTCGATCTGGCCCGCGGTGGAGGAGCGGGTCCTCGAACTGATCCAGGCGCACCGGTCGACGATCGTGTTCGCCAACTCGCGGCGGCTCACCGAGCGGATGACGGCCCGGCTCAACGAACTCGTCGCGGAACAGAGCGAGCTGGAGCCGGATCAGCGGTATCCGGCCGAGGCGATCGGCCAGTCCGGGCTCACCACCGGCGCGGCGCCGGTGATCGCGCGGGCGCACCACGGCTCGATGTCGCGTGAGCAGCGCACGCATGTGGAAGAGGAGCTCAAATCCGGGCGGCTGGCGTGCGTCGTGGCGACGTCCTCTTTGGAATTGGGCATCGACATGGGCGCGGTCGATCTCGTCGTGCAGATCGAGGCGCCACCGACGGTCGCTTCGGGGCTGCAGCGGGTCGGCCGGGCCGGGCACCAGGTCGGCGCGGTGTCGAGCGGGGTGATGTTCCCGAAGTTCCGGGGCGACCTCGTCTCCTGCGCGGTGGTGGCGGAACGGATGGCCTCCGGGGCGATCGAGGCGGTGCGATATCCGCGGAATCCGCTGGACGTGCTGGCGCAGCAGGTCGTGGCGATGGTGGCGCTCGAATCGTGGACGGTCGACGAGCTGGCCGCGCTGGCCCGCCGCGCGGCGCCGTTCGCGTCCCTGCCGGACGACGCGTTGCTCGCCGTGCTCGACATGCTCGCCGGCCGGTACCCCAGCGAGGAGTTCGGCGAGCTGCGCGCCCGGATCACCTGGGACAGGGTCAGCGGCGAGCTGCACGGCCGCCCCGGTTCGCAGCGGCTGGCGGTGACCTCGGGCGGCACGATCCCGGACCGCGGCCTGTTCACCGTGATGACCCCGGGCGGCGACGACAAACCCGGGTCGCGCGTGGGCGAGCTCGACGAGGAGATGGTCTACGAGTCCCGCGTCGGGGACACGATCCTGCTCGGCACCTCCTCCTGGCGGGTCACCGACATCACCCACGACCGGGTGATCGTGGTCCCCGCGCCGGGTGAGCCCGCCCGGATGCCGTTCTGGAAGGGCGACGCCCCCGGCCGCCCGCTGGAACTGGGGCGGGCGCTGGGCGCGTTCGTCCGTGAACTGTCCACTTCGGAGCCGTCGGTGGCCAGGGAACGCGCCGCCGTCGCCGGGCTCGACGAGTACGCGTGCGACAACCTGCTGGCGTACCTGGAGGAGCAGAAGTCGGCCACGCGGCATGTGCCGAACGACAAAACCGTGCTCCTGGAACGGTTTCGCGACGAGCTTGGCGACTGGCGCGTCATCCTGCACTCGCCGTTCGGCGCGCAGGTCAACGCGCCGTGGGCGCTCGCGATCGCGGCCCGGCTGCGGGAGAACCGCGGGGTCGACGCCCAGGTGGCGCATTCCGACGACGGCATCGTGCTGCGGTTGCCCGAGGCGCTGGACATGGACGGCGCCGAGGTCACCATCGGCGTCGAAGACGTGTTGCTCGATCCGGAAGAGGTCGAGCAGCTGATCGTCGCCGAGGTCGGTGGCTCCGCGCTGTTCGCCGCCCGGTTCCGGGAGTGCGCGGCGCGGTCGCTGCTGCTCCCCCGCCGGGATCCGCGCCGTCGCACCCCGCTGTGGCAGCAGCGGCAGCGCGCGTCCCAGCTGCTTTCGGTCGCGGCCAAGTACGAGCGGTTCCCCGTCGTGCTGGAAGCGATGCGGGAAGTCCTGCAGGACGTGTACGACGTCGGCGGGCTGCGCGAGCTGATGTCCGACGTCCGGTCCCGCAAGGTCAAACTGGTCGAGGTCGAGACGCCGTCCGCGTCCCCGTTCGCGCGCAGCCTGCTCTTCGGCTACGTCGGGATGTTCCTGTATGAGACGGACGCCCCGCTCGCGGAACGGCGCGCGGCGGCGCTGGCGCTGGATTCGACGCTGCTGGCCGAACTGCTCGGCACCGAGGCGATCCGGGAACTGCTGGACGCCGAGGTCGTCGCCGAAGTCGAGCGCTCCCTGCAGCGGCTCGATCCAGACAGGCACGCCCGCAACGCCGAGGACGCCGCGGATCTGTTGCGGTTCCTCGGCGATCTCTCGATCGAGGAGGCCGCCGCGCGCGGGATCCGGCGGGAATGGCTGGAGGAGCTGGAAGCCGCGCGACGGGTGATCCGGGTGCGCATCGGTGGCGGCGAGCGTTTCATCGCCATCGAGGACGCGGGCCGGGTGCGGGACGCGCTGGGCACCGCGCTGCCGGTCGGCGTGCCGGAGGCGTTCACCGAACCGGTCGAGGATCCGGTCGGAGACCTGCTTTCCCGCTATGCGCGGAGCCGTGGCCCGTTCGGCGCCCGCCAGGCCGCGGAGCGGTTCGGGCTCGGGACGGCCGTGGTCACCGGCGTGCTGGACAGGCTGACCGCGCAGGGCAGGCTGGTCCGGGGTGAGCTGAGCCCGGTCGGGCATCCGGAGACCCACGGCGTCGGCATCGAGTTCTGCGACGCGTCGGTGCTGCGCAGGCTCCGGCGGGCGTCGCTGGCCCGGCTGCGGGCCGAGGTCGAGCCGGTCGAACCGGCGGCACTGGGGCGATTCCTGCCCTCATGGCATGGCATCGGGGCGCGGGTGCGGTCGGCGCCGACGGCGGACGACGTGCTGTCCGTGGTCGAGCAGCTGGCCGGGGCCCCGCTCCCGGCGAGCGCGGTCGAGTCGCTGATCCTGCCGAGCAGGCTGCCCGGCTACACCCCTTCGCTGCTGGACGAGCTCACCACGGCGGGCGAGGTCACCTGGTGCGGTTGCGGTTCCCTGTCCGGCGGGGACGGCTGGCTGGCGCTCGCGCCCACGGACGTCGCCGATCTGCTCTTGCCCGACCTCGACGACGATCTGCCGTCCGGTCCGCTCCACGAGGCCATCCTGTCCACTTTGGAGGGTGGAGCCCAGTTCTTCCGCCAGCTCGTCGACCGGGCGTCACCCTTGGTCGAGACCCCGCCCAACGACGGCGAAGTCGTGGCGGCGCTGTGGGATCTCGTGTGGGCCGGGCTGGTCACCGGTGACACGCTGGGCCCGCTGCGGGCGCAGGTCTCCGGTTCCGGCGCGGCGCACAAGCCACGGCGGCAGGCTCCTCGCGGCCGGTACGCGCGGCTTCGGGCCGGGCGCCCGGCGATGCCTTCGCGCACCGGGCCGCCGACGGTCGCGGGACGCTGGGCCCTGACCCCCGATCGCGAACCGGATCCGACCAGGCGCGCGCACGCGCGGACCGAGGCCTTCCTGGAGCGACACGGCGTCCTCACCCGCGGAGCTCTCGACACCGAACGCGTGACGGGCGGTTTTTCCGGGATCTACAAGGTTTTGCGCGGTATGGAGGATTCGGGCCAGGTCGTCCGGGGATACGTGGTCGAAGGGCTCGGCGCGGCGCAGTTCGCGGCGAAGGGCGCCGTCGACAGGTTGCGCGCGCAATCCGGGAATCAGCGCACGACCACCGAAGGCGCCGTCGTCCTCGCCGCCGCCGACCCGGCCCAGCCCTATGGCGCCGCGTTGCCGTGGCCCGCCGCGACGGGTGACACGAAACACCGCCCGGCAAGGAAAGCGGGCGCGCTGGCGGTACTCGTGGACGGTGTCCCGGCGATGTACGTCGAACGCGGCGGCCGGTCGCTGCTGAGTTTCACCGAGGATCAGGAGACGTTGCGGTCGGCCGCGCGGGCGCTGTCCACGGCGGTACGGGAGGGCTGGCTCGGGCAGCTCGCGGTGCAGAAGGCCGACGGCGAGGTGGCGCTCACCTCGGAGCTTTCGGCCGTCCTCCAGGAGGCCGGATTCCGGGCGACTCCCAAGGGACTGCGCCTGCGGGCCTAGAATCACCGCCAGACCTGCGGAGAAGGACGTTCGAACATGGTGATGCGCGACCTGCGCTATTTCGGGGATCCCGTGCTCAAGACCGTATGCGACCCGGTCACGACATTCGACAAGAAGATCGAGCAACTGGTGACCGATCTGATGGACGGAGTGAAACCGGCAGGCCGCGCGGGGCTCGCGGCGCCGCAGATCGGGGTCGGGCTGCGGGTGTTCAGCTACGACGTCGGCGGGCTGAGCGGATATGTGATCAACCCCGAGATCGTCGAACTCTCCGAAGAGACGCACGAGATCGGCGAGGGCTGTCTGTCGGTGCCGGAACTGTGGTTCCCGGTCGTGCGCGCGAAGCACGCCGTGGTGCGCGGTGTCGACCTGCGCAACGAGCCCGTCGAGGTCGAAGGGGTCGACGTGCTCGCCCAGTGCCTGCAGCACGAGACCGATCATCTCGACGGCAAGCTGTACCTGGAGCGGCTCACTCCCGACCGCAAGAAGCGCGCGCTGGGCGAGGCCAGGGGCAAAGACTGGTTCTGGAACCGCAAGTAGTCCTCTGCGTGCGGTACTTGCGCGTGCAACGACCGCATTCAGAGGACTAAACGCGGGCTTCGGGGAGCGTGAAGCGCAGGGTGCCGGAGTCGCCGGTGACGCGTTCGGGGTGGAGCCCCGCGCGGACGGCGGTGCGATGGAGGGAGTCGTCGCCGGGCAGGCAGACGGCGGTGAGTTCGCGCTCCCCCTTGGCCAGGGCGAGTGTGGCGAGACGGCCGAGCAAGGCCGTGCCGACGCCTTGGCGCTGCCAGGAATCCTCGACCAGGAGCGAGACTTCGGCCGCGCCGCCGTCGGCCGGCGGGATGAGCTGGCCGAGGCCGATCACGTCGCGGCCGCAGACCGCGAGCAGGCTGATCCCGCGTGGCGGCATCAGGAGCCGGTGCAGCCAGCGACGCGGTACGGCACGCATTCCCGTGTGATAGCGGTGGAAGAGCGTCGTCATCGAGCATCTCTGGTGCAGCGCGGACACCGCTTCCGCGTCACCGGGGACACCCTTGCGCAGGACGATCGCGGCCCCGTCGGGCCGGTCGAGCACGATCGGGCCGGTCACGTTGTCACGCACGGAAGCGACCAGGGCGGTCAGCGCGACGGCGCGGCTGAGTTCCAGTTCGACGAAGGGTGACCACCGGCGGCGCGCGACGAACGCGGCGCCGTCCCCCGCGGGGAACACCGCCCGGTGCCCGCCTTCCGTGCGGGCCGGGTTCGACTCGATCGACGGGACCTTCGTGACGACGTCGGCCGCCAGGACGCCTCGGAGCACCTCGGCGAGGCGACCGGGTTCCTCGACGGCTCGTTTGGCCGCGGTGAGCGTCGCGGTGGCGGGATCGACCAGTTCCGCCAGATCCGCGTCGACGACGGCTGAGCATTCGCATCCTTCGTCGCGGATCGCGTCGATGAGCAGCTGCCGCGGCAGCCCGATGGCCGGCCGCAGGACGATCTCGTCGAGCACGCCGCCGGGCACCGGGAGCACCGACAGCCCGAGGATGTTGCACTCGAGGTCGGCCAGCCGGATCGCGATCCTGGCCAGGGTGCCGGGCCGGTCGTCCACGCGGATCCGGACGCGCCAGGCCGAAGCGGCCGTCGTCTCTTCGCCGGGATGGACCAGGGTGGGCCGTGCTCGATAGGTCTCCATGACCTCAACGGTCCCGGCCGGTTGTTGCCTGCCCACGGCACGGGTGTTTCGCTCAGGTCAGCGTTGGACGCCGCCGCGCAACCCGGGCGAAACAACCCAGTGTCCGTCAGCGGGGCGTGAGCACGCTGAACTCGTTGCCCTCCGGATCCACCATGGCGTCGCCGTCCTGCCCTGTCGCGCCCAGCTCCCGCAGGCGCCGGACCTCGGCCGCCCGGCTCCCGCCCAGCGGCGGGGCGATCTCGAACCACAGCCGGTTACGGTGCCGCTTCTCCTCTTTCGTGCGGAGGAACTCCACCCACGGGCCGCGTCCGTCCGGTGGCCGCAGGCCGGCGAACACCTCGCCCCGGGCGCCGACCTCCCAGCCCAGCGCGGCCGCCCAGAACCGCGCGAGCCGCTCCGGGTCGAGTGCGTCGGTGACGACCGAGGCGATCGCGCCGGTGCACTCGTACTGCTCGCGGGGCTCGAGGACGCAGAACTCGTTGCCCTCGGGGTCCGCGAGCACCACCCACGGCACCCGTTTCTCCTCCGGCGGCCCCTGACCGATGTCGCTGTGCCGTGCGCCGAGGGACAGCGCACGGTCCACCAATTCGGCCTGGTGCTCGGGCGAACGGCTCGCCAGATCCAGGTGCAGCCGGTTCTTGCCTCGTTTCGGGCCCGCTTCGAGGCGGAACGCCGGCTCGAACGGGGCGTCCCAGCTGAACAGCCCTCCCCAGAAACCCGCCAGATCCCTGGGAAGGGCCGAGTCGAAGACCAGGTTCACCAGATGTGCCACCACACCGGGGAACCTAGACGGCACCGCCGACAAGGTGACCCCGCGACCGACGGTGGCAGCGCGGGTTCACGCGATCGGTGGTTCTCCAAGCACATCCTCAGCTCCGTCGACTGGCTGACCGGTTTGGCTTCCCCACCGACCGGTCATCGGGTCGCGAGCCGCAGAAGGGCCCAGAGTTGTCCCGCCATGTCCTGGTCTCCGCTGACCGTCACCGCCGTCGGACCCGCCCTGCCCCAGAGCCACCGGTAGATCTTGTCCGGCTTCCCGGTGATCAGATCGTCCGCGCGCCGGGCCTCCTCGGCCGAGCACCGCCAGGCGACCGTTTCCGTGGGGCCCGCTCTCGCGATCCAGGTGTGGCCGGCGGTGCGCACACCGACCGATCCGGTCTTGGTGCCCGACAGCCCCAGCAACGGCAGCCGCTGGCCGAACCACAGCACCAGGGCTTCGTCGATGCCGTCGACCGCCACGTCTTCGGGGATCTCCGACACCTCCCGGCCGGCCGCGCTCTCCGCGTCGATCCGGTGGATCGTCGTCTCGTGCGCCATCCGGCGCCGCCAGAACCCGTAGCTGCGGTCCGCGGGCCACCAGGTCGGCGCCAGTTCGTCCGGGTCGTGCGCGGACAGCTCGGCGACGAGTTCGTCCCGGCCCTCGCGGAAATACTCCTCCAGGGTCTGCCCCGGCCCCGGTTTCCGCTGCCAGTGCTCGGGACGCCGCCCATCGGTGATCCAGCGGCGGGCGACCCGGTACACGCTGCCCACGTGCCGGAGGACCTCGCCGAGAGTCCAGCCGGGGCAGGTCGGGACCGGCGCGTCGGCGGACGCGGTGTGCGCCACCTGAGCCATCAGCTCGGTTTCGGCGCCGATCACCTCCAGGAACCTGCCCTGGTCGATCATGGCCTGCCCGGCCATCGGGCACCCCCTCTCCCCGGAGCACTCTGTCTATGGGCGAACCCGCGTCTATGGGCGAACCCGCGTCCGCGATCGGCGTCGGCAGGGCGCCACCTGGTCTTTCAAGTCACGAAGGCCTGCCACCGCGATAGCCGGGCCTTCGGCCGGGCGGGTTCACGGACACAACCTCGGCGCCGCCTACAGGCGGTTCAGGCCACATGCGCCGAGTCACCCATCGGCAGCCCGTGCACCACCCGTCGCACCAGTTCCAGGAACACCGTGGCCGCTCGGGTCAGCTCGTCGGCCAGTTCCACGGTGACCTTCCCGGTGATACCCGCCTGCGCGGCGGCCCGCGTCGCCGAATTGGCCGCGAAGAACGCCGCCCATTCCTTGAGCTCGGGCGCGACGGAATCGAGCAGCACCCAGCCGCTCGCCGGCCGGGCGCGGCCCCGGTGCGGACGGCCGCGGGCCTCCAGTACCGCCGCCGCGCCCCGCAGCGCGGCGAGATAGGCCCCGATGAACCGCTCCGCGGGATCGCTTTCCCGCTCTGCTTCGGCGAGCCCCCGCCTCGCCTGCGCGTACAAGGAGACCGCCGCGGGTGGTGCCGGCGGGCGCAACGACATCGGCAGGGCGGGCTGCGCGGTGCCCCCCGGCCTCTCGGCTTCGTCAGGGGACACGACCGAAACGGACATGACGACCCTCCTCCTGTACGTGAGCGCCGGCCGGTGCCCGGCGCCGAGGCGCTTCCCCCGCCCCCGCGCCGGGCACCTACCGGTGCGCGCTCACCGAATGTCGAACGTCTGTTCGAACAAGTCCAATGTAACCCCGAGTGCCCATTCCTTCAACCCCGTAGCGGGGTGATCGCCGCATGTGGTGCGGGACACGGCATCGGCCACGTGATCTCATAGGCGTATGAGCACCATCGACCATCCCTCGGTGGCCAAGGTCGCGGCCGCGCTCGCCGAGGCGGGCCAGCAGGCCGCCGCGGACGGGATCCGGATCCTCCCCGCCGAAGTCCGCACGGCCGCGCAGGCCGCCGAAGCACTCGGTGCCGAGGTCGGCGCGATCGCGAACAGCCTCGTCTTCCGCGCCCGCACCGGCGACACGGAAACGGCCCTGCTCGCCCTGACCTCCGGCGCGCACCGCGCCGACACCGGCCTCCTCGCTTCACTGACCGGCGCCGACGAGATCGGGAAGGCGGACGCGGATTTCGTCCGCGCGCACACCGGGCAGCCGATCGGCGGCGTCGCCCCGGTCGGTCACCCGAAGGCGTTGACCACCCTCGTCGACACCGCGTTACGCGCTCACGAAGTCGTCTGGGCGGCCGCCGGGCATCCGAAGTCGGTGTACCCCACGACGTTCGACGGCCTCGTCGCGCTGACCGGGGGCACTCCCGCGGACGTCGCCGGCGACGGGCAGGATGGGCGCCCGTGACCGCGATGTCCTCGGAATGCACCCGTTACGTCCAGCTGTCCGCGGACGAGTTCCGCGCCCGGCTCCCCGAGGCGCTGACCATCTACGTCAACGCCATGCGCTACCCCGAAGGCACGGCG
Source organism: Amycolatopsis sp. NPDC058340 (assembly GCF_042723975.1). Taxonomy (NCBI): domain Bacteria; kingdom Bacillati; phylum Actinomycetota; class Actinomycetes; order Pseudonocardiales; family Pseudonocardiaceae; genus Amycolatopsis; species Amycolatopsis sp. NPDC058340. The sequence goes on along the minus strand of NZ_JBHXIB010000017.1, from coordinate 130,709 downwards.
GAGCAACGCGCGCCGATGTGGCTCACGCACGCGCTGCGCGAAGGCTGGCGCTGCATGGCCGCGCTCGACGCGGACGGTGTCCTGCTCGGGCTCGCCTACGGCTACAAGGGCCGCGGCGGCCAGTGGTGGCACGAACAGGTGCGCCACGGCCTGACCCGCCGTGAGGGCCAGGCCGCCGCCGAGCACTGGATGTCCGACTACTTCGAGCTCACCGAGATCCACGTCAGCCCCGAAAGCCAGGGGAAGCGGATCGGCGAGGACCTCCTGCGGCGGCTGCTCGACGGCGTGCCCAGCGCCCACGTCCTCCTTTCCACGCCGGAAGGCACCAGCCGGGCCTGGAACCTGTACCGGCGCGTCGGATTCGTCGATGTGCTGCGGGACTACCACTTCGCCGGGGATCCGCGGCCCTTCGCGATCCTCGGCCGGACGCTGCCGCTCTAGGGCCTGGAATACGCCACGGCGAGCGCGGCGATGAGCACCACCGCGCCGCACCAGCCCACGGCGCCGAGCCGTTCCCCGAGCACGACCATGGACAGCAGCGCGGCGGTCAGCGGTTCGAGCAAGGCGGACAACGCGGCCAGTACGGGATGCGCGCTTTCGAGGCCGCGGAAGTACGCGGCGTACGCCAGCGCCGTGGGCACGACACCGAAGTAGACGACGAGCGCGAGCACGTCGGCCTGAACCGGCACGGCCAGCCCGAACCACAGGGCGGCGGGAGTGAGCGCGGCGCCGCCGATCAGGCAGCCGAAAGCCGTGGTGGGCAAGGGATCCAGCCCTTCGACGCGGGTCGCGGTCACGAGCGTCAGCGCGGCGAACCCGGCCGCGGCGAGCAGGGCGAACAGCACGCCGGCGACGTTGATCTCCTGCCCTGGCGTCCATTGCAGCAGCGCGAGCCCGAGGAGAGAGCCCGCCAGCGACACCGCCGTCCACGCTCCGGGCAGGCGGCGGGTTTTGACGACCGTCGCGACGGCGAGCAGCACCGGCGCGCTGCCGATGGTGGTCATCGTCGCGACGCTCACGGAACTCAGCGAGACCGAGGCGAAGTAGCTGGTCTGGAAGAGGGCGAACAACCCGCCGACCGCCAGGAGGCGGCGACGGGCCTGTGTCGTGCGGGGAAGGCCACGAAGGCCACCGGTGAGCCAGAGGTAACCGGTGGCGATCACGCCGCCGATGAGCAGCCGGTACGCGGCGACGCTCAGCGGATGGAGCCCCGCCCGGGAGGCGAGCAGGGATCCGGCGAGGCCGCCGGTCCCCCAGAGGACCCCGGCGAGGACGAGCGCGGCCGACGATCGGGCGCGCGTGGGTACGGCAACGGACATGGGGAAACGCTCCTGCGTCTGTGTCTGTCGGAAAGGACGTCGACGACGCGGGGTGCTTCAGTGCAGCACGGATCGGCCGGGCGGCTGTAACGCCGCGCGGCCGGAGACACCCCGCTCAGGAAGCGGGGGGTGGGGTGACGAGAAAGATCCGGTGCACGAGGGGAACGTATCAAGGCGGGCAAGTGGATAAACCCGAAGGGCGCTTTCCCCGCGTGTGATGCGGGGAAAGCGCCCTTCGCCTCGTCTTATGCGGGGAAAGCGTCCTTCGGCTCAGTCGAGGGCGGCCAGCATCTCCCGCAGCGTGTCCAGCCCCATCCCGCCCAGCGCCAGCGCCCGGGTGTGGAACTGCTTGATGTCGAACGCGTCGCCCTGCCGCGCGCGGGCCTCCTCGCGGGCGGCGAGCCAGAGCCGTTCGCCGAGCTTGTACGACGGCGCCTGCCCCGGCCAGCCCAGGTAGCGGTCGATCTCGTCGTACACGTGGGCCGGGTCGGTGACGGTCCGGGTGAGCATGAACTCCAGGCCGAGTTCGGGCGTCCACCGCTCGCCCTCGTGGAAACCGGTGCCGGCCGGGATCTCCAGTTCCAGGTGCATGCCGATGTCGACGATCACGCGTGCGGCGCGGAACAGCTGCTCGGACAGCATGCCGAACAGTTCGCCGTCGTCGGCGAGGAACCCGAGGTCCTCCATGAGCCGCTCGGAGTACAGCGCCCAGCCCTCGGCGTGCCCGGAGGTGAACGCCAGCAGCCGCTGGTACTTGTTGAGCGACTCCGACTGGTCGACCGCGGTCGCAATCTGCAGGTGGTGACCCGGCGCGCCCTCGTGGTAGACGGTGCTGACCTCGCGCCAGGTGGTGAACTCGTCCCGGCCCTGCGGCAGCGACCACCACATGCGGCCGGGGCGGGAGAAGTCCTCGCTCGGGCCGGTGTAGTACGCGCCGACGGTGCCACCGGGCGGGGCGATCTTGCACTCCAGCCGCATCACCCGGTCGGAGATGTCGAAGTGCTTGCCGCGCAACGACTTCAGCGCGTTGTCGGACAGGTTCTGCATCCAGGCCTGGAATTCCGCGCGACCGCGGACGACGTACTTGGGGTCGGCGTCGAGGGCGGCGGCCGCCTCGGCGAGGGTGGCGCCGGGCTTGATCCGGCCTGCGACCTCGCGCATCTCCGTTTCGAGGCGGGTGAACTCGGCCCAGCCCCAGGCGTAGGCCTCGTCCAGGTCCAAGGTGGCGCCGGTGAACACGCGGGACCACAGCTGGTAGACCTCGGCGCCGACGGCGTCCTTGACCGGCGCCAGCGGGGCGAGTTCGGCGCGGAGGAACCCGGCGAACTCCGCGTACGCCTCCTGAGCGGCGTGCGCGGCCTGGCCGAGTTCGGCGCGGAGCTTCTCGTCGATGTCCTTCGCGTCCGAGGCGAGGGTCTCGAAGAAACCGGTCTCGTCCTTCAAACCGGCCCAGGTCTCCGCCTGTTCGGCGACCTTGCCGACCTGCCGCAACGCCGACACCCGGCCCGCGTCGGCGGCCGCGAGCAGCGAGGCGCGGAGACCGTCGAGCGCTTCGGGCACCCTCGCCATCCGGGCGGCGATCGTCGCCCAGTCCTCCGCGGTGTCGGTGGGCATGTAGTCGAAGACCATGCGCAGTTCCTGCACGGGGCTTTCGATCACGTTCAGCGCCGCGAGGTCGAGACCGGCTTCGTGGATCTCGAGGTTCAGCGCGATCCGCTCGCTGAACACCGCCTTGGCCGCGCGTTCACCGTCGTCGACCGGTTCGGCCGCGGCGATCTCGGCCAGCGCGCGCCTGGCGATCGCGGCCCTGGCCGCGTGCCCGGCGGGCGAGTAGTCGGTCAGCTGGTCGTCGTATCCGGAGATACCGAACGTCGTCGCGGCGACCGGGTCGGCCGCGGCGTACTCGTCGACGTACCGGTCACAGATCTGGTGCACACTTTGCGCGGTCGAAGCCATGCCCGGCACGCTACCGGGACCGCGTGCGACTTCGGTACGGAGTTACGCGCGGGCCGGGACCAGCCCGAGCCTGCTGACCACCTCACGCGTGGCCTTGGACCGGTTGAACGTGTAGAAGTGCAGGTCGGGGACGCCTTCGGCGATGAGCCGCTCGCACAGCTCGGTCACCGTGTCGAGACCTTCGGCCCGGAAGGCCTTCGGGTCGCCCGCCAGCGGCTCGAGCCGGTCCAGCAGCCGCCGCGGCGCGGGCGCGCCGGACAGCTTGATGGACGTGTGCAGCGTCCGCGGCGTGGTCAGCGGCATGATGCCGGGGATGACCAGTGCCTCGCAGCCGGTGGCCGCCACCCGGTCACGCAGGCGGAGGAAGTCCTCCGGCTCGAAGAACAGCTGCGCGATCGCGAAATCCGCGCCCGCGCGCAGCTTGCGCACGAGGTACTCGGTGTCGGCTTCGAGGTTCGCCGACCGCGGGTGGCCGTACGGGAAGGCCGAGACGCCGACGCAGAAGTCGCCGAGCGAACGCACCAGTTCGACGAGTTCCTCGGCGTAGTTCAGCCCGTCCGGATGCGGGACCCAGTCGCCGTAGACGTCGCCCGGTGGGTCGCCCCGCAGCGCGAGGATGTTCCGCACGCCGACGGCGGCGTACCAGCCGATGACGTTGCGCAGTTCCGCGACCGAGTGGTTCACGGCGGTGAGGTGCGCCATCGGCACCAGCGTGGTTTCGGTGGCGACGCGGGCGATGCTGCGGATCGTGCCGTCCCGGCTGGAGCCGCCGGCGCCGTAGGTGATCGACATGTACGCCGGGTCCAGCGGCTCGAGTTCCCGGATCGACTTCCACAGCACGGCCTCGTCTGCCGCGTCCCGGGGCGGGAAGAACTCGATGGAGAACACGGGTCCATCACCCTGCAACCGCTCGACCACCGACGTCATACGGTCATGTTAGGGGGGAATGTCCGCTGGTTGGGAGCCCCCTCCCAGGCTATGGGCGTGCGATTTGAACCACGTACGAGCGGTTGCCGAGCGGAGCCCGCCTGGGGAGACTCGGTGGTGAGCACAGGGAGCCGCCATGAGCGCCGAGACCGACACCAGCTGGGATGAGGACGTCCGCGTGGCGGTCTACCGCGCGTTCGCCGAGCACGGGAGGCCGCCGACGGCCCCGGAACTGGCCGACGCCGCCCACGGATCACTCGCGGTGGCGAAACAGGCGTTGCACCGGCTCGCGGAGCGGCGGCATCTCGTGCTCGACGAGTGCGAGCACGTCGTGCTGGCGCATCCGTTCGCGGCGATCCCGCTCGGCTTCTCCGTGATGGGCGAGCGCACCCTGTGGTGGGGAGGCTGTGCCTGGGACGCTTTCGCGATCCCGCATCTGGTCAAGGCCGAGCCCGAGGTGCTCGTGTCCACGCGCTGCCGCGGCTGCGGCGAACCACAGGCGCTGATGGTGAACGACCGGACACCGCCGAAGGGCGGGCTGGTCGCGCATTTCCTCGTGCCGGTGGCGCGGATGTGGGACGACGTCGTGCACACGTGCGCCAACCAGCGGCTTTTCTGCGGTGAGTCCTGTGTGGACGAATGGCTGACGGAAACGGGACAGGACAAGGGTTACGTCATGGATCTGGCGACGCTGTGGCGGCTCGCGGCCGGCTGGTACGACGGCAGGCTCGACCACGGCTACACCCGCCGGGACCCGGCCGCCGCGGCGGCGTACTTCGCCCAAGCCGGGCTGAGCGGGCCGTTCTGGCGCTAGCGGAAGGGCGAGGCGAAGGTGGCGGGTTGCGAAAGCCACTTTCGCAACGTTGATGGTTGCGAAAGTGGCTTTCGCGACACGGCCGCGGGGCGAGCGAGCAGACCGGCACGCGCGCCTGCCCTCAGACGAGGAACCGCAGCGCGGCCGTGACGACGACCCCGCAGAGGATCGCGGCGAGCACCGGCACGCGCAGCACGTAGGTCACCGCGATCGCGGCCAGGCCGGCGCAGAGCGTCCAGTCGAGCCCGGACCAGGCCGGACCGGTCACGTCCGTGAGCACGAGCCCGGCCAGCAGCGCGGGCGCGAGCAGCGCGATCACCCCCGCGAGCCGCGGCGGCAGCGTCCGGTCGCCGAGCAGGACCGGTCCGGCCGCCTTGAACCCGATGCTGACCAGCGCGACGGCGACGATGGCGAGCCAGAGCGTCATCGCCGCGCCCCCAGCCCGAGCAGCGCGGCGGCCGAAGCGCCGATCAGCGCGAGCCCGACGGGGACGAACAGCACCAGGATCCCGGCGAGGCAGGCGGCGAGCGCCGCGGTCAGCACCGCCTGGCGCGAACGGCGCAGCTCGTCGATGAGCAGGACCAGGAAGAAGCCGGGGAACACGACGTCGAGCCCGAACCGGGAGACGACGTCCGGCGGCGGCGCGGCCAGTACCCCGAGCACCGTCCCCAGCACCCACGCGGGCAGCTGGACGAGCGTGCAGCCGATGAGTTTTTCGCGATCGAACCGCCCTTCGCCGAGGTGCGCGGCCACCCACGAACCGTCGACGACGGCCTGGCCTTCCCACGCGCGCCGCAGGCGTCCGCCGCGCAGGTCGGCGGCGACGGCGGCGCCCATCGGCAGGAACCGGGCGTTGATGAGGGCCGCTGCGCCGACCGCGACGGCGAGGTTGCCGCCGCCCGCGAGCGCGGTCGCCATCGCGAACTGGGCCGAGCCGGAGAACACCACGATCGAAGCGACGATCGGGGCGGCGATCCCCCAGCCGAGGGTCTGGCTGTACGCGCCGAAGGTGACACCGAGGACGAAGGTCGCGACGCCCAGTCCGAGTCCGACACGGGCGCCGGCCAGGTAGTCGCGCCGGCGTGTCGACATCCCTGTCATGGTTCGACCCTAACAAGCTAAACTGATTTTGACCATTAGGAGGATATGTGGACGGCCACTGGGACGGGTACGACAGCATCGGCGGGAGCGTGCCGTTGGACCTGGTCAACACCGTTTCCTGGCGGCGCGATCCGGCCCGGCGGGAAGACCGGCTTTCGGCGCCGGAACGGCTGTCCGAGTGGGTCGTCCTGGTCGGTGCGAGCACCGAGCGGCTGGAGATCTCCGAAGCGGTCTTGGAAACGGTGAAGGACTTCCGCGAGACGCTGTATCGCGTACTGACGTCGAATCCGCCGGACGTCACGGCGTTGCGCAAGCCGCTGCTGGCGGCGTACCGGCACGCCGAACTCACCCCGTCCCTGCCGCTGCGCTGGACGGTGCCGCTGGTGGACGGCACCGCGTTGCCGCACTTCCTCGCGCTGGCGGCCGAAGACCTGCTCCGGTCCGGGGAACTGGACCGGATCCGGGAGTGCGAAGGGCCGGGATGCGGCTGGGTCTTCACCGACCACACACGCAACCGGTCGCGACGCTGGTGCAGTTCGTCGGACTGCGGGAACCGGGCGCGGGCGAAGCGGCACTACGACAAGACCCGCGTTTAGTCCTCTGAATGCGGTCCTTGCGCGTGCAACTACCGCATTCAGAGGACGAAATGCGGCGAGTTCCGCCACATTCGAAGGCACCCGACTGGGTCACGACGACGTCCTTCCCGGAGGATGTGCCCATGGACACGTCCGCCTACGACGCCGACCTGCCCGCCAACGTCGAGCGGGCGCTGGCCGGATTCCTCGAGCGCGCCGGTGCCGAAATCCGCCGCACCGAGCCGACGGTCGGGGCCGGGATCGACGCGCTGGCCGGATTCGTGCTGGGCGGCGGCAAACGCCTGCGCCCGACGTTCGCCTGGTGGGGCTGGCGCGGCGCGGGCGGCGATCCGGCCGGACCGGACGTCGAAGGCGTGCTGCAGGCGGTGGCGAGCCTGGAGCTGATCCAGGCGTGCGCGCTGATCCACGACGACCTCATCGACTCCTCCGATTCGCGCCGTGGTTCCCCGACGGTGCACATCGCGGGCGCGAAGCTGCACGCCGACAGCGGCTGGCTGGGTTCGCCGAGCACGTTCGGGCTCGCGACCGCCGTCCTGGTCGGCGACCTCGCGCTGGCCTGGGCCGACGACATGTTCGGCGAGGCCCCGCTCCCGCCCGCGGCCCTCGCGGCGGCGCGGCCGGCGTGGCGCGCGATGCGCACCGAGGTGCTCGCCGGTCAGTACCTCGACGTCCGCACCCAGGCCACCGGCGACGCCTCCCCCGAGGCCGCGCTGCACATCTGCAAGCTCAAGACGGCCGCGTACACGGTCCAGCGCCCGCTGCACCTCGGTGCCGCGCTCGGCGGTGCCGACGAGGCGCTGATCGCGACGCTGCGCGAGTTCGGCGACGAGGTCGGCGTGGCGTTCCAGCTGCGGGACGACCTGCTCGGCGTGTTCGGCGACCCGTCGGTCACCGGCAAACCCGCGGGCGACGACCTGCGCGAGGGCAAGCGGACGCTGCTGGTTGCGCTGGGTCTCCAGCGCGCGGCCGAGCAGGGGAAGGACGCGGCGGCGAAGGTCATCTCCGACGCCATCGGCGACGCGCACCTGTCCGAAGACGCCGTCGAGACCGTGCGTGAGGCGCTGCAGGACGTGGGCGCCGTCGACGCGGTGGAACGCCGTATCGACGAGCTCACCGACTCCGCGATGGCCACGCTGGACCGCGCCCACCTGGCCGAACCCGCTCCCGCCGCGCTGACCGGGCTGGTCGTCAAGGCGACCCAGCGGACGTACTGATGCGCACTGTCACCGGTCCGAGTGACCACGTGGTGGTGATCGGTGGCGGGCTCGCCGGGCTGTCGGCGACGCTGCATCTGCTCGGCGCCGGACGCCGGGTGACCTTGCTGGAGCAGGAAAAGAGCCCCGGGGGCCGGGCAGGGCAGGCGGATTTCGGCGGGAACACCGTCGACACCGGCGCCAGCGTGCTGACCATGCCGGAACTGCTCGACGAGGCCTTCTCCGCGGTCGGCGAATCGCTGGCGGGCAACCTGACGCTGACCCGGCTCGACCCGGCGTATCGCGCGCGGTTCGCCGACGGCAGCACCATCGCCGTGCACACCGACGCGGCGGCGATGGAGGCCGAGATCCGCGAGGCCGCCGGTCCGGCCGAGGCCGAAGGCTATCGGCGGCTGCGCCGCTGGCTGACCGAGCTGTACGCGGTGCAGAAGGACCACTTCATCGGCGCGAACTTCGACTCGCCGCTCGATCTCGTGCGCCCGGAGCTGGCGAAACTGGCCGCACTGGGCGGTTTCGGGCGGCTCGGCCCGAAGATCGGCGGCTTCCTGCGCGACGACCGGGTGCGCCGCCTGTTCTCCTTCCAGGCGCTCTACGCGGGACTCGATCCGGCGCGCGCGATCGGCGCGTACGGCGTCATCTCCTATATGGACACCGTCGGCGGGGTCTACTACCCGTCGGGCGGGATGGGCGAGATCGCGCGGGCCATGGCGAACGCGGCCGAACGCGCCGGTGCGGAACTGCGCTTCGGCACCGAAGCCGCTTGGCTGGAAAGGGTTTCCTCGCGGGTACGCGCGGTGCGGACCCGCACGGGTGAGCGGATCCCTTGCGACACGGTGGTTCTCGCGACCGAGCTCGGCACCGCGTACCGGCTGCTCGGCGCCCGCCCCCGGCGGCCGCTGCCGCTGCGGTACTCGCCGTCGGCCGTCGTACTGCACGGGCACGCCCCGAAAACCTGGCCGGATCTGGGCCACCACACCATCTTCTTCGGCCACGCCTGGGAGAAGACGTTCTCGGAGATCATCCGCGAGGGCAAGCTGATGAGCGATCCGTCGCTGCTGGTGACCCGGCCGACGGCGACCGAACCGGCCCTCGCCCCCGGCGGCGACCAGGTGATCTCGGTACTGGCCCCGGCGCCGAACCTCGGCCGCGGCAAGATCGACTGGGGTCGCGTCGGGCCCGCGTATCGCACGGAACTCCTGCGCACACTGGAAAACCGCGGCCTCACCGGTTTCGCGGACGGCTTCTCCGTCGACGAGACGATCACCCCGGCGGGGTGGGCGGAACGCGGGCTCACCGCGGGGACCCCGTTCTCGCTCGCGCACACCTTCGCGCAGACCGGCCCGTTCCGGCCGGGGAACCTGATGCGGGCGGTGGACAACGTCGTGCTGGCCGGTTGCGGGACCACGCCGGGCGTCGGCATCCCGCCGGTGGTGATCTCCGGCAGGCTCGCGGCGGGAAGGGTCACCGGCCGATGAGCGAACTCGACGCCGCGGGGATCACCGAACCGGCGTTGCGGGCCGCGTACACGGAATGCCGCCGCATCAACGCGCACTACGGCCGCACCTTCTTCCTCGCGACCCGGCTGCTGCCCCCGCGGACGCGCCCGTTCGCGCACGCGCTGTACGGCTTCGCGCGGATGGCGGACGAAGTGGTCGACAATCCCGCGCCCGGCACCGATCCGGCGGTCGCGCTGGACGAGGTCGCCGTCATGGTCGCGCGGGTCTTCGACGGCGGCACACCCGCCGATCCGGTGCTGACGGCGCTCGCCGACACCGTGCGGCGCCACGATCTCGACCGCGACCTGTTCGACGCGTTCCTGCGGTCCATGGCGATGGACCTCAAGATCACCGAGTACGCGACCTACGCCGACCTCGGCGAGTACATCCACGGCTCGGCCGAGGTGATCGGCCTCCAGATGCTGCCCGTCTTCGGCACCGTCGTCCCGATCGCGGAAGCCGTGCCCGGCGCCGCCGCGCTGGGCGAGGCGTTCCAGCTGACCAACTTCCTGCGTGACGTCGGCGAGGATCTCGACCGGGGAAGGCTGTACCTGCCGACCGAGGAACTGGCCGCGTTCGGCGTCGACCGTGAGCTGCTCGAATTCTCCCGCGCCCGCGGCCTGCCCGACCGGCGGGTGCGGCGCGCGCTCGCCGTCGCGGTGGCGCGCAACCGGGCCGTCTACCGCCGCGCCGAAGCGGGAATCCCGTTGCTGCGCACGGAATCCCGCGACTGCGTGCGGACCGCGCTCGCGCTCTACGAAGGCATCCTCGACGAGATCGAGGCCCTCGGTTACGACGTGCTGAACACCCGCGCGGTCGTCCCCCGCCGTCGTCGGCTGGGTGTCGCTCTGCCGAGACTGCTGGCGAGCACGTGGAGCAACTCCAGGCTTAGGGTGCGAACATGACCACTGCTGCGAACAGGAAGATCAGGATCGGCGTCCAGCTGCAGCCCCAGCACGCCGAATACAAGGCGATCCGCCGGGCGGCTTCGGAGGCCGAAGACCTCGGGGTGGACATCGTCTTCAACTGGGACCACTTCTACCCGCTCTACGGCGAGCCCGAGGGCCTGCACTACGAGTGCTGGACCATGCTGGGCGCCTGGGCGGAGTCGACGTCGCGGGTCGAGATCGGCGCGCTGGTGACGTGCAACAGCTACCGCAATCCCGAACTGCTGGCGGATATGGCCCGCACCGTCGACAACATCTCCGACGGGCGGCTGATCCTCGGCATCGGCTCCGGCTGGTTCGAGAAGGACTACGACGAGTACGGCTACGAGTTCGGCACCGCGGGCGGGCGGCTCGACAACCTCGCGGAGGCGCTCCCGCGGATCGAGAGCAGGCTCGGCAAGCTGAACCCGCAGCCGGTCCGGGACATCCCGGTGCTGATCGGTGGCGGCGGCGAGAAGAAGACCCTGCGCCTGGTGGCGAAGCACGCCGACATCTGGCACGGCTTCGGCGACCCGGAGGTCGTGGAGCGCAAGGTCAAGATCCTCGACCAGCACTGCGCCGACGTCGGGCGCGACCCGAAGGAGATCGAGCGTTCGGTCGCCGTCGAGGGCGAGCCCGAGGAACTGGGCCCGAAGCTGCTGGAGCACGGTGTCTCGCTGTTCACCGTGGCGACCGGCGGGCCGGACTACAACCTGGACAAGCTGCGGTCCTGGATCCAGTGGCGGGACAAGCAGCAGTCCTGACCCGCTTTACGTCTCGTGAGTGGTAAGGACGGTTCTAACCGTCCTTACCACTCACGAGCGCTACCGCCTACGAACGCTGCCGACGGTGCGCCGCGACCCGCTCCCGGGTAGCGCACCGCGTCGAGCAGTACCGCCGCGGGCTTCCCCCGCCCAGGTGCGCGAAGGGCTTGCCGCATCCCGAAGCGGCACACAAGCCGCCCGGCGGCGCCTGACGGTCCGCGAGCAGCACCGCCAGCGCCAGCGCGGACGACGTCACCAGCCACGCACCCCACGGCCCGTCGTCGTCGGCGTCCACGTGGAGATGCCAGCCGAACCCGTCGGCGTGATCGGTCAGCCGCGGCGGATGCGCGTAGCGGGCCAGCAGCCGGTTGAGCACGTCGGCCGCCTCCGCGACATCCCGCGCCGCGAACACCTCCCGCAGTTGCAAGGCCGCCTCCCGCAACGACGCCACGTCCGGCGTCGCCAACTCGACCGAGGTCTCGCCGTGCGCTTCCAGGACGGAACGAACCGAAGAAACCGACGGATCCGGCGCGAGCAGGACATCCAGCAGATCGACCGCCCGCTGCGCCGCCTCCCGCGCCGACCGGCCGGGCAGGAAATCCCGCTGCGCTGAACTCATACCCCACTGTAACGTCTCAGTCATGAGAGGCCGTTACAGACTCGCCGGGTACCTGGCCGGGGCGACGGTCGCCAGGACCGGCGACGAGTTGTCCGGACCCGCTTTGCTCCTGCTCGGCGTGAGTATCGACGGCTCGGCCGCCACCGGATCCGCGCTGCTCGCGGGCCTGACGATCTCCGCGGCGGCGGGCGGGCCGCTGCTCGGGGCCCTGCTCGACCGCAGTCCCCGGCCGGGACGGCTGCTGGCGTGGGCACTGCTCGCGTACGCGGGCGGGCTCGGCGCGGTGCTCGCGCTGGTCGAACTCCCCGCGGCGATCGTGGTGGCCGTCGCGGCGGGGTTGCTCAATCCCGCGCTGGCCGGCGGGTGGACGGCGCAACTGCCGAACGTCCGCGGCGCGACGCCGCTGGAACGGGCGAGCACGCTGGACGCGATGACGTTCACCGCCGCGAGCCTCGCCGGGCCGGGACTCGCCGGGCTCGTGGCCGCGTACGCCGGCGCCCCGGCCGCCGTGGCGCTCGCGATCACGCTGGTCGTGGCGGCCTTCCCCGCCGCATGGTCGCTACCCGCCACCGAAGCGAAGCCGGCGAGACCGATCCGCCGTCAGCTCGCCGACGGGTTCGCCGTCCTCTTCCGCAACCGTGCGCTGCTGCGGGCCACCGCGACGTCCACCGTGTCCTTCGTCGGCATCGGGATCGCGGTGGTCTGTTATCCGCTGCTCGGCGCCCAACGGCTGGGGAATCCGGGGTTCGGCGCGCTCCTGCTCACCGTGCTGGCCGCCGCGTCACTGATCGCGAACGCCGTGCTGGCCCGCAGGCCGCCGCCACCGGACCGCACCGTGCTCGCCAGTACGGTCCTGCTGGGCGCGAGTTTCCTGCTCGCGGCGGCAGGCCACGACGTGGTGATCCTGCCGGCCGCCGCCGTGCTCGCCGGATTCGCCGAAGGACCCCAGCTTTCGGCGCTGTTCGCCATCCGGCACCGGGAAGCGCCCGCTGCGGTACGGGCTCAGGTTTTCACGACGGCGGCGAGCGTGAAGATCACCGGACTCGCGGCCGGAGCCGCGGTCGCGGGACCGGTGAGCGCACTCTCCGTAACCGCCGCGCTGGGGGCGGCGGCGGGCTGCCAGCTTCTCGCGGCCGCGACGTATGTACTGGTCAGAACGTCCGGGCGGACTAGAACGCCATCGCCTGCGCGCGCCGCTTGACCTCGGTGCCGTGACTGGTGCGGAGCGCGTTGACCGGGGTGGTCCCGGGCAGGGTCTCGTCCTCGGCGAAGAGCCAGCGCAGCATCTCCGTCCGGCTGAACCCGGAGTCCGCGAGCACGGTGATGGTGCCCGCCAGGCCCTTGACCACGCCGTCCTTCACCAGGAACGCGACCGGGACGTACAGCTCGCCCTTGCGCCTGACGGCGATCAGGTGGCCGTCACGCAGCATCTGGCGGACCTTGTTGGCCGAAACGTTCAGCGCGGTCGCGACCTCCGGAAGCGGGAGAACGGCCACATCGGCATCGAGAACGTCGTCGGCGACGGGAATACCACTCACAGGTGACACTGTGCCACATTCCGTCTCGCCCTCCGTTAGTGCGCATGGGTGACGACTCGGGCCATGACGGAGCGTGCCGACTCGGTCACGGATACCGCCGATTCGACGAAATGGCGAGAATCGTGATCCCCGGCGACCCAGGTCCCGTACACCAGAACATGGGTACTTCCGTACGATCCATAGCCGTGACACGCACGGACCCCACGCTGGTGGGCACTCTGCTCGAGGGCCGCTACCGGGTGGACAAGCTGCTCGCACGCGGTGGGATGTCGTCGGTGTACCGCGGCGTCGACACCCGCCTGGACCGCCAGGTCGCCATCAAGATCATGGACCCGCGGTTCGCCGACGACAGGTCCTTCGTCGAACGCTTCGAACGGGAAGCCCGGTCGGCGGCCCGGCTGCACCACCCGCACGTGGTGGCGGTGCACGACCAGGGCTTCGACACCCCCGGCGGCGAGGAGTCCGGCCGCGCGTTCCTGGTCATGGAGCTCGTCGACGGCGGGACCCTGCGCGAACTGCTCGCCGAGCGCGGCCCGCTGGACGTCGCGCTCGCGCTGAGCATCACCGAACCGGTCCTCTCCGCGCTGGCCGCGGCGCACGCCGCCGGTCTGGTGCACCGCGACGTCAAACCGGAGAACGTCCTCATCGGCCGCGGCGGGACCGCGCTTTCGGGCGGCGTGGTCAAGGTGGGCGACTTCGGGCTGGTCCGCGCGGTCGCGAGCGCGGGCACCACGAGTTCGAGCGTCATCCTCGGCACCGTCGCCTACGTCTCGCCCGAGCAGGTCGCGACCGGCGCGACCACCTCGCGCGGCGACGTCTACTCGGCCGGGATCCTGCTGTACGAGATGCTCACCGGACGCCCGCCGTACACCGGCGACACCGCGCTCTCGGTGGCGTACCGGCACGTCAACGACGACGTCCCGCGCCCGAGCGAGCTGCGCCCGGGTATCCCGCCGCAGCTGGACGAGCTGATCCTGCGCGCCACACGCCGCGACCCCGAGCTGCGCCCGGCCGACGCCGCGGCGTTCCTCGCCGAGCTGAACCATCTGCGCACCGTCCTCGGTGTCCCGGCGGTCGCGGTGCCCGTGCCGTTGCCCGCCGACGCCGACCGGGAGACCGACGCCGAGCGCACCACCCCCGGCATCCCCGCCGTCCCCGCGGTGGCTCCGGCCGCCGCCGCGACGACCGTGCTGCCCCCGGTCGCCGAGGCGACCCTGCCGGTCACCGGGCCGCGCGGAACGCAGGCGCTGCACCGCGAGCCGCAGATCCCCGCCGCGCAGCCGCCCCGCACGCCTCCCCCGAGGCCCAAACCGGCGGCGGACGACGAGCAGCCGGCGTCGCGCAAACGTCTCTACCTGATGATCGCGGCCGCGGTTCTGGTCCTCGGCGGTCTGATCGGCGCGTTCGCCTTCATCCTCAACGATTCCGGCCCGACGTCGTCGTCGGTGCCGAAGCTGGCCGGGATGAACCAGGCCGCCGCCGGCGACGCGCTCCGGTCGGCGAAGCTGACCCCGGCCTACACCGAGGAGTACAGCGACACCGCCGCCCAGCACACGGTGATCCGCTCCGACCCGGCGGAGGGCACGTCGCTCGCGCCGGGCGCCACGGTCAACGTCGTGCTGTCGAAGGGCCGTCCGATCGTGCCGGACATCCAGGCCGGGACGAGCCAGCAGGACGCGGAGACGGCGATCAAGGCCGCGCAGCTGACCCCGGTCCAGGGCGAGCAGGAGTACAGCGACGTCGCCAAGAACAAGGTGGTCCGCGTCGACCCGAGCCCCGGTTCGCAGCTGAACATCGGCGGCCAGGTCACGATCATCCTGTCGAAGGGCCCCGAGCCGCTGCCGCCGGTCCCGGACGTCACGGGCCAGAGCAAGGACGCGGCGTTCCAGATCCTGCAGCAGGCGGGCTTCCAGCCGTTCCAGGCGGGCGAGGAGTTCTCCGACCAGTTCGCCGCCGGTCAGGTGACCCGCACCGACCCGAAGGGCGGCGGCAAGGCGAGCAACCGCCGCATCGGCGTGTTCGTTTCGAACGCCGTCGAAGTACCGAACGTGACCTTCAAACGGATGGAGGAGGCGATCCAGATCCTGAAACAGGCGGGTCTGGAGCCGGACCGTCAGGGTCGCGGAAACGGCAACGGTCACGGTGGCGGAAACGGTGGTTTCGACTTCGTCCTGGAGCAGGATCCGCAGCCGGGCACCAAGGTGCCGAAGGGCACGAAAGTGAAGATCAAGGGCTTCGGGTGACGCGAAAGGTGCGTTGAAACCGTTCAGTACCGGCATGGTCATCGGCTACCGTGAGCGCATGGTGGTCGTCGACGGCGTGAACGGCAGGTCGGACAGCTTCACCCCGCGTTCCGCCGCGCCGCGATGAGCTTCTTCACGGACGGTCCGCGCAGCCGCCCCCTGTTCCCGGTGCCGGAACAGGAGCTGTTCGGCTACAACGGCCGTCCCTGGGTGGAGCCGCCGCACGAGTACATCGTCCCGGCGATCCTGCCCTGGTCGATGCCGCTGGGCCGCGCCGAACGGACCATCGTGGCGCTGCGTGGCATCGAGGTGTGGCCGGAGTCGGTGTCCTTCCAGCTGTCGGTGTACTCGCGGGATCTCCTGCTCGACGAACCCGGCGAAGGCCTGATCGATCACCGCCGGGTCCCGGACTACAACGCGCTGCTGGTCGGAGTGCTGTTCCCCGACGGCAGGCGGGCCAGTTCGGAGACCATCTCCGTGCCGTCGGCCACCAAACCGGATCAGCCGGTGCTGCGCGCGCAGGGCCTGGGCGGTTCGGCGTTCCACGTCGACCACGAGATCTTCCTGTGGCCGCTGCCGCCCGACGGGCCGCTGGAGTTCATCGTCCAGTGGCTGGATCGCGACATCGAGGAGTCGCGCACCTCGCTCGACGGCACCGCCATCCGCGACGCCGCCAAGGAGGCGGGCGAGATCTGGCCCGGCCTGCCGGCCAGGAAGTCGCACGGGCTGCCCGTCCGGCGGGTCGGGGCGCAAGCGATGATCACCCCGGCCTGGCCCGCCCAGGCCCAGCCCTTGCCGCAACCGTCCTCGCCGCAGCCGTCCTCGCCGCCCGCCGAGGCCGCGGACCAGCCGCGCAAGGGCGCTCCCCTGCCGACCCGCCTCCCCCGCCGAGCCCGTTGAGCCCGTTGAGCCCGTTGAGCCCATTGAACTCCTCGTGAGTGGTAAGGACGGTTAGAACCGTCCTTACCACTCACGAGGCCGAAAGATCAGCGGAAGGCGTCGACGTTCGCCACGGCCCACTCCGCATAGGTGATGCCAGGTCGTCCGGTGAGTTCCTGGACGACGCCCGTCGGCGTGTCGGGGTTCTCCGTGAAGTACGCGAAGCCGTCGAGCAGCCACTCGGCGATCTCGGCCGGGATCCCGGCCGCGGCCCACTGCTTGTTCGCCTCTTCCCGGGTCAGTTCCTGGAAGACCACCTCTTCGCCGAGCGCGGCCGAGATGGCGGCGACCTGTTCGCGCTGGCTGATCGCCGTCGGCCCGCTCAGCGTGTGCTTCTTGCCGACGTGTCCCTCGGTCAGGATGACGTGCGCCGCGACGGCCGCGATATCCGCGAGGTCGATCGGCGTCATCCGCGACTCGGGGTAGGCCTCGCGGACCACCCGCTCGGCCTTGATCGTCTCCGCCCAGCCGAGCGTGTTGTTCATGAACGCGCCCGGCCGCAGGAACGTCCAGTCGAAGTCCGCGTCCCGGACGGCCTTTTCGATGATCGCGTAGTCCACGCCGCTCGAGTTCTCCGCCGGGTCGTCGGCGTTGGAGCCCGACAGCGCCACCACGCGCCGCACTCCGGCCTCCTTCGCCAGCTTCACGAAGTCGTCCACCTTGGCCGCGAGCGGCGCGAGGTACACGGTCTCGATGCCTTCGAGGGCTTCCGGCAGTGTCTCCGGCTTGCCCAGGTAGCCCTTGGCGACCTCCACCTGCTCGGGCAGCGCCGCCTTCGCCGGGTTGACGGTCAGCGCCCGCACCGGCGCCCCGGCCTCCACCAGTTCGTCGACGAGCAGCCTGCCGACGCTTCCGGTCGCACCGGTCACCAGGATCGTCACGATTCCCCACTCCTTTTCGTACGCCCTACGGGATCAGATTAACCGTACCTCATACGAGAATGTAGAATCCAGCTTCACGGCCGAGTGGAGTGTGGATGGACTTCGAGCGCAGCCTCGAACTGTTGTGGCGTGACCGCGGCGAAGCCCGGCAGCCGAGCAGAGGACGAAGGCCCAAACTGACCCTCGACCAGGTGATCGCCACCGCCGTCGCACTCGCCGACAGTGCGGGCGAGGCGACCGTGTCGATGAGCCAGATCGCCAAGGAACTCGACGTCGGCACGATGACGCTCTACACCTACGTCCCCGGCAAGACGGAACTGCTCGACCTCATGGTCGACTCGGTGCTCGCCGAACGGAACCTTCCCGGCCCCGGCGATCCGCGGCCGGACGGCTGGCGTGAACAGGTGCGGCTCTACGCCGAGCGCACCCTGGCCGTGTTCCGGGCGCATCCGTGGCTGCGTTCGACGTCGATGGTGCGGCCGGTGCTCGGGCCGGGGCTGATGGCGGGCCAGGAGTACGTGATCGCGGCGGTGTCGGACATCGGGCTGGAGCCGCGCAAAGCGGCCGCGGCCGCGAACAGCATCGAGATCTACGTGCAGGCCAACGCGACGCTCTTCGCCGAGACGGCGCAGGTCGAGCAGGAGACCGGGCAGTCGACGGACGCCTGGTGGGGCCAGCGGTCCGTGTTCTGGGAGAAGTACTTCGACGTGACGCGGCATCCGGCGATGACGCGGATCTGGGAAAGCGGCGGCTACGACGCGGACACCTGCGAAGCCGCCGACGAGACCTTCGCGTTCGGCCTGGAACGCCTGCTGGACGGTATCGAAGCCCTCGTCACCCGCTGAACCCCCGCGTTTCGTCCTCTGGATGCGGTAGTTGGCGTCGCGAACTACCGCATTCAGAGGACGAAACGCGTCAGGAGACGGTGGGCAGGTCGGGGGCCGAGACGTCGAAGACCTTGCCCTCGCGGGTGAGCAGCGCGGCCAGGACCTTCGCCTTGCGTTCGGTGTCGGCCGAAGTCCCCCACCGGACGGTCTTCCCGTCGGCAAGCGCGAACTCGACGCTGCCGGGGGTCTTCGCCGTCGCGGTGGTGACCTGCTTGAGCAGCTGCTGCGGGATCACGCCGAGGACGCCGGTCACCGCGCGGGTCACCGGGTCGTCGGCCGAGACCAGCGGAAGCTTGAGCTCGGGCAGCCCGGCGGGCCGTTCCTTGAGAGTCTTGAACACCACTCCCCCGCCGTCGACGAGGTGCACGCCGTCGCCGCCGGGTCCGCTGTCGAAGAACGCGATCGCGGTCCGTTCGGTCACGGTGATCTCGAGGGTGCTCGGCCACGAGCGGGAGACGTCGACGGTGGCGATACCGGGCATCTGCGCCACCTTGTCCCGGATCTCGTCGGTGTCCAGGCGCAGCATCGGCTTCTGGTCCGGCACCGCCGCCGCGGCGCGGATCTGGTCCGCGGGCACGGAGCTCGCGCCGACCACGTCCACCTGCTTCACCCCCAGCATCGAGCTGAACCACAGCAGGTACACCAGCGCGACGGCGGTCAGCACCGAGAGCAGCGCGACCCAGCGCCGCCGCAGCTCCTTGTGCCGGGTCGGCCGGGCGGTGCGGCGGCGGTCGTACACCGACCGCCTGCCGCGCCGTTCCTTCAACCGCTGGGTCCGCTGTGCGCGGTCCGTGCGCGGACGCCGACCGGGTTCGGCCGGGCGGCGGCGTTCCCCGGTCTGCGTCATGGCTGGAGAGTGCCTCCCGAACTGAAGTTGGCAGGTTGCGTGAGGGTACGCGCGCGCGTTTCTTCTCGGCCGGAGGCCTCGGATTCGCGAAGGCGGGCCGCCGGCATGGCCGGGTGAGTGAAAAGACGATGCCGCGGCCCGGCCGCGGGGATCCGAGAGCGCGCTTTGAGAGACACTGCTTACCCCGCCCGCCGGTCCAGTTCGGCCAGGATCTCCGGGCCGAGCTGCGTGACGTCGCCGGCACCCATGGTCACCAGCAGGTCGCCGGGTTTGACCAGATCCGCCGCGAGCTTCGCCGCGACGTCGAACGCGGGCTGGTAGTGCACGGGGACACCGGAGATCTGGTCGGCGATGAGCGCGCCGCTCACCCCGGGCTCCGGCTTCTCGCGCGCCCCGAAGACGTCCAGCACGACGACCTCGTCGGCCAGCGACAGCGCGGCCGCGAACTCCTTCGAGAACGCCTTCGTGCGCGAGTACAGATGCGGCTGGAACACCACGACGACCCGGCCCGAGCCCGCGGCCGTCCGCACCGCGCGCAGCTGCGCGTCGACCTCGGTCGGGTGGTGCGCGTAGTCGTCGTACACGCGGACGTCGCCCGCGCGGCCCTTGAACTCGAACCGCCGCCGGACACCGCCGAACGCGGCGAGCCCTTCGGCCAGTCCGTCGACCGGCGCGCCGAGCTCGATCCCGGCCAGCAGCGCGGCGATCGCGTTCAGCGCCATATGCTCGCCCGGCACCGCGACCCGGAGGACGATTTCCTCGCCCTGCAACGAAATCCGGACGACGCCGCCGTCCGGTGCGGGGGCGTAGTCGAGCACCTTCGCGTCGTCGGCGCCGGTGACCGAACGCCCGTAGCGACGGGCACGGATGCCCCGCGCCGCAGCCAGCGTGCCCAGCTTCTCGGCACCCTCGTCGTCACCGCAGACGACGAGCAGCCCGCCCGGCACGATCCGGCCGAGGAAGTCGGCGAACACCGAGACGTAGGCCTCGGCCGTGCCGTGGTGGTCCAGGTGGTCCGGCTCGACGTTGGTCACCACGGCGACCGACGGCGAGTAGGCCAGGAACGACCCGTCGCTCTCGTCGGCCTCGGCGACGAAGATCCCGCCCTCGCCGTGGTGCGCGTTGGCGCCCGACTCGTTGAGGTCGCCGCCGATGGCGAACGACGGGTCGAGACGGCACTGCTGCAGCGCGACGGTCAGCATCGACGTCGTCGACGTCTTGCCGTGCGTCCCGGCGATACAGGCGACGCGGTGCCCCTCCATCAGCCCGGCCAGCGCCTCGGCGCGGTGCAGCACGGTGATCCCGCGTTCCCGCGCGGCCGCCAGTTCCGGGTTGTCCTCCTTGATCGCGGTCGACACGATCACCGAGGACGGGCCTTCGGGGAACGCGTCGAGGTTTTCGGCGCGCTGGCCGACGGCGATCTCGGCGCCCTGGGCACGCAGCGAAAGGAACGCGCGCGACTCCTTGGCGTCGGAGCCGGACACCTGGGCGCCGCGGGCGAGCAGGATGCGGGCGATACCGCTCATCCCGGCGCCGCCGATCCCGATCAGATGGGCACGCGTGAGCGTGTCGGGGAGTTGATCAGGCACCTGCGGCCTCCAGCACGATCTTGGCAAGGGTCTCGTCGGCCTCACGGTGACCGAGGCCGACCGCGGCCGCGCTCATCTTCGCGATCCGGTCGGCGTCGGACACCAGCGGGATCACCAGCTCCGCGACCTTGGCGGGGCTGAGGTCGGCGTCGTCGACCATCAGCCCGGCACCGGCGTCGACCGCGGGCCGGGCGTTGACCGCCTGCTCGCCGTTGCCATAGGGCAGCGGGACGAACACCGCCGGCAGGCCGACGGCGGACACCTCGGCGACGGTCATCGCGCCGGAGCGGCACAGCACCGCGTCGGCGGCGGCGTAGGCGAGGTCCATGCGCTCCAGGTACGGCACCGGGACGTACGCGGGCCGCCCGGGGAACTCCTGGACGACCAGCGTGTTCTTCGGCCCGTGGGCGTGCAGGACACCGACACCGGCGTCCGCGAACTCCTTGGCCGCGCCGGAGACGGCGCCGTTGATCGACACCGCGCCCTGCGAACCGCCGAAGACCAGCAGCGTCGGGGCGTCGGGGTCGAGCCCGAAGTGCTCGCGGGCCTCGGCGCGCAGCGCGGCCCGGTCGAGCGAGGTGATGGAGCGGCGCAGCGGGATGCCGATGACCTCGGCCTTCGCCAACGGCGTCCCCGGGACGGCGACGGCGACGCGGACGGCGAACCGCGCGCCGACCTTGTTCGCCAGGCCCGGCTTCTCGTTGGCCTCGTGCACCACGATCGGCGTGCGGCCGCGCGCGGCGAGGTACGCCGGAAGCGCGACGTAGCCACCGAAGCCGACGACGACGTCCGCGCCGACCCGGTCCAGGACCTCGCGGGTGCGCTTGACCGCGTCGCGGACCTTCAGCGGCATCTTCAGCAGTTCGGGTGTCGGCTTGCGGGGCATCGGCACCGGCGGGATCAGCTCCAGCGGGTAGCCCCGCGCCGGGACGAGCTTGTTCTCCAGCCCGCGCTCGGTCCCGAGCGCGATCACCTTCGCGTCGGGACGCAGGCGCATCACCGCGTCGGCGAGGGCGAGTGCCGGTTCGATGTGCCCGGCGGTACCACCGCCGGCGACCACGACCACCGGCGCCTTGCCGGCGACCTCACCTGAAGCGCCACCTCTGACGGGGTTGTTCACCTATGACCTCTCCGGTTTGCGGTACCCCGTTTCGCGGTACCGCGGTTCACCGCCGTTCGCGCGGCCGTCCTCCTGCCGGGCTCCCGTACCGAACGGCGCCGCTCCTGTGCGGGCGAAGGCCTCGCCGTCCTCGGCGCGGGCCTCGCCGCCTTGGCGGCGCCTCCCCTGGCCGCGCCGCCCTTGCGTTTGGCGGGCGGGCGGTACGGCTCGGGCGCGGGAAGCCTCAGCAGGCGTCCGAATTTACCCGGCCCCTGCGAACGCAGTGCGGCCACCGCCTCCGGTTCGTGCCGGGCGGCGTTGGCCAGGATCCCCATGATGAGCATGGTGATCACCAGCGACGTCCCGCCGTAGGAGATCAGCGGCAGTGTCACGCCGGTGACCGGCAGCAGGCCGACGACGTAGCCGATGTTGATACCGGCCTGCGCGACCAGGAACACGGTCAGCGTGCCGGCCACGATCCGGATCCACGGGTCGAGATTGCGGGTGGCGATCCGCAGGCCCACGACGGCGACCCCGGCGAACAGCCCCAGCACCACCGCGCAGCCGATGAAGCCGAGTTCCTCGCCGATCAGGGCGAAGATGAAGTCGTTCTGCACGTTGGGCAGGTAGCCCCAGTTGGACTGGCCCTGCCCGAGGCCCTTGCCGAACAGCCCGCCGTCGGCGAGCGCGAGTTTCGCCTGATTGGCCTGGAAGCCGTCCGCGCTGGTGTCCGGGTCGCCGGAGACGAACGACATGACCCGCGCCAGCCGGTACGGGGCGATGATCGCCAGCACCAGGATCCCGGCGAGGCCACCCGCGAGGATGACCCCGAACAGTCGTTTCGGCGCGCCCGCGAACCACAGCAGGGCCATCAGCACGACCGCGAGGGTGATCGTGCCGCCGAGGTCGGGCTGCATCATGACCAGCGCGAACATCAGCAGCGCGATCGGCACCACCGGCACGAGCAGATGGCGCCACTGGTTGATGATGTTGTACTTGATCACCAGGATGTGCGCGCCCCAGAAGGCGAGCGCGACCTTCGCCGCCTCGACCGGCTGGAAGGCGAACCCGCCGAGCCGGAACCAGCCCTGCGAGCCGTTGACCTCGGAGCCGAGCGGGGTCAGCACCAGCACGAGCAGCCCGAGACAGACCACCGTCGCCGTCGCCGACAACCGGCGGACGCGTTCCAGCGGCACCCTCAGCCCGATCCAGAACACCACCGCGCCGATCGCGACGAACATGAGGTGCTTGCTGAACTGGGCGTACACGCCGGTGCCGGTCTTGGGGTTGTACGAAGCGACCGAAGACGCGGACAGCACCATCACGATGCCGATCACGGTCAGCACGCCGGTGAGCGCCAGGACCAGGTGGAACGAGGCGAGCGGCCGCGAAAGCCAGGCCGTCAGCGCGGTGCGGAAGGCGACGAACGGGCTTTCCTTGCGCTCACGACGCTTGCGTGGCGCGGTCTCGCGCTTTCTTTCCTCAACCGCCGTCACTGGTCTCCCCCGCACCGTCGCGCAGGACACGGACCGCGCTCGCGAACGCGTCGCCGCGTGCGCCGTAGCTCGAGTACATGTCCAACGACGCCGCGGCGGGGGCCAGCAGCACCACATCTCCAGGGCGCGCCAGGGCTCGGGCCGCCTTCACCGCCGCAGTCATGGTGTCATCGTCACCCGAAGGGAGGCTGTTCACCGGGACATCCGGCGCGTGTCGCGCGACAGCGGCGGCGATCACGGGTGAATCCACGCCGAACAGCACGACTCCGCGCAGCCTTCCGGCGATCGAGCCGACGAGTTCGTCCACGGAAGCGCCCTTGAGCTGGCCACCGGCGATCCAGACGACGTTCAGATGCGCGCGCAGCGAACCGCTCGCCGCGTGCGGGTTGGTCGCCTTGGAGTCGTTGATGTACCGGACGCCGTCGATCTCGCCGATCTCCTCGGCCCGGTGCGGGGCGGGCCGGTATTCGCGCAGGCCCTTGGCGACGTCCTCGCCGGCGACGCCGTACGCGCGGGCCAGTGCCGCCGCGGCGAGCGCGTTCGAGACGTTGTGCGGACCGGCGGGACGCACGTCGGCCAGCGTGCCGAGTTCGTCGGCGCTGGTCGCCGGGTCGGCGACGAAAGCGCGGTCGACCAGGAGGTCTTCCACGATCCCGAGTTCGCCGGGGCGCGGGGTGTCCATGCCGAACGCGACACGGCGGGCGTCGGCGGGCGCGTGCTCGTCGGCGAGGCGGACGGACCACTCTTCGTGGAGGTTGCGCACCACGGTGCGGGAGTGGGTGTGGACCCGCCCCTTCGCGGCCGCGTACTCCTCCATCGAGCCGTGCCAGTCGAGGTGGTCCTCGGCCAGGTTCAGCACCACCGACGCGAGCGGGGCCAGCGTCGACGACCAGTGCAGCTGGAAACTCGACAGCTCCACGGCGAGCACCTCGTGCCCGGCCCGCACCGCGTCGAGCACCGCGAAACCGACGTTCCCGCAGGCCACGGCGTCGACCCCGGCGGTGCGCAGGATCGACTCCAGCATCCCGACCGTGGTGGTCTTGCCGTTGGTGCCGGTGATCGCGAGCCACACCGGCGGCTTGTCGCGCAGCTGCCCGACGCGCCACGCCAGCTCGACGTCGCCGATCACCTCGACGCCCGCCTCGGCCGCCGCCACCAGCAACGGCGACGTCGGCTTCCAGCCGGGACTGGTCACGACCAGCTCGACACCCTCCGGCGGCTCGGTCAGGCCCGGCACCAAGTCGGCACCGAGCCCTTCGAGCTCCGCCAGCCGTTCGGCGTTGCCGTCGGTGACGGTGATCCGCGCGCCCAGATCCGCCAGGACGGGGACGATGGACTTGCCGGTGACCCCGGCACCGGCGACGAGGACGTGACGCCCGGCGAGCTCCACTTGCTAACCCCCGAGGCCGAGCTGCTCGCTGTAGAACAGGCCGAGACCGAACATGCAGCAGATGGCCGAAAGCAGCCAGAACCGGATGATGACGGTGGTTTCGGCCCAGCCCGCGAGCTCGAAGTGGTGATGGAACGGCGCCATCCGGAACAGCCGCCGCCTGGTCGTGCGGAACACGGCGATCTGCGCGACCACCGAGATCATCTCGACCATGAACAGACCGCCGATGACGATGGCGAGCAGTTCGGTGCGGGTGGTCATCGACAGCCCGGCGACGAGGCCACCGAGGGCCAGCGAACCGGTGTCACCCATGAAGATCTTCGCCGGTGCCGCGTTCCACCACAGGAAGCCGACACAGGCGCCGGTCGCCGCGGCGGCCACCACGGCCAGGTCCAGCGGGTCACGGACGTCGTAGCAGGCGGCCTGCGGGGTGACCGCGCACGAGAGGCGGGTCTGCCAGAAGGCGATGACGACGTAGGTCGCCAGCACCATCGCCGCGGTGCCGCCGGCGAGACCGTCGAGGCCGTCGGTGAAGTTCACCGCGTTCGACCAGCCGGAGATGACGATGTAGCAGAAGATCACGAAGAACACCGACGGGAAGGTGATCAGCGCGAGGTCCCGCACGTAGGACAGGCTTTCCGACGCCGGGGTGAGCCCGCGTTCGTCGGCGAACTGCAGCGCCAGGATCGCGAAGGCGATCGTGACCACGAGCTGGCCGACCAGTTTCGCGGTCTTGTTCAGGCCGAGGTTGCGCTGCTTGCGGATCTTGATGAAGTCGTCGAGGAAGCCGACGAGCCCGAGACCGACGGCCAGCAGGAGGACCAGCAGCCCCGAGGCGGACGGGCCGCCGGTGCCGTTGCCGCCGCTGAGCGCGCTGATCAGATGCGCCACGAAATACCCGACGACCATCGCGACGATGATCGCGACACCACCCATCGTCGGGGTACCGCGTTTGGATTTGTGTCCCTGCGGTCCTTCCTCCCGGATCTCCTGGCCGAAGCCCTGCCGGGAGAACACCCGGATCAGATAGGGAGTGAGGAGGATGGAGACCAGCAGGCCCGCCGCGGCCGCGATCAGGATGCTGATCACGCGTCACCACCGTTCGAGCGTTCTTGAGAGGGGGAAGGGGCTACTACAGGGGATTCAGCGTCGGTTACGGGAGCGGCGAGCACGGCGTCGGCCACCCGCCACAGGGCGGCGGCCTTGGACGCCTTCACCAGCACCACGTCTCCCGCGCGGAGCTGATCATGCAGCAGGGCGATGGCGGCCTCGACGTCGGGTACCAGTACCGACTCCTCGCCCCAGGAACCCTCGTGCTGGGCGCCCTGATGCGTGGCCGCGGCCGCCTCGCCGATGACCACGAGCTTGTCGATGTTGAGCCGGACGACGAGCCTGCCGATGCCGTCGTGCGCCTCGACCGAGTTCTCGCCGAGGTCGCCCATCACGCCGAGCACGGCCCACGAGCGGCGGTTCGCGCTCATCGACGCGAGCGCCTTGAGCGCGGCGCGCATCGACTCGGGGCTGGCGTTGAAGGAGTCGTTGAGGACCGTGACGCCGTCGGCGCGGGTGGTGACCTCCATGCGGCGTTCGGAGCGCCGTTCGAGGCTCGACAGGCGGGCCGCGACCTCCTCGACCGTCGAGCCCATCTCCAGTGCCACGGCGGCCGCGCTGAGCGCGTTCCCGACGTGGTGCTCGCCGTAGAGCGGCAGCTTCACCGGCGCCTCACCGTCCGGGGTGACCAGCCGGAACGACGCGCGCGCTTCGCCGTCGAGGGTGATGTCGGCGGCGCGGACCTGCGCGGACTCGCTCTCGCCGACGAACACCACGCGGGCCTTCGTCCGGCTGGCCATGGCCGCGACGTACGGGTCGTCGAGGTTCAGGACCGCGACACCGCCGTCCTCGGCGCTCGGCAGCGCCTCGACGAGTTCGCCCTTGCCCTTGGCGATGCCCTCGCGGGAGCCGAACTCGCCGACGTGGGCGGTGCCGACGTTGAGCACGACCCCGATCCGCGGCGGCGCGATGGCCGCCAGTTCGGCGATGTGGCCGGGTCCGCGGGCGGAGAGCTCCAGCACGAGCTGCCGGGTCGAGTCATCGGCCCGCAGTGCCGTCCAGGGGTGGCCGAGCTCGTTGTTGAACGACCCGGGCGGCGCCACCGTCGGGCCGAGCGGCTCCAGCAGCTGGGCGATGATGTCCTTGGTCGAGGTCTTGCCCGCCGAACCGGTGACCCCGACGACGGTCAGGTGGTCGCCGGCGAGCTTCTGGATCACATGCCGGGCGATCTTGGCGAGCGCGGCCAGCACCGCGGCACCCGCCCCGTCCTTGTCCGAGACCAGCGCGAAGGCCCGCTCGTGCCCCTCGCCCGCCTCCAGCGGCGGGACGATCACGGCCGGGGCGTCGACCTCGCGGGCGGCGAGCACCGCGACGGCGCCGGACTCGACGGCCCGCGCGGCGAAGTCGTGGCCGTCGACCTTCGCCCCGGGCAGCGCGATGAACAGGCCGCCGGGCGTGACCTCACGGGTGTCGAATTCGACGCTTCCGGTGACCTCGGCGGTCCCGTCGGTCCGATGCAGCCGCCCGCCGACGATGGCGGCGATCTCGGCCAGGCTGAGCACGATCACGATGTCTCCAGACGTCTGCGGATGGCGGAGGCCAGCTCTTCCCTGTCGGAGAACGGGTGCACGACACCCTGGACCTCCTGGCCGGTCTCGTGGCCCTTGCCCGCGATGAGCACGATGTCGCCGGGCCGGGCCAGCTCGACCGCGTGGACGATGGCTTCCCGGCGGTCGGCGATCTCGAGGATCTCGCCGCCCAGTGCCGGTCCGGCGTTGCGGGCACCGGCCAGCATCGCCGCCCGGATCGCGGCCGGATCCTCCGACCGCGGGTTGTCGTCGGTCACGATCAGCACCTCGCTGCGCCGGACCGCCGCCTCGCCCATCACCGGGCGCTTGGCGGTGTCGCGGTCCCCGCCGCAGCCGAGGACGGTGATGATCCGGCCCTCGGTGCGGGCACGCAGCGCGTCGAGACCCTGCGCGACGGCGGCGGGCTTGTGCGCGTAGTCGACCACCGCGGTGAACGGCTGGCCGAGGTAGACCCGCTCCATCCGGCCCGGCACCTCGACCGAGGCGAGCCCGGCGACGATGGCGTCGAGCGGGACACCGGCGGTGTTCAGGATCGCGGCCGCGAGCACGGCGTTCGCCACGTTGAACTCGCCCGGCAGCGGGATCTTGGCCGCGGCGGTGAGGCCCTCGGGGCCGTGGAGGGTGAAGGTCTGCTCCCCCGCCGGGGTGGGGTTGAGGTCGGTGGCGCGCCACAGCGCGTCCGTTCCCGGCTCGGTGGACACGGTCACCGTGTGCGGGGTGAGGAGTGCGTGGCCCCAGGCGCTGTCGACGACGACCACCTCGGCGGTGGACCGGCCGTCGAACAGCAGCGACTTGGCGGCGAAGTACTCCTCCATGTCCTTGTGGAAGTCCAGGTGGTCCTGGGAGAGGTTCGTGAAGGCCCCGACCGCGAAACGCGTGCCGTTGACCCGGCCCAGCGACAGCGCGTGGCTGGAGACCTCCATCGGGACGTGCGTGACGCCGCGTTCCACCATCACGGCCAGCAGCGCCTGCAGATCCGGCGCCTCGGGGGTGGTGAACCCGCTGGCCAGCCGCTCCCCCGCGATCCGGGTCTCGACCGTGCCGATCAGCCCGGTGGTGAGCCCGGCGGCCTTGAGCCCGGCGTCGACCAGGTACGACGTCGTGGTCTTGCCGGACGTCCCGGTGATACCGAGGACGGACAGCTCCAGCGACGGCTCCCCGTAGATCCAGGCGGCGATCTCGCCGAGGGCGGCCCGCGGGTCCGGGTGCACCAGGATCGGCACGCCGGCGTCGCGGAGCACCGGACGCTCGGCGCCCGCCTCGTCGGTGAGCACGGCGGCCGCGCCGGCCGCGATGGCCTGGTCGCTGAAGTCCGCGCCGTGGGCACGGGCACCGGGAAGCGCGGCGAAGAGGTCACCGGGGAGGACGTGCTGGGCGCGGAGCGTGCTGCCCGTGACCGTCAGCTCGGCCGCGGCCGGATAGTCGTCGCCACCCACCACGAGCCGCGCGCCCGCCCTGGCGAGCAGCGTGCCCAGCGGCATCGGCTCGATCCTGGCCGGGCGAGGGGGTGCGGCGACGGCCTTGACCGGGCTGTCCGGGACCTGGGCAGCCGTCGCGCCGGACCCGC
This sequence comes from Amycolatopsis sp. NPDC058340, assembly GCF_042723975.1. Taxonomy (NCBI): domain Bacteria; kingdom Bacillati; phylum Actinomycetota; class Actinomycetes; order Pseudonocardiales; family Pseudonocardiaceae; genus Amycolatopsis; species Amycolatopsis sp. NPDC058340. The sequence goes on along the minus strand of NZ_JBHXIB010000017.1, from coordinate 101,862 downwards.
TTTCGACGGCGGGACCGCTGCGGGGATCTGAAGTAGGCACCGACACAGCCAAGGAGGTTACCGGCGCGGCATTCGGGTGACTGAAGCGGTGCGGGGTGTGAGCGCGGCGATCATGCTCGTGGTAATGGGTTTCGCGGCCTCTCCTTGGCACGCAAGGGCTTCCGACTGTCGCTTGAGGACTTCGGGCGCGGCCAGGGGTTGAAGGGGACTTTCCCCGCGTCTCACGCGGCGAAGGACGCTTTCCTCTCATGACATGCGGGGAAAGCGTCCTTCAGCGACGTCAGGAAAGGACCAGCGGGACCTGAGGCGACGGACCGTCCGAAAGCGGGATCTGGAACCGCTGCGCCAGGTACGCGGCCACCGTGTGGAACAGCGGCGCGGCCGAGAGTCCTTGCTGCAGGGTGGCGTCCGGCGCGTCGAGCCGGATGCCGACCACGAAGCGCGGTTTGTCGGCGGGCAGGATCCCGGCGAAGGTGATGTTGTACAGGTGGTTGCTGTACGTCTTCGTCTGCGGGTCGACCTGCTGGCCGGTGCCCGTCTTGCCCGAGATCTGGTAGCCCTCCAGCGCCGCCTTCGGCCCGGTGCCGCTCTGCTGCCCGCGGCCCTTCTGCGTCACCGCGCGCATCATGTCGCGTACGGTCTTCGCCGCCTGCGGGCTGATGACCTGGACGGTCTTCGGCGCCGGCTCCGGGACGAGCGTCCCGTCCGGGTTGACCTTCGCCTTGACCACCCGGGGTTCCACCCGCAGACCGTCGTTCGCGATGGCCTGGTACATCCCGGCCATCTGCACGACCGTCATCGAAAGTCCCTGCCCGATCGGCAGGTTCCCGAACGTCGTGGCCGACCACTGGTTGCGCGGAGGCACGACACCCGGGCTCTCACCGGGAAGACCGAGCCCCGTGCGCTGGCCGAGACCGAACTTCTTGAGCAGATCCGCGTACCGGTCCTCGCCGAGTTTCTGCGCCAGCAACAGCGTGCCGACGTTCGACGACTTCGCGAAGATGCCGGTCGTGGTGAACTGCTGGGTGCCGTGGTGCCAGGCGTCCTTGACGATCTTGTCCGCGACCTGCAGTGAACCCGGCACCGGCAGGGACGACTCCGGCGTGGTGATGCCCGCGTCGATCGCGCCCGCGGCGGTGACGATCTTGTTCACCGAACCGGGTTCGAACGGCGTGGTCACCGCGCGGTTGTTCAGGTTCTCCGTCTCGCTGCGCGAAGCGGGGTCGTTGAGGTTGACGGTCTTGTCGTTGGCCAGCGCGTAGACCTCGCCGGTCTTCGAGTCCAGGATGACCGCCTGGCCGCCCTTGGCCTTCGACTTGGCGACGTAGTCGCTCAGCTGCCGCTGCAGTTCGTACTGCAGGTCGGTGTCGATCGTGAGCTGCAGGTCCGAACCGGGGACGGCGTTCTGGATGTCCCGTTCGGTACCGGGGATGACGAGGTTGTCGTTGCCGTTCCGGGTGTTGACGATCTTGCGGCCCGGCGTTCCGGCGAGGTCGTTGTCCCGTGAGGCTTCGAGACCGTAGCCACCGTGCAGGTTGTGCTTGGAGACGTCCTTGTCGTCGGTGCGCCAGTTCGCGTAGCCGACGATGTTCGCGCCGACCGAGTCACCGGGATACTCCCGCTTCGAGCGCTTCTCGACGCTGATCCACGGGTACTGCTTGACGATCGACTCGGCGACCGACGGTTCGATGTCGTGCACCAGGTAGGTGAAGCCGTCCGGCTTGTGGAACTTGTCCAGCAGTTCCTGCTCGGTGATCACCCCGGGCAGCTTGGCCGCGATCAGCTTCGCCGCGCCCGCCACCTCGGACTCGAAGGTCTTCCCCTTGGCCGGGTTCTTCGCGGCGAAGTCGTTCATCGTCTTGTGGAGCCAGTTCAGGCTCACCGCGAGGGTCCGCACCTCGACGCTGAACGCGATCTTCGTCCCGTTGCGGTCCAGGATGGAGCCACGCTGCGCGGGACTTTCGATCACCGACGTCCGCTGCCGTTCCGCCGCCTCAGACAGCGCGCCGGCCTCGAACCACTGCACCTGCACCAGTTTGAGGCCGGCGAGCACCATCACGACGATCAGCAGGATCCGGACGCCGGTGAACCGGCTCCGGTTCCCCCCGTTGCCCCGGCGGGCGGTGGCGCGACGAGTCCCGGCGGCGTAGGTCCGCCGCGCGCTCCCCGCCGACCGGGCCCTGGCCTGCGCCGGGCGGCCGGGCGACATCACTGACCTCCCTGCGCCGGGGGTGCGTTCTCCTGGGGCACCGCGGGCTGGTCACCTTCGTACGGCGTGCCCTGCTGCGTGCCCTCGGCGGGCGGAGGCGCCGCCGGGTCGGCCGGTGCGGCGGGCGCCTCGGCTTCGGCCTTCTTCGGCTCACCGACCACAGTGGACTGTCCATCCGGGCCGACCACGATATGCGCGGGGTCGCCGCCGGGCACCATGCCCAGTTCCCTGGCCTTGGGCGCCAGCGAAGCGGGCGACTCGGCCTTCGCGACCTCCCGCTGCAGCCGTTCCTTCGCCTCGGCGAGCCCGGCGTTGGTCGTGCGGAGCTGTTCGAGCCGGTACGAATCGGCGATGGCCTGCGTGGTCAGCCACAGCGTGCACGCCACCCCGACGGCCAGCATGCCCATCATCATCAGCACGAACGACGCGCGCGAACGCGGCCAGCGCAGCTTGAGCTTCTTCTTCGGCTCTTCCTTGCCCGCGCCGCCTTCCGCGTCGGGGCGGTTGCGCTGCTGGTCTCGCTGCAGCAGGTCGGCGCGCTGGGCGCGACGGGCGTAGGCACGCTCGGCCGCCGACGTCCGGCCACGGGAGGCGCGGGACTTCGTGGTCTCGGTGGTGTCGGATGTCTGGTCGACGGTGGCGGTCGCGCGGGCACGCCGTCCGGGCGGCGGTGTCCGGCGGCCGCGGGATTTCGCGGGAGCGGTCATCGTGCTCGGTCTCCGATCCGTTCGGCGGCCCGCAGCCGCACGGAGGCGGCCCGTGTGTTCTGTTCGGTCTCCGCCTCGCCGGCCTTCTCGGCCCCTCTGGTGAGCAGTTTCAGTTCCGGGCCGTGGCCCGGCAGTTCCACCGGAAGCCCTTCCGGCGTCCGGGATTTCGCCAGTTCCGCGAAGGCCTGCTTGACCAGCCTGTCTTCGAGGGACTGATAGGACTCCACGACGATGCGGCCGCCGACGGCGAGGCAGGACAGCGCCCTCGGCATCGCGCGCCGCAGCACCTCCAGTTCGCCGTTGACCTCGATCCGCAACGCCTGGAAGGTGCGCTTCGCCGGATGCCCGCCGGTACGCCTGCTCGCCGCGGGGACCGCGTCGTACAGCAGTTCCACCAGCCGCCCGCTGCGCGTGAAGGGTTCCTTCTCCCGTTCCGCCACAACGGCTTTGACGATCCGCTGGGCGAACCGTTCCTCGCCGTAGTCGCGCAGGATCCGGATCAGCTCGCCGGGGGCGTAGGTGTTGAGCACGTCGGCCGCGGTGAACCCGGTGGTCGGGTCCATCCGCATGTCGAGCGGGGAATCCTTGGCGTAGGCGAAACCGCGCTCGGCACGGTCCAGCTGCATCGAGGAGACCCCGAGGTCGAACAGGATCCCGTCCACTCTGGACAGTCCTAGTTCCTGCAGCGCGGATGGCATCTCGTCGTAGACGGCGTGCACGAAGTCGACGCGATCACCATGCCTCGCAAGGCGTTTCGCGGAAAGCTCCAGCGCGTTGGGGTCACGGTCGAGGGCGACGAGGCGCAGCCGGGGGAACGCGGTGAGCAGCGCGTCGGAATGACCGCCGAGCCCGACGGTCGCGTCGACCAGCACGGCCTCGCGGTCGGAGAAGACCGGCGCGAACAGTTCGACGATGCGGTCCAGCAGCACCGGGACGTGCTCGTGTTCGTCTGCCATGTCTTCCCCCTTTCCCTGTAGTGCCGGGGAAGATGCCGGATGCCGTCAGGTCCCTGTCCGCCCGCCTGCTGACCTGGTACCGGGGAAGGTGTACCAGGGCCACTGAGCGGACAGAGGCCTCACGGCATCCGTGTGGACGGTTCCCGGCGTGTCCGAAGCGTGAACCCGCGCCCCCCGACGGCGTGGGTGCTTCCTCGGTCACGTCTAGAAGACGCCCGGCAGAACTTCCTCTCGAGCCTTCGCGTAGCTGTCCTCGTGTTCGTCCAGGTAGCCCTGCCACGCTTGGGCGTCCCAGATCTCCAGCCTGGTGATCGCCCCGATCACCACGCACTCCTTGTTCAGCCCGGCGTAGCGTCGGAGCTCGGACGCGATCGCGATACGTCCTTGCCCGTCCGGGCGTTGTTCGTCCGTCCCGGCGAAGAGATAACGCTGATAGGCCCGGACCGCCTCGTTCGTGAACGGGGCGTCGGCGACCTTCCTCGCCATCTGCTCGAACTCGGCCCGGGGAAAGACGAAGAGACAGTGATCCTGTCCCTTGGTGACCATCAGCCCACCGGCGAGCGCGTCGCGGAACTTCGCGGGCAGCGTGAGCCGCCCCTTGTCATCCAGTTTCGGGGTGTGGGTGCCGAGGAACACCGGCTCCACCTCCCTACCGATCCTGGCTGCGAACAACCAAGCCCGGCCACGGGGCTCCCTTCTGCCCCACTGCGCACCACCGTACCCCACTTTTCACCACAGTCAACGCGTCAAAAGCCGCGACCACTCCGTCGTGTCAGGCGTTTTCGCTGGTCAGCCAGGTGGGGCCTGGTGGGGGCTCGGTGGGGGACGGTGGCCAAGATCCCCCTGGGCGGGTATCGAAGCAACCTCATCCATGCCTGACACGTCCGGATATCGGCCGCCGGAACCCTGCTGTGGGGCGGAGTGGGGGTGAAAGTGGGGAATCCGGTGGGGACGAGTGGGGCCACTGTGGAGGGTGACGACGTCGGGTCATCCCACGACCCGTGTCGACAAAGGACCGGCCGTTCCTGGTGAGCGGCGAGGACGACACGTGCCGTCCGCCCGGACACGAGTGTCGTCCGTCTGATCACACGTGCCGTCCTCGTGAGTGGCGCTTCGGGTTAGAACACGAATCGCCACTCACGACGCCAGCGCTCACCGGCACCTAGCGGTCCTCGTCCAGCAGTGAGGCCAGTCGCGCGGCCAGCCGGGGACCGTCCACAGGGGACACGTTCACCCACGCCTGCCCGCCGCGCCCCTCGGTGCGTGCCGCGCAGTACGCGCCGACGTCGGTGTCGAACCAGGTCAGCCCGCCCGCCCGGTGCGCCCGGCCGTCGCGGCCGCGGGTCCGCACGGTGAACTGGCCCGCGCTGTAGACGGGCCGAGCCTGGATCGCGAGCACCTCGCGCAGCTGACTGTCCGAAGCCGACGATCGCCCGCCGTCGCCGAACACCGGGTCCTGCAGGTCTTCGCCGAAGCGCGCCGCGGGCAGGCTGATGCCGTAACCGGGGCCGGGCCGCAGTTCGGGCAGGACGTCGACGATCGCGGCGAACACCTCGCCATCGGTGATCCCGGACAGCGCGATGGTCTGTTCCGGCTGCGTGGCCAGCACGCCGTGCCGCCCCCGCGCGGCCGCGACCGCGCGGAACGGGGCCTGGGCCGTCATGTCGGCCAGCGCCTCGCATTCGACGTAGACCTCGGCGCGCGCGAGCAGGTCCAGCCGCGCTTCCAGGGCGGCGTCGAGCCGGTCCCCGTCGTAGAGGCCTCGTTCGGCGAGGTTTTCGTAGACCGCGGCGCGGATCTCGGCGCGTTCCGCTTCGGTGACGCCGACGCTGCGCACGGACAGCGGCCACGGCGGGGCCGCGTGTCCCAGATCGGACCAGAGGACGTCGAACGCCGACGCGGAAACGCGGATCAAGACCGCCCCAGCTCGGGCGGTTTCCCGAAGGAGACCCGTGGGGTCAGCGAACGCAGTGAGGCATCGCGGGTGTTCATGACGTCGACGGCCTTGCGGCGGGCCTCTTCGGCTTCCGCGTGCTTGGCCTCCATCTCGTCGGCGAGCGCGGCCAGGAGCGCGAGGTTCCCGCCCGCCGCGGCGCCGCGGATCATCGCGCCGGGGTCGTAGTCCACCGGCGGCGGCATGTCGGCGCGGGCCCGCGCCGCCGCCTCGGCCTGTCCGGACACGGCCTTCCCGAGCGAGGACGAGAGGTCCGCGGACCAGGTCAGCCAGCCGGACGCGGTGGCCAGCACGCCGCGGAGCGCGTCGCCCGCTTCGCCGCGCCAGTTCTCTTCGCTGCTGCCGACCAGCCCGGCCAGTTCGGCCGTCGCGTCCTGCATACGCCGCGCGAGCGCGTCCCAGCCGGCGCCGATACCGCCCGCAGCCTCGGGATCGTTGCCCGCTTCGACCTCGGCGGCCAGCGCTTCGTGGCTGTACGCCTCGTATCGCGTGGCCGCGACCGGGACCTCGCGTCCCGGCGTCTCTCCTTCAGGCACGGCACCTTCTCCTAAGGCAGTTTGGGTTCGGCCAATCCCGCCACCGTCACCGCCCGCTCGCAGGCGAGCGGGGTGTCGGTGAAGTTCGTGTTGCTCACGTCGATCTGGACGCTCGCCTTCTCCCCCATGCCGAGCAGGACCGCGCAGGTCCCGTCGGCGGCCTTCTTGTCGGCGACCTTGAGCGCGTCCCGGCCGCCGACCTTGGTCTTGGTGGCGGTCTTGCGCGCGACCTCGAGATCCTTCAGTCCGTTGCGCTCGTCCACGGTGATGGTGACGCCGAAGGTCGCGGGCACCGTCCAGTCGCAGGCGCGGGCACCGTTGATCTCCTTCGCGACGCCGAGCACGTTCAACCCGGCCGTCGACCGGTCCTGCGGCCCGAGCAGCGCGCACGGATCGACGCCGCGATCCGGCGCGGGCGCCGACGACGAAGGGGCGGGCGCCGGGCCGTCCGCGGCGGGAACCCGCGCCTGGCCCGCGGCCCCTTGCCCGCAGGCGGACACTGTGAGGACGACGAGGAAGCCGAGACCGGCAAGGCGGGAGCGCATGGGATCAGCCGCCGACACAGTCCACGTCCGCCGCCGCTTGTTCATCCTGCCGGGTGTACTTCGCCAGGGCCTTCTCGATCCGGTTCTTGAGCGCCTCGAGTTCCTTGCCGAACGCCGTGAGCGCCTCGACCGCGGACCCCTCGGCGCCGATCCCGTACTGCGCCATGAACTTGCCGACCTCGTCCGCGTATCCCCCGCCGAGGGGAACCGTGCGGCCGAGCACCTTGGCCTCGCGGACCATCTGGCCGACCACGTCTTGCAGGGCGGAGATCTTCGCGTGGGCGTCGGCGGCCAGCTCCGGCGCGACCGCGAACCCGCTCAGATCGAACCGGGGCTTGGCGGTACTCACCTCGCTCATAAGCGATTACGCCTCTCCGTAGTCGAGCGACCTCGCACCGGAGCATACGACAAAACAAGGTGTCAGCGGGAGCACCTGAAAACGCGCTCAACTCACCCGATCGAGGTAAGGTCTCTGGTTGCACAGAGTCATCGACTGGGGTTGGCGGGGTTCCCCCCACGAGTTCGCCCGAGTTTGACACACTTCGTGGGAGGCTGACCGCTGCCCGGGGGACTGAACGGTCCGGCAGAGGACCCAGCGGAAATCCAGCCACGCGGCATCAGGAGGTCGAGTGACGTCGAGAATCCAGTCTGCGACGCCCGGCGAACACCAGGGCGAGCAGGCAACCGGGCAAGCGCCGTACCCCACGGGCGCCGGCTCGGTCAGCGGTCGGCAGAACGGCCGTGATGCCAGAGCATCGCTGGACGAACTGCACGAGACCGCGCGGCGGATCGCCGCCAACGTGGAGCGGGTACTGGTCGGCAAACCCGACGTCATCCGCATCGCGCTCGTGACCCTGCTCGCCGAAGGCCACCTCCTCGTCGAAGACGTCCCCGGGGTCGGCAAGACCTCGCTGGCGAAGGCGCTGGCCCGCTCGATCGACTGCACCGTCAGCCGGATCCAGTTCACCCCCGACCTGTTGCCAAGCGACGTCACCGGGGTGTCCATCTACAACCGGCAGAGCGGCGAGTTCGAGTTCCGTCCCGGCCCGGTGTTCGCGAACATCGTGGTCGGCGACGAGATCAACCGCGCCTCGCCGAAGACGCAGTCGGCCCTGCTCGAATGCATGGAAGAGCACCAGGTCACCGTCGACACCTCGACGTACCACCTCGAAGAGCCGTTCATGGTGATCGCCACCCAGAACCCCATCGAGATGGAGGGCACCTACGCGCTGCCCGAGGCCCAGCGGGACCGGTTCACCGCGCGGGTGTCCATCGGCTACCCCGACCAGCAGGCCGAGCTGGCCATGGTCGACGAGCACGCCGGGCACAACCCGCTGGCCGATCTCGAGCCCGTTTCCGACCGTGAGTCGGTGCAGCGGCTGATCGAGACGGTGCGCTCGGTGCACATGTCGCCGGAGATCCGCCGGTACGCCGTCGATCTGGTCGCCGCGACCCGTCAGGTGCCGGAGATCCGTCTCGGCGCCTCGCCGCGGGCGACCCTGCAGCTGGTCCGCGCCGCCCGCGCGCAGGCCGCGCTCTCCGGCCGCGAGTTCGTCGTCCCGGACGATCTGCACACGGTCGCGGTCCCGGTGCTGGCCCACCGCATGGTGCTCACCACCGAGGCGCACGCCGCCCGCCGGTCGGCCACCGACGTGGTCCGCGCGATCCTGCACCGCGTTCCCGTCCCGCAGGGCTCGAACCACCGCTGACAAGGGAAAAGGCGCATGCTGCGTGCTCTGTCCGGCCTGACCACACGCGGCCGCTGCCTCCTCGCCGCCGGCGTCGCCGCGGCGGCGTGCTCGTTCGTGCTCAACGAACGGGATCTGCTGCGGGTCGCGGTGTTCGTGATCGCCCTGCCGCTGCTGGTCGCCTTCTTCATCTCGGCGACCCGGCTGCGGCTGGGCGCGGCCCGGTCGCTGCGCCCGGAGCGGGTCTCGGTCGGCTCGCCGGGCGAGGTCCAGCTCGAACTCTGGCGCAACGGGAGGCTCCCGGCCGGCGAGGTGCTGCTCGAAGACGGCGTGCCCTACGCGCTGGGTTCGCGGCCGCGGTTCGTCGTCGAACGTCTCCCCCACGACCGCCGGGTCGCGCTGCGGTATCCACTGCAGCCGGTGCTGCGCGGGATCCAGCAGGTCGGCCCGCTGCGGGCGACGATCACCGACCCGTTCGGGCTGTGCGAGTTCGAACGTGAGCTGATCGGGCATTCCCGGCTGGTCGTGGTGCCGAAGGTGGTCGGCCTGTGGGGCCTGCCCAGCGGCGCCGGGATCGGCGCGGGCGACGACGGCAGCATCCGCCTGCACGCCGGGCAGGGCGAGTCGGACGTGATCGTCCGGCAGTACCGGCAGGGCGACGACCTGCGGAAGGTCCACTGGCGGTCGACCGCCCGCCGCGACGAGATCATGGTCCGCGTCGAGGAACGGCCGTGGCGCGGCGGCACCACCGTGCTGCTGGACCACCGCGCGGCGGCGCACCACGGCACCGGCCCCGCGGCGAGCCTCGAATGGGCCGTCTCGTTCACCGCTTCGGTGTCTCTGCACCTGCGGCGTTCCGGGCACCGGGTCCGGCTGATCACCGAACACGGCCAGACCCTGGCCGACACCCCCGGCGAGGGTGGCGAGCACTACGACAACGTCGTGCTCGACGTGCTCGCCGCGCTCCAGCCCGCGCACCAGCGCGACATCACCCTCGGCCACGACCCGGCCGAGGGTCAGGAGCTGATCGCGGTGCTCGGCACCGTCAGCAACGAATCCGTGCACGAGCTGTCCCGATACCGCCCGCGCGGGATCCGGAGCCTCGCCGTGCTGCTCGACACCCCCGGCTGGTCGTCCGGCGTCAACCGGCCCGAAAACCGCGCCGCCGCCACCGAGGAATCGGTGGCGCTGCTGCGCGCCGCGGGCTGGGGCGTCGTCGTCGCCGGTCCCGGGTCGCCCATGCCACAGGTCTGGGCCGAGCTCTGCCAGACGGCCACCCGCCGGGGCACGCTGATCGGAGGCGGCCTGTGACCGCGACCGCGCCACCCCTGCAGCACACCCCGAAGCCGCGTCCCGCCGCCCCGCCGCCCGTCTGGACGAGCAGCGTTCTCGCACCGGTCGCCGCCGGGCTCGCCACGCTGTTCGCCTCGACCTCGCTGACCGGCGTGGTCTCCGGCTGGGCGTGGTTCGGCTACCTGATGGTCGCCGTCGTGCTGATCGCCTCGACCGGCCTCGCCCTGCGCTCGCTGCGCGCGCCGACCATCGTCGTCGGCCTGGCGCAGCTGCTGGTGCTGCTGTTCCTGATCACCGGGGCGTTCACCACCAGCGGGTTCCTGAAGATCTTCCCCGGCCCGGACGCGCTCGAAGAACTGCGCGGTGTCCTCGCCGCCGCGGCCGAGCAGATCCGCGTCGGCCTGCCCCCGGTGGAGGGCACCCCGCCGATCCTGTGCCTGATCACCATCGCGATCGGCCTGGTCGCGGTCCTGGTCGACACGCTGGCCGTGGCCGCCGCCGCGCCCGCCGCGACCGGCCTGGTCCTGCTGTGCGTGTACGCCGTCCCGGCCGCGCTGGCCGAGGAGATGCTGCCGTGGTGGACGTTCCTGCTCGGCGCGGCCGCGTTCGCCGGGCTGCTCGCGGTCGACGGCAACCACCGGCATCGCCGCTGGCGCAACCGGGACGCGCCCGGTCTGGGCAACTCGGCGAGCACGTTGTCGGCCCCCGTCGGCGTGGTGGCCGCCGCGATCGCGATGGGCCTGGTGATCGGCACCGCCGTCACCGGTGTCGGCACCGTCGGCAGCCTCCCCGGCGGCCAGGGTTCGGGCCGCGGTGGCGCGGGCGGCTTCGGCGTCGAACCGTTCACCCAGCTGCGTGGCCTGCTCGACCAGGGCGAGAACGTGGAGCTGTTCAAGGTCTACGGGCTGGGCGCGGACAAGCGGCTGCTGCGCGCGTTCACGCTGGACACCTACACCCCGAACAAGGGCTGGGGGCTGGCGCAGAACGGCCGCGCCCAGCAGGGCGTGCAGGCCAACAAGGGGCTTCCGCCCGCTCCGGGTGACGACGGTGCCGGGCCCGGGCGCGAGATCCGGATCGAGCCGACGAACTGGGTCGACAACTGGCTGCCGATCTACGGCGCGCCGAGAGCGCTCAACGGGCTGGCCGACAACTGGCTGTACGACCCGGTCGGCGGCGCCGTGTTCACCACGACCAAGCAGAGCGCCCCCGCCTACACCGAGACCGCGTCCATCAAGGAACCCTCGAAGGACGAACTCCGGCTCGACGACGCCCGCCTGGCCGAGGTGCCGCAGCAGTTCACGCAGGTCGACCGCGTCGATCCCCGGGTCGCCGCGAAGGCAAGGCAGCTGACGGAGAACGAGACCAACAACTTCGACAAGGCGCAGGCGATCTGGTCGTTCTTCACCGCGCAGAACGGCTTCGTGTACGACACCAAGACCGCCGACGCCACCGACTCCGACGCGCTCGCCGACTTCGTCCTCAACGGCAAACGCGGATTCTGCGAGCAGTTCGCGTCCGCGATGGCCGTGATGCTGCGATCGGTCGGCATCCCGTCGCGGGTCGCCATCGGCTTCACCTCCGGGACGCCGAAGGGCGATCACGTCTCGATCAGCTCCGAGGACGCGCACGCGTGGGTCGAGGTCTACTTCCAGACGAAGGGCTGGGTCAGCTTCGACCCGACCCCGCTGGTCGACGGCCGCGCGGTCGTCCCGCCGTACCTGCAGAACGACGCCGGCAGCTCCACGACCAACGACACCCAGGAGGTGCCGAGCGCGCCCGCGTCGAGCGCCCCCGCCACCGGCACCCCCCGCGACCAGGGCGAGGACCTCGGTGCCGACGGCGGCCAGGGCCAGCAGGAGGAAGAACCGCTGTGGCCCGCGATCCTCGCCGGGATCCTCGGCGGGCTGGCGGCCGCGCTGACCGTGGTCGCGATCGTGCGGTCGCGGTTGCGATACCGGGCGCTGATGCGGCCGTCCGCGTCCAGGGACCCGTCCGCGCCGGAACCCGGGTTCCTCGGCAACCAGAACGTGACGAACTGGCTGCCGCTGATCGCGATCGCGCTGTGGGTGGCGGCGTTCGCCTTCCTGGCCGCGTGGGTGTCGTGGTGGTTCGCGCTGGCGCTGGTGCTCGTCCTCGGCGTGCTCGGCACGCCGACGGCGATCCGGGAGATCAAACGACGGCTGCGGCTGCAGAAGATCGCGTCCCGCTCCCCCGCCGCGGCCGACGCGGCGTGGCGCGAGCTGATGGACGAGTGCGCGGACCGCGGCCTGCCGCTGTCCGGCGGCGACACGGTGCGCGTCGCGGGCCGGAAGGTCGTCGAGAAGCACCGGCTGGACGAGGAGGGCCGCACCGGTCTGCGGACGGTCATCGGTGTCGTGGAGCGGTCCTGGTACTCGGACAAGCCGGCCGACGACGAGACGCTGGGCCCGGCCTTCGACGAGGTCCGCAAGAGCCTGAAGCGGAACGCGCCGATGTCGTGGAAGGGCCGTCTGTTCCCGCGTTCACTGCGGCGAGGCAAGTAGCGCTCGTGAGTGGCAAGGACGGTTAGAACCGTCCTTGCCACTCACGAGGGATCAGCGCTTGACCGCGACATGACAACGCGAACATGCCGACAAGGCGGCGCCCCGTCGGCATGTTCGCGTGTGTGAGAGCTATTGCTCCTCGAAGCGCTGGCGGAAGCGCTCTTCCATGCGTTGGGTGAACGAGCTCCGGCGCGTGGACGGCTTGCCGCCGCCACCTCCGCCGCCACCCGGGCCACCGCTGTCCTTGCCGCCTTCCGCTTCGGCTCCTTGCCGAATCGATGTGACGGCCATCATGACTCCGAAGAACATCACGAGGAACCCGAGCACGCTGATCACTGGGATCTCGGCCACCCGGATGTTGACCACCACGCCGAGCACCAACAGTGCGACGCCCACTACGAACAGGGCGATGCCCTGCAAACGCCGTCGGCGGGCGGGGCGGCGCAACCGGGTGCCTCGCACCGTGGATGCGAACTTGGGGTCCTCGGCATAGAGCTCGCGCTCGATCTGATCGAGCAGCCGCTGCTCATGCTCGGAGAGTGGCATCTTTCCTCCTCCGGCACAGCTGTCGCGGGCGCCGGGCCGCGCAACGTCATGGACCCAACAGACAACCCCAGGCGGGGTGTCTCTGTCCAGGATACGAGCCCCGCGCTCGTCCGACTACCCGATCCCGTATCCAGAAGGGATCGAATTGGCCGAAACCACCCGACTCGGCTCTCTCGAAGACGACCGAGCGGGCGATGTCACTGGTCACGGGGGGTCAGCAGTGACGCGGGCCGCACCGCGGCGGCACCGAACTTCGACCTCGCGACGTCGGCGGCGACTTCCGCATCCCGCCAACGGGGTTCGGCGGAGGCGAAAAGCAGTTGCTCTCCGCTACTCTCCGTGTCCAACCCCTCGACTCTTACGCCGATCAGGCGGACCGCGCCCGTCGGCGCGTGCTCGGCGAGGAGCTCGACGGCCGTGCGGTGGATGTCGCGGGCCACATCCACCGGGACGGCGGTTGTCCTCGCGCGGGTGATGGTCTTGAAGTCGGCGAACCGGACCTTGATCGACACCGTCCGCCCCCGAAGCCCTCGGCGGCGCAGGGTGGCGGCGACGCGTTCGGACAGCCGGAGCAGTTCCAGCCCGAGTGCCGAGCGGTCGTGGAGGTCGACGTCGAAGGTCACTTCGGCGCCGATCGACTTGTCCGGCGACTCCGGGACGACCTTGCGGTCGTCGTGCCCGTTCGCGAGCGCGTACAGATGCTCCCCCAGCGCCCGCCCGAGCGACCGCCTCAGCCTGGACAGTGGGGCGGCCGCGACGTCGGCGATGGTGTCGAGGCCCTGCTGCCGCAGCTGCTCCTCGGTGCGCTTGCCGACGCCCCACAGCGCCGAGACGGGCAGCGGGTGCAGGAACGCGAGCGTCTCGGCCGCCGGGACGACGACCATGCCGTCCGGTTTCGCCATCCCGGACGCCAGCTTCGCGACGAACTTGACCTTCGCGACGCCGACCGAGCAGCTGATCCCGAAGTCGGCGGCCACCCGCTCCCGGATCCAGGCGCCCAGCCGCGCGGGCGAGGAGTCCAGCCGTTTGAGCGCCCCGCTGACGTCCAGGAAGGCCTCGTCCAGGCTCAGCGGCTCCACCAGCGGCGTCAGCTCGTGGAAGATCCCCATGACCCCTTTGGACACCTCGCCGTAGAGCCCCGGGGTCGGGGTGATGCAGATCAGCTGCGGGCAGAGCCGTTTGGCCGTCGAGAACGGCATGGCCGACCGGACGCCGAATTCGCGCGCCGCGTAGCTCGCGGCCGCGACGACCGACCTCGGGCCGCCACCGGAGACGACCACCGGCTTGCCCGTCAGCTCCGGGCGGGTGCGCAGCTCGCACGACACGAAGAAGGCGTCCATGTCGACGTGCAGCAGGCCGCAGCCGGTGTCGTCGGGCCAGGTGGTGGCCCCGGTCGTCACGCGGTAGCGGGCCATCCCGCCGGGCAGTTCAGCGTTTCGTCCCACGGGCAGACGCTAGCCCGGACCACCGACAGTCTCGTGAGTGGCGAGGACGGTTAGAACCGTCCTTACCACTCACGAGGGTCAGGGGCGGCGCGCCAGCAGGTGCAGACGGCTGGCGATGTCCCGCAGCGGCGGAACCGACGCCGCCGCCAGCTCGAACTCGGCCAGGTCCTCTTCCCGCACCCCGCCGGGCACGAAGTCCGCCACGACGCCGTCGCCCTGCAGCGAGGTCACCTCGAGGCCGACCTCGATCAGCTGGGCGCGCAGGGCCTCGGCGTCGAACCGCCGCAGCACGGTCTCCCGGCCGCCGCCGAGCACGCCGCTTTCGGCCGCGAGCAGCTCCCGCGCCTCCCCGAGGCGTCCGGCCAGCGCGCGCTGCAGGATCGCGGCGTGCCGGTTCGCCACCAGCACCGACACGGCGCCACCGGGGCACACCGCCGCGGCCAGCGCGGCGAGCACGAGCGCCGGGTCGTCGACGACTTCGAGCAGGCCGTGCGCGAGGACGAGGTCGGCCGATCCGGCGGCGACGTGGGCTCCGAGCGCGTCGGAGTCGTCGGCGATCACCGTGATGCTTCCGGAGACGCCCTCTTCTTCGGCGCGGCGGCGCAGGGTCGCCAGCGCGTTGGGGTTCGGTTCGACCACGGTCACCAGGCAGCCTGCCGAGGCCAGCGGCACCGCCCAGCCGCCGCTGCCGCCGCCGACGTCGACGACGTGCGGCTGTTGTGCGCCTCGCGCCCGTGCGGCCCGGAGTTCTGCTTCGAGAACCCGGCGAACCGCCCCCGATCCCCGCGTGGCCACGGTGTCCGTCTTCATAAACGCACAGGGTAATGCCCGCCTTCGCCGGCCCGCCGGGTGTAGTCCGATGCGGTGTTCGACACCTTGCCAAGGGGCCACCCCGCCGACTGCCCGTAGGCTGTATCGAGTGCACACGGTCGCTGTTCTCAGCCTGAAGGGTGGCGTCGGTAAAACGACGGTCGCCCTCGGTGTCGCGTCCGCCGCGCTGCGTAGGGGCGCCCGGACTCTCGTGGCCGACCTCGACCCGCAGGGCAACGCCACCACCTCGCTGGACCCGCCCTTCACCGATCGCACGCTGGCCGACGTCCTCGAGACGCCGGTGCGCTCGGTGCTCGAACGCGCGATCGCGCCCAGCGTGTGGAGCGACCAGATCGACGTCCTCGTCGGCGCCGAAGAGCTGGAGATGCTCAACGAGCCCGACGCCGACAGCCGCCGCCTGGAGAACCTCTCCCGCGCGCTCGACGAGCTGCACACGAACCCGCTGCGCGAGGAACCCTACGAACTGGTGATCCTCGACTGCCCGCCGTCGCTCGGCAGGCTGACCCGCTCCGCCCTGGTGGCCGCGGACAGCGCCCTCATCGTCACCGAGCCGACGATGTACGCCGTCTCCGGCGCGCGCCGCGCGCTCGACGCGATCGAGAAGATCCGCGAGGAGCAGAACCCGGGGCTGCGGCCGATCGGTGTCGTGGTCAACAAGCTCCGCGTGCGCTCGTACGAGCATCAGTTCCGCGTGGCCGAGCTGCGGGAGAACTTCGGCCCGCTGGTGATGCCGACGGCCATCCCGGACCGGCTCGCCGTGCAGCAGGCGCAGGGCGCGTGCAGCCCGATCCACGAGTGGCACTCACCCGGCGCGCAGGAGATCGCGCTCACCTTCAACATGGTGCTGGCGAAGGTCCTGCGTTCGAGCCGGGCCGGGCGGCATCGCGTCCGCGGCGAAGAAGAGCCCGAGACCACCGAGGCGCCCGCCAAGCTGAGCGACACCGGCACGGGCTGACCTCCGATGCCCGAAGGCGACACCGTCTTCCTCGCCGGCAAGGTCCTCGAGAAGGCGTTGGCGGGCAAGACCTTGCTGCGCGGCGAGTTCCGGGTCCCCCAGCTGGCCACGGCGGATCTCGCCGGACGGGACGTGCTCGGCGTCGGCACGGTCGGCAAGCATCTGCTGACCCGCCTCTCCGGCGACCTCACCCTGCACAGTCATCTGCGGATGGACGGCACGTGGGACGTCTACCGGGCCGGCGCGCGCTGGCGGCATCCGGCGCATCAGGCGCGGGTCATCCTGGCCACCGAAGAGCTGCAGGCGATCGGCTTCCGCGTGCACGACCTCGAACTCGTGCCCACGGGCGAGGAAGACCGCCTGGTCGGCCACCTCGGCCCCGATCTTCTCGATCCACAATGGACGGACGAGCTCGCGGAGCGGGCCGCCACCGCGTTGGCCGCGGACCCGGATCGCGAACTCGGCGACGCCCTGCTGGATCAGCGGATCATGGCGGGGATCGGGAACCTGTACAAGGTGGAGATCTGCTTCCTGCTCAAGGTCTCCCCGTGGACCCCGGTGTCCGAAGTGGACACCGCGAAGGCGGTCGCGCTCGGGCGGAAACTACTGGTGGCCAACGCCTGGCGACATGAGCAGATCACCACCGGAGACCCGCGCCGCGGCCGGCGCCAGTGGGTCTACGAGCGGACGAGACAGGGCTGCTTCCGCTGTGGCGGCAAGGTGGAGGTACTCCAGCAGGGCACCGGCCACCAGCAGCGCCCGACCTGGTTCTGCCCGAATTGCCAGCCCGGACCCCGCCCGGACCGGTAAGCTGGCGTCGTGACGCTGTTCAAGCTCCCGCTCTACGGGGCCGACACCGAACGCGGCGACCTCGCTCCCTGAGCCGCCCGCTCCCTCCGCACGTCACCTTTCACTTCTCCCAGGGAGCTTTGTCATGCCCGGAATCCTCACGGGCACGGCGCTGCGCGCGTTCGTGCACGCCCTGCCCAAGGTCGAACTCCACGTCCATCTCGTCGGCTCGGCGAGCCTGCCCACGGTGCTGGAACTGGCCCGCCGCCGCCCGTCCGCGGGAGTGCCGACGGAGCCGTCCGCACTCGCCGAGTTCTTCACCTTCCGCGATTTCCCGCATTTCCTCCGCAACTACCTGGCGGTGACGTCGCTGGTGCGCGACGCCCGCGACATCCACACCCTCATCATCGGCCTGGCGGCCGATCTGGCCGCGCAGAACGCCCGCTACGCCGAGGTGACCGTGACGCCGTACAACCACGTGCTC
Source organism: Amycolatopsis sp. NPDC058340 (assembly GCF_042723975.1). Taxonomy (NCBI): domain Bacteria; kingdom Bacillati; phylum Actinomycetota; class Actinomycetes; order Pseudonocardiales; family Pseudonocardiaceae; genus Amycolatopsis; species Amycolatopsis sp. NPDC058340. The sequence continues at coordinate 84,402 of NZ_JBHXIB010000017.1, read as the reverse complement.
GACGGCATGCCGTCCGACGATCTCCTCACCGGCCTCGCCACCGGACGGGCGGCGGCACGGGCCGACCACGGGGTGGAACTGGCCTGGTGCTTCGACATTCCCGGCGAGAAAGGGGTCGTCGCCGGCCGCGAGACGGTCGTGTTCGCGCTCCGCGAACGCCCCGAAGGGCTGGTGTCCTTCGGGCTCGGCGGCCCCGAGGTCGGTGTCGGCCGCGCGCAGTTCGCCCCGTTCTTCACCACGGCCAGGGAGGCGGGGCTGCACAGCGTCCCGCACGCGGGCGAGACCACCGGGCCCGCCACCGTCTGGTCTGCGGTGCACGATCTCGGCGCCGAGCGGATCGGGCACGGCGTCGGCGCGCACACCGATCCGGCGCTACTGGAATACCTTGCCGTGCAACGGATCCCGCTGGAGGTCTGCCCCACGTCGAATCTGCGGACCGGGCAGTTCTCCTCGATCGCGGCGCATCCCGTGCGGCGCCTGCTCGACCATGGCGTGACGGTCACGCTCAACACCGACGATCCGCCGATGTTCGGCGCCACCCTCGACGGCGAGTACGTGGCGGTGGCCGAAACCCTCGGGCTGACGGCGGCCGAAATCGCCCTGTTCGCGAAGAACGCCGTGGAAGCCTCTTTTCTGCCCTCGGCGGACAAATCCGTCCTGCTGACCGAGATCGACGAAATCTTGTTGCAGGACCCCGAACTCCTCGCATAGCGTGGCGGTACACGAGAGAGGAGGTGGTCCAAAGTTGTATTCCAACAGGACTCGTGAGGTGGCTGTCCGCTAGCGGACCCCACGCGTAGGACTTCAGAGCAGCGATACAACGCAAGTTGGAGCCACCTTCGGCTCGTCGTCTCTGCTTCGCGTGATGCCTGATAGCGAATACCAGGCAGTCACCGGGCCCCCGAGGTTCCCGAGCACCGGTCCGGCTCGGGCCCGGACGCCGATTCCCGGCGTCCGGGAGCCGCCTCGGGGGTACCCCTATTTCCGGGGTGTGCCACCCGGCGCTCCAGAAGACCGTCCGCCGCAGTCCCGCCCCGGGAACCCCGCCGACTGGATAGCCTGACGCCATGCTGAGGCCCGATTTCCCGATCATCACCCAGCGACTGACCCTCCGCGCCTTCACCTCCGCGGATCTCGACGAACTCAACTCCTTCCAGTCCCGCGCCGACGTCGCCCGCTACCTCTACTGGGGCCCGCGCAGCCGGGCCGAATCCGCCGCCGCGCTCGCCAAACGGGTGCACAGCAGCAGCCTGTCGAAGGAAGGCCAGCTGCTCGCCGTGGCCGTGGAGCTGACCGAGACCGGGCAGCTGATCGGCGACCTGAACCTCGAATACCTCAGCAGCGAGCACCGGCAGGGCGAGATCGGGTTCGTCTTCCATCCCGATCACCACGGCAAGGGATACGCCGCCGAGGCCGCCACCGAGCTGCTGCGGCTCGGCTTCGAAGAGCTGGGCCTGCACCGGATCATCGGCCGCTGTGACGGACGCAACACCGCGTCGGCCGCGCTGATGGAGCGCCTCGGCATGCGCAAGGAAGCGCATCTGCGCGAGAACGAGGTCGTCAAGGGCGAATGGACCGACGAGCTCGTCTTCGCGATGCTCGAAGACGAGTGGAAGGCGAAGCGCTAGAGCCCACCAGGCATGATGGGGCCGTGCTCTTCGACAAGATCGTCCGCCCCGCTCTCTACCGGGTCTCCGGCAGCGACCCCGAAACCGTGCACGAACGCACCATCGGCTCGCTCGCCAGGCTGAGCCGGGTCTCCCCCGTGCTCGCCGCGCTCGGCCGCGTCTACCGGACGGACGATCCGGTCACCTTCCTCGGCCTGCGTTTCCCGAACCGGGTCGGCCTCGCCGCCGGGATGGACAAGAACGGCCGCGCGCTGCACGCCTGGCCCGCGCTCGGTTTCGGCTTCGTCGAGGTCGGCACGGTGACCCGCCATCCGCAGCCGGGCAACGACAAACCGCGGCTTTTCACCCTCGCCGAGACCGACGCGGTGATCAACCGGATGGGCTTCAACAACGAAGGCGCCGAAGCGCTCGCCGCCCGGCTCGCCGCGACCGGGAAGCCGCCGGTGCCGCTCGGCGTCAGCATCGGCAAGTCCAAGGTGACACCGCTCGGCGAAGCCGTCGAGGACTACCGGTTCTCGCTGCGGGCCCTGTACCCGTACGCCGACTACTTCGCGATCAACGTCAGTTCCCCGAACACGCCGGGGCTGCGCGCGCTGCAGGACAAATCCGCGCTGGCCGAACTGCTCGCCGAGCTGCGGAAGACCTCGGCCGAGCTCGCCGGGGACGCGAAGCCGACGCCGGTGCTGGTGAAGGTCGCCCCCGATCTCACCGACGAAGCGCTCGCGGAACTGCTGGAGGTCTGCCTCGAACACGGGGTCGCCGGGCTGATCGCGACCAACACGACGCTGTCACGCGAAGGGATCGCCCCGCCCGAGGCCGTCGTCGGCGAGCAGGCGGGCGGGTTGTCCGGCCGCCCGCTCACCGCGCGTTCGGTCGAGGTCGTGCGGTTCGTGCACGACGAGACCGGCGGCAAGCTGCCGATCATCGGCGTCGGCGGGATCTTCGACGCCGGCGCCGCGGCACGGATGCTCGACGCCGGCGCCGGTCTCGTCCAGCTCTACACCGGTTTCGCCCTGCACGGTCCCGGTCTGGTCAAGCGGGTCGCCCGAGGTCTCGCGGCCCGGCCGTACTGACGAACCTGAGGTAGGCACGCCAGCACTGGTATCGCGTCAGCTCCGTCGCCGTCGCGGTGGCGGACTGGTCGCACAGGACGGCCAACGGTGTTTCCCCGTTCTCCAGCCGGATCCGGCCCAGGACGAACGGGGCGGGCAACGTTGCCGCGAACGCACCGAGAGCGGCCGGCGAGAGCCGCCAACGTTCACCCGAAAGCATCGTGTGCTCGCCCGTGGCGCTCACCGGCACCACCCCCGGCTGGGGCGGATCGGTGGGCAGCAACAACATCCGGTAGCCCTCGCCGGTCTGGACCAGCCCGGTGAACCGCGCCCCGGCGCGGACAAGGCTTCCGTTCAAGGGCTGCCCGCGCAGATGCGCGCCGAACACCACGAGATCCGCACCCGGTGCGGGATAAGGGAAATCGGCCTGTTCGTCGGTGAGCACGGCGGCGAGGTCGATGGCGACCTGGTCGTCGAACGGCCGCACCACCACCGACACCCCGTACGGCCCCAGATCCGACGGCGACGACGGCACCGTGACCGCGGCCAGGTCGAGCAGGTTGACGAACGCCGTGAAACGCTCCAGCCGCTTCGAGACACCGTCCGGATCGGACAAGGCCTCGGAGACGTCGGGGTGATCCGCGACGGTCGGGAGCACCAGTGCGTCGTACTCGGACAGCATCCGAAGCGCGAGCATCCCGGCCTCGGCGACACGGTGCCTGTCGGCGGTGAAGCCGTCGTCGTGGATCAGGTCGCCGACTTTCAGCAGTGCCGAGACCTCCACGGTCTCCACGAGGGCCCCGGACGCCCTCAGCGCCGAAACCGCGCCGAGGAAAGCGGATCGGGACTGCAGTGAGAGACCGGTGAGCGTGTCGGAGCCCGGGATCGCCACCCGTGGCCGGTCGCCCGCCGACAGCCGGACGTCCGGCGGCCAGTCTCGGGCGAGCGGGTCGATCCCGTCGGGACCGGTCATCAGTCCCAGCGCGCTCTGTCCCAAGGTGAGGCTGCGGGCGAACAGCGCGATCCCGCCGCACGGCGCGGCGCCGGTCTTCGGCACGAGACCCAGCGTCGGCTTCAGCCCGACGATCCCGTTGAGCGAAGCGGGAACCCGGCCCGCGCCAGCGGTGTCCGTGCCGACCGCCAGATCGACGAGGCCGAGCGCGACGGCGACGGCCGCGCCGCTGCTCGCGCTCCCCGAAACCCGGGCGGTGTTCAGCGCCGCGCTCACGGCGCCATAAGGGCTGCGGGTGTGCTGGAAGTCGCTGCCGAACCGGTCGCAGTTGGTCTTGCCGAGCACGACCGCCCCGGCCGCGGTCAGCCGGGACACCGAGGTGGCGCCGGTACTGCAGACGTCCTCGCCCGCGGTGGGAAGACCGGCGACGTCGACCACGTCCGCGACCGCCACCAAGGTGCCCGCGAGCGGCAGGTCCGCGCCCGCGCGCAGTCGTTCGTCGACGGCTTTCGCGTCCACGAGGGCGTCTTCCACCGGACGGAGGGTGATCCAGACGTCGGGGCGGTCGACTTCGGCTATCCGGTCGTAGGCGGCTATGACGCGCTGGTAGGAGCTGGGAGGCGGAACGGGGGTCGGCTCTGGTTCCGGGGGGAGCGTCGTCACTGGGCGTCCTTTCCTCGGTGGGGACGAGAAAGACCACTGCGCGAGATCCACTGTGTCCGGTCCGCCACCCTGGGACGCCCGCTCACGCGGGCTGGGTTCAGGCCCGAGCTGGGATGAGCACTGCGTGCATGTAGGAAACGTTAGGCATCGCGGGTCGCCGTCACCAGCGGATTCGGGTCACGCGAGCGTTTCGGTACCACACAGTGAGCAGGTCGTTACGCAATGGAGTATTAGCGACGACGAATGAGACGATGGTCCAGGAAAGCGCCTGCTCAGAAGCCTACCCGTTTCCGTAACTCGCGTGATCGAACGGACGACACGCGTGATTGAACGGCGATCTCGCGTGATTGGGCGGACATCACGAGTGTCGTCCGCCCAATCACGCGTGTCGTCCGTCTGATCACGCGAGTTACGGGTTCAGGACAGTTCGCGCAGGGCCATGGCGAGGCCGGCGAGCTTGTCGGTCGCGTCGGAGAGCGACTCCTTGGACGACGTCATGCCGTCCGAGCTCGCGGCGACGGTGTGCCCGGCCGCCGCGACGAGACCGCCGTAGCCGTCTAGACCGTCGTCGAGCTGCTCGCGTAGTTGCTTGATGGCGGCGTCGAGGGCGCCGCGTTCCCGCTCGGGCGCGGCGTCGCGGCCGCGTTCGATGGCCTGGATCCGGCCCGCGAGGCCGCGCAGGGCCTGTGCCGCCTCGGCGGCGGTGGTGCGGGCGTCCGCGACGGCGATCTCCGAAACCGGCATGGTGCCGAGCGAGGTCGGCTGCGAAAGCTGGCGAAGGAGCTCCGCCAGCGAAGCCTCGCTCTCGGCGAGGCGCTCCATCGGCTCACGCGCGACCGACCGCGCCGGGGGCAGCGGCGGCGGAGCGGCGGGGGCGGCGGGCAGCACGGTGCGGTTGAGCGTCCGCAGCCGCAGCCCCGACTTGACCCCGAAAGTCCCGAAGATGACGGCGAAAGCGCCGCCCGCGATGGCCTGGAGGACGTCCGCCTCACCGTTCTTCAACAGGCCGGTGCCCGCGACGACGGCGAACAGTCCACAAAGGAAGGTGAGGAGGATCCAGAACGTCAGTGCCCGCGAGGCCCGGCGTTTGCGTCGTTCCAATTTGGCGGCGGGTTCGTTCCAGCGCGCCCACTTGGCCTTCGCGTCGGCGACGACCGGGATCTGCCCCGCGGCCATCGACGTCAGCTGCTGCGAGATCTTCGGCATGGCGGGCATCTGCGGCATCTGCGGACGCGGCCGCGGCGGCTGAGCGGGGCGCGGGGACGAGCCCTGCTCGGAGGGCGGGATGTAGCGCTGCAGCTTCTCCTGCGCGCGCTGGGCGTAGTCGGGCAGCTTCTCGATGTGCTTCTCAAGCTTGGCGGTGAACTCCCCGAAGTCCTTGCGCCTGCCCTGCCCCATGCCCTCTCCCCTGTCTTCTGGTGAGACCGGTCCCGCACCCGCGCGGGGTGCGGGACCGGCTCCAGTTGGTGTGTCAGGCGGGGTTCTTGCCCTGTTCGGCCTGAACCCGTGCCTGGATCTCACGCTGGATGTCCGCGGAGCTCGACGCCTTCGCCGGCGCGGCGGCGGTCTTGCCGTCGGTCACCTGAGCGACGGAGTCACCCTTCATGGACGCGCGGATCTGCTCCAGCCGCGAGTGTCCCGCGAGCTGCGTCGTGGAGGCCTGGACCTCCATCATCCGGCCCTGGACGGAGTTCTGTGCGAGTTCGGCCGAGCCCAGCGCGGTGGTGTAGCGCTTCTCGATCTTGTCGCGAACGTCTTCCAGCGACGGGGTGTTGCCCGGAGCGGCCAGCTGGCTCATCTGGTTCAGCGAAGCGGAGACCTGCTCCTGCATCTTCGCCTGCTCCAGCTGCGAAAGCAGCTTGGTGCGCTCGGCCAGCTTCTGCTGCAGCATGGTCGCGTTGCGCTCGACGGCCTTCTTCGCCTGCTCCGCAGCCTGAAGCGACTGGTCGTGCAGGGTCTTGAGGTCCTCGATGCTCTGCTCGGCGGTGACGAGCTGCGCGGCGAAGCTCTCCGCCGCGTTCTCGAACTCGACCGCCTTCTGCTCGTCGCCCTTGGCACGCGCCTCGTCGGCGAGCACCAGCGCCTGGCGGGTCGAAGCCTGCAGCTTCTCCACGTCGCCGAGCTGGCGGTTCAGCTTCATCTCCAGCTGACGCTGGTTACCGATCACCGAGGCGGCCTGCTGGGTCAGCGCCTGGTGGTTGCGCTGCGCCTCCTCGATGGCCTGCTGGATCTGTACCTTCGGGTCGGCGTGCTCGTCGATCTTCGACGAGAACGCCGCCATCATGTACTTCCAGAACTTCACGAACGGGTTGGCCATCTCCTCCGCCTGCCTTCTCGCATCCCACGGGCTGTTACCTCGAGGTGGGGCGTCCCCTCTGTGATGTTGCAACGTCCCGACCCCGGCGTTGAGTTCCATCGTGTCAGGTCGGCGTCCCGCGTTCCAGGCGACCCCGACGGAATTCAGGGATCCCCCTGACTGTGATGTCCACGACCTTTCGGGTTGACCCTCCGTCAGCGGCGCAGCGCGGTCTCCTCGTCCATACGTGACAGCTTCTCCGGATTGCGCACGGCGTAGAGCCCGGTGACGAGCCCGTCCTCCACTCGCAGCGCGACGACCGTGTCGACCTCGTCGCCGAGCCGGAGGATCAGCGCGGGATGGCCGTTGACCTGCGCCGTGACCATCGTCGCCGCCTCGTCCCGGACCGGACGGCTCGCCGCCAGCAGCGGCGCGACCAGCGCGGCACCGACCACCGGCTCCAGCACGGCCTGCACCACCCCGCCGCCGTCGCCGAGGAAGACGACGTCCGGTGACAGCACGTCGAGCAGTCCCTGCAGGTCACCGGTCCGGACCGCGCGGTGGAACGCGTCGAGCACGTCCTTGGTCTCGCCGGGCGACGCGGCCCCGCGCGGCCGCCGGGCGGCGACGTGGGCCCGCGCCCGGTAGGCGATCTGGTGGACCGCGGCCGGGGTCTTGCCGACGGCTTCGGCGATCTCGCCATAGGGCACGTCGAACACCTCGCGCAGCACGAACACCGCGCGCTCGGTCGGGGCGAGGGTCTCCAGCACCAGCAGCATCGCCATCGAGACGCTGTCGGCCAGCTCGACGTCGTCGGCGACATCGGGGCTGGTGAGCAGCGGTTCCGGCAGCCAAGGACCGACGTAGGACTCCTTGCGGCGGCCGAGCGTGCGCAGCCTGCCGAGCGCCTGCCGGGTGGTGATGCGGACCAGGTACGCGCGCGGGTTCTCCACGGAGCCGAGGTCGACGCCCGACCAGCGCAGCCAGGTCTCCTGGAGGACGTCCTCCGCGTCGGCGGCCGAACCGAGCATCTCGTAGGCGACGGTGAACAGCAGGTTCCGGTGGGCGACGAACGCCTCCGTGGCGGTGTCGGACATGGACTCGCTCCTGTTCTCGGCGACGGGGTTGCCCACACCGGATGCCGCGGCTCCCCGATTCCTGACACATCGGGGCCGTGGCGCTCGTCACGTCCCGCTCCTGTCAGCGCGGCCCGGCCGACGGCGTCTGGTGGTCGTCAAGTTCGGCACACGACCACGAAAGAGGACGAGATCATGGACACCCGGTTCGATCTGAACGGCACCGAGCTCGGCGCGAAACTCGGCAAGCGCTTCGCGAACGTCAGTGTCGGCATCAAAGGCTCGACGCTGCCGAAGGTCACCCAGGAGCTGGTGTCGCTGCGGGCCAGCCAGCTCAACGGCTGCGGTTTCTGCGTCGACGCCCACGCCAAGGATCTGGCGGCCGCCGGCGAGCCCGCGGTCCGCGTCAACCTCGTCGCCGCCTGGCGCGAATCCACCGTGTTCACCGAGGCCGAGCGGGCCGCGCTGGCGCTCGCGGAGGAAGGCAGCCGCCTCGCCGACGCGCACCACGGTGTCTCCGACGAGACCTGGGCCCTGGTGCGGAAGCACTACGACGACGATCAGGTCACGGCGCTGGTCTACCTGGTCGCGATGATCAACGCCGCCAACCGGCTGCTCGTGATCACGCACACCAAGGGCGGCTCCTACCAGGCGGGCACGTTCGACAACTGACGGGAAGAGGCCCCAGGCGGACTGCCTGGGGCCTCTTCCGTTCACGACCTTTGCTAGGCGGCGACCATCTTCGGAGCGGAGATCGTCGTCCGCAGCGTGGGGCTCATCCGCGGCGGCGGCGAGATCCGCAGGTCGGCCAGGTCGTTGCCGATCAGCTCGGACACCAGACGGCCGCCTTCGAGCTCGCCCGCTTCGGCGCTTTCCCGCTCCGGAGCGCGCCGCTTGCCCGCTTCGACCTTCTCGTCCACCGGGGCGACCTCGACGTTGTCCATCGCCGAGACGTCCGCCGCGACCTTGTGCAGGAGTTCGCCCAGCGGAAGGTCCAGGGCCTCGCAAATGGACGCCAGCAGCTCGCTGGACGCCTCCTTCTGCCCGCGCTCGACCTCGGACAGGTATCCGAGGCTCACCCTGGCGGCGCGGGAGATGTCCCGCAGCGTTCGACGCTGGTTCGTGCGGGCGTGTCGGAGCCGGTCGCCGATCGCCTCGCGCAACAGCACGGTCATCACGCGCCTCCCTTCCAGGACTGACTACCCCCTACGTTACCCAGAGCGGTGCCCTGGGCGCAGGTGTTGACACGGCAATACGCCAAGGGCGAACGCGGCGATCATGCGAGATGTTCCCCCAGCAGGGCGAACGCGCCGGAGACGGCACCTGCCCTGACCGCGGCCCGATCACCGCTCAAGTCCAGCGTACGGACGGTGAGGACGTCCGGCCCGGCGAGACCGACGTGGACGACACCGGGCGCGACGCCGTCCTGCCCGTCCGGCCCCGCGACTCCCGTCAGGCCGAGGCCCCAGGTGGCGCCGCACCGATCCCTCGCGCCGGCGGCCAACTGCGCCGCGACCTCGGGATGAACGGCGCCATGCGCGGCGAGGAGGTCTTCGTCGACCCCGGCCAGCTTCGCCTTGAGGTCGGTGGCGTAGACCACCAGCCCGCCTCGCACGACCGCACTCGATCCGGGGACCTCGGTCAGCGTCGCGCAGACCAGCCCGGCGGTCAGCGACTCGGCCGTCGCCACCGTCTGCCCGCGCTCGATCAGGTGAGTGATCAAGGTCTCAGCTTCCATCCATGCCCCCGCCGCCACCCTCAGCGGACGCGCTGCGCGCGGCTGTGCCTGTCATGAGCCGGCGGCACGCCTTCCGGCCGCGCGCAGCCGCACCGCGCGTACGACGTAGTCGAGCCCGGTCACGACGGTCAGCACGAGCGCGAGCCCCATCAGCACCCAGCGCACCGGCTCGGCGGACGCGGGCAGGGGCAGCAGGTACGCGGTGATGGCGGCGATCTGCGCGAGCGTCTTGGCCTTGCCGCCCCGGCTCGCCGGGATGACCCCGTGCCGGATCACCCAGAACCGCAGCAGCGTCACGCCGATCTCGCGGACCGCGATGACGATGGTGACCCACCAGCCCAGCTCGCCGAGCACGCTCAGCCCGATCAGCGCGGCCCCGATCAGCGCCTTGTCCGCGATCGGGTCGGCGATCTTGCCGAAATCGGTGATCAGCCCGTACTTGCGCGCGACCCAGCCGTCGACCTGGTCGGTGAACGACGCGATCGCGAACAGCGCGGTGGCGATCGCGCGCCAGAACGTGTCCTCCCCGTCACCGGTGAACAGCGCCAGCACGAACAGCGGCACCAGCACCAGCCGCGACATCGTGAGCAGGTTCGCCAGGTTCAGGGTCGGGACCGGGGTGGCATCGGGTACCCGGGCGTGCTCACCGCCCGTCCCCTCACCGGCCCCGGCGTCGCTCGGGGCGGCATTCACCGGTCGGCCTCTGGCGGCGCGGGCCGCACGATCAGGTCGACACCCTCCGAGTCGACGACCTCGCAGCGGACGAAGTCACCCACCGCGAGCTTCGGCAGGTCTTCGGTCTCGATCAGGACGCATTCGCCGTCGACCTCGGGGGCCTGGTGCGCGGCACGGCCGATCGGGTCCTCGCCGTCCTCCGCCTGCTCGATCAGGACGTCGACGAAATCGCCGATCCGGTCTTCGGCACGCTGCGAGGTCAGCTCCTCGACCAGTGCGGAGATCCGCGCGACCCGCTCGGCCACCACGGACTCGTCGAGTTTGCCGTCAAAGGTCTCGGCCTCGGTGCCGTCCTCGTCCGAGTAACCGAAGACGCCCACCGCGTCCAGGCGGGCACCGTTCAGGAAGCGCTCCAGCTCGGCGAGGTCCTCCTCGGTCTCGCCGGGGAAGCCGACGATGACGTTGGTGCGGATGCCGGCGTTGGGCGAGTGCTCGCGGATCTGGTCGCACAGCGCGAGGAACGAATCCGTGGAGCCGAAACGGCGCATGCGGCGCAGCACGGTCTCGCTGGAGTGCTGGAAGGACAGGTCGAAGTAGTCGGCGACGCCCGGGGTGGTCGCGATGGCCTTGACCAGGCCGGGGCGCGTCTCGGCGGGCTGCAGGTACGAGACGCGGACGCGTTCGATCCCGGGCACCGCGGCCAGGCGCGGCACCAGCAGCTCCAGCGCGCGGGCGCCGTCGCGGCCGAAGTCCTTGCCGTAGGAGGTGGAGTTCTCCGAGACGAGGAAGACCTCCTTGACGCCGTTCTCCGCGAGCCACATCGCCTCGGCGACGATCTCGTCCGGCTGCCGCGACACGAAGGACCCGCGGAACGACGGGATCGCGCAGAACGAACAGCGACGGTCGCAACCGGAGGCGATCTTCAGCGCGGCCACCGGGGAGGTGTCGAGCCTGGTCCGCAGCACCCGCGGGCCCCAGCCGTGCTGCGCGTGCCCGGGCACCTCGACCGACTCGGCGGCGGTCGGGCGCTGGACCGGGCTGATCGGCAGCAGCTTGCGGCGGTCGGACGGCGTGTGCGACTCGACCTTGCGGCCGGCCACGACGTCGTCGAGCCGCTCCGCGAGGTCGGCGTAGTGGTCGAAGCCCAGGACCGCGTCGGCCTCGGGCAGGCTCTCGGCCAGCTCGTTGCCGTAGCGCTCGGCCATGCAGCCGACGGCGACGACCTTCTTGCCGGTGTCGGACGCCGCGAGCAGCGTGTCGACCGAGTCCTTCTTGGCGGACTCGACGAAGCCGCAGGTGTTGACGACCACGACGTCGGAGTCCTCGGGCTCGGCGGCGAGCTCCCAGCCGCCCGCCGCCAGCCGTCCGGCGAGTTCCTCGGAATCGACCTCGTTGCGGGCGCAACCGAGGGTCAACAAGGAAACGCGACGGGTGGCGACAGGATCAGTGGTGGGAGAAGGCACGTGCCTTAGGGTAGCTGGCCTGCCCACGGGGTCGGCGATCGCTCGCTCGGGCGAGCCCTCGGCCGGGCCGGGCGCCGGGGATGGCTTAATGGTGGACGTGCCCTCAGACCCTCTCCCGCACCGCCGCCCCACCGTCCGCCGGGCGCGGATCGCGGACGTCCGCAAGATCAAGGCGCTGGTCGACTCCGACGCCGGGACGGTGCTGCTGGAGAAGGAACTCGTCACCCTCTACGAGAGCGTCCAGGAGTTCTGGGTGGTCGAGGACGGCGACGACGTACTCGGCTGCGGCGCGCTCCACGTCCTGTGGGAGGACATCGCGGAGCTGCGCACCATCGCGGTCGACAAGGACTCCCGGGGTCGCGGCATCGGGCACGCGCTGGTGGCGCAGCTGATCGACTTCGCCCGCGAGATCGGGCTGAAGCGGCTGTTCGTGCTGACCTTCGAGACCCACTTCTTCGCCGGGCACGGTTTCGTCGAGATCGACGGCACTCCGGTGACACAGGAGGTCTACGAGGAGATGCGGCGCTCGGCCGATCCCGGTGTAGCGGAGTTCCTCGACCTGCCGTACGTGAAGCCGAACACCTTGGGCAACAGCCGGATGCTGCTGGAGCTGTAGCCGAACGGGACTTTCCCCGCATAGGACGCGGTGAAGGACGCTTTCAGCCCTTCGCGGCGTGGCGCGCGACCCGCACCCGGTTGCCGCACAGCGACGGCGTGCACCACACGCGCCTGCTGTTGGCCGCCACGAACAGCATCGAGCAATCGTGCGCGCCGCATCGCCGCAGCCGAGCGGCACGCGGCCCGGACACGAGGTCGATCGCCGCGACCGCGACCGCGGCGAGGGCGATCTCGCCGCCGTCCTCGCCGTGCCAGCACGTCTCCGCTCCCCCGTCGGTCAGCCGCGGGCTGGTCGGGACGGCGGCCGCGGCCGCGTTCACCCGCTCCACCGCCCACGCCTCGGGCTCCCGCGCCGCCACGACCGCCTCCAGCAGCTCACGCACCGCCGAACGCAGCCGCCTCGTCTGCTCGGGCGACGGCGCCTGGGCGCCTTCCGGCAGAGCCTGTGCCGCCCAGAACTTCGCATGGCCGCCGTCGAGCAGATCGACCGGCGGCGAGACGGCAAGCATGACCGTGTCGGCGAGGTTCACCGCGAGATCGTCACCGGGAAGCGAGTCGAGATCGAGCATGCCTTGACACTATCAGGTACTAATGGTTCAAGACAGTTTTAACCATTAGGGAGTGTTCATGGCGACCATCCGGCACCGTTCCGTCAAACTCGGCGACGTCGAGGTCTTCTATCGCGAAGCCGGCGACCCCGAAGCGCCCGTTTTGCTCCTGCTGCACGGCTACCCGACGTCGTCGCACCAGTTCGTGCGGCTGATGCGGCGTCTCGCCGGACGGTGGCGGCTCGTCGCGCCGGACCTGCCCGGTTTCGGGCAGACCGTCACGCCCGAGGGCTTCACGTTCACCTTCGACCGGCTCGCCGAGGTCGTCGGCGAGTTCGTGGACGCGCTGGAACTGCGGCGATACGCGCTCTACGTCTTCGATTTCGGCGCCCCGACGGGCCTGCGGCTGGCCGTCTCGCGGCCGTCCCAGATCACGGCGCTGATCACGCAGAACGGCAACGCCTACGTCGAGGGGCTCGGCCCGGCGATGCCGGACTTCCCGTCCCTGACCGACGAAACCGAGGCGCGGCGCGGGTTCGAGAAGATCCTCGAACCGGAACAGATCCGCTACCAGTACACCGGCGCCCGCGATCCGGAAACCGTCGATCCGGCGAACCACCTGCTGGACCAGTACTTCCTGAGCCTGCCTGGCCGGGCGGAGGCGATGCTGGACCTCTTCTGGGACTACCGGAACAACCCGCCCGCGTACCCGAAGTTCCAGGCGTGGCTGCGTGAGGCCCAGCCGCCCGTGCTCGCCGTATGGGGCCGCAACGACCCGTTCTTCGTCCCGGCGGGAGCCGAGGCTTTCCGGAATGATGTCCCCTCGGCGGAGGTCCACCTCTTCGACACCGGGCACTTCGCACTGGAAGAAGACCTCGAACCGATCAGCGAGCTGATCGACCGCTTCCTGGCGGCACATCTGTAGAAAGGCGGCATATGGACACCTCGGTCACCGACCACCTGCTGAGCACGACGCGAGCGGTCCGCCGCAAACTCGACCTGGACCGGCCGGTGGAACCCGAGGTGCTCGACGAGTGCCTGCGGCTCGCGCTGCAGGCGCCCACCCCGGGCAACCAGCAGGCGTGGCGGTGGCTCGTCGTGCGGGATCAAGGCGTGAAGGACCGGCTGTCCGAGCTGTTCCGGAGGGCCGGAAAGGCGTACCTGGAGACGAACGCGGCGGCACTGGGCGAGGCGATCACCGAGCCTTCGGTGGCGCGGGCGTTCGCTTCGGGACAGCACCTGATCGACGTGATCGACCGGGTGCCCGTGTTCGTCGTCCCTTGCCTGAACGGCAGGCCGAGCGGCGACAACGCGACCGACGCCGCGTTCTACGGCGGGATCTTCCCGGCGGTGTGGAACTTCCAGCTGGCGCTGCGGTCACGAGGCCTCGGCTCGACGCTCACGACGTACCACCTGACCCACGAGGCGGAGGCGGCCGAGATCCTCGGCATCCCGTCCGGCGTCACACAGGTGGGGCTGCTGCCGGTCGCCTACACGACGGTGCCGGACTTCAAACCCGCGGCGCGCGTGCCGCTGGCCGAAGTCGCGTATCTCGACGGCTGGGGAAACGCGCTCCGGTGAGGCAGTCGTGACGGTTTCGCGTGACGGGATGGACGACACACGTGACTGGACGGACGTCACGCGTGTTCCCGCGTGTCGTCCGTTAAATCACGAGTGTCGTCCATTCAGACACATGTGTCGTCCGTCCGGTCACACGAAACCGCCACCCGCGCACCGGCAGCACGGACCTGAACGTCCCTCGCTAAGCCTTGGACACCCGCAGGGTGACCTGGTCGCCCCCCGAACTCACGGCGACCAGGTCCACCCGGCAGGCGGCGAACTCGACGGACTGCCTGCCCCCACGTCCGGTGGAGGCGAGAGCCGCCGTCGTCCGCTCGCCGCGTCCCGGTTCGGCCAAGGTCAGCTCGACCACGGCCTCCCCTTCCCAGACGCAGACCATTCCCGTGGCGCAGCGGGAATCGGACACCAAGCGGGCGAAGCGGATGCTGACGTCCTTCGACGCGACCTCCGTCGTGTCACCGGTCTTGAGGACGACGGTCTCCCCCAGCTCGACGCTGTTCTGCGCGTCACTGGCGGGCTGAGGCCGCTGCGCCGGCGAGGGCTGGGCCGACGCCGGTTGTTCGCGCGCGGCGGAGCTGCCGGCTCCGCAGGCGAGGCCGGCCAGTGCGCAGAAGACGACGAGCAGCTTCTTGAGGTCCACGGGCTAAGGACGTAGCGGAGGCTCCGGTCCGTTGCACCGGTCTTCAAAAGCCTCGTGAGTGGTAAGGACGGTTAGAACCGTCCTTACCACTCACGAGGCTTTTCGCAGGGGTTCAGTCGTCGGAGACGTCGCCGCCGTTCGCATCCCCGCCGCCGCGGATCATGAACAGCACCGACTCCAGCTCCTCCGGCTTGATCAGCACGTCCCGCGCCTTCGAGCCCTCCGAAGGACCGACGACACCGCGGCTTTCCAGCAGGTCCATCAGGCGTCCGGCCTTGGCGAAGCCGACCCGCAGCTTCCGCTGCAGCATCGACGTCGAGCCGAACTGCGAGGTGACGATCAGCTCGGCGGCCTGCAACAGCACGTCGAGGTCGTCGCCGATGTCGGAGTCGATCTCCTTCTTCTCGCCCGCCTTCGCCGCGGTGACGCCGTCCTGGTAGTCCGGCTGCGCCTGTTCCTTGGCGAAGTTCACCACCGCGGAGATCTCTTCGTCGCCGACGAAGGCGCCCTGGATACGGACCGGTTTCCCGGCGCCCATCGGCAGGTACAGCGCATCACCCATACCGATGAGCTTCTCCGCGCCCGGCTGGTCGAGGATGACCCGCGAGTCGGTGAGCGACGACGTGGCGAACGCCAGCCGCGACGGCACGTTCGTCTTGATCAGGCCGGTCACGACGTCGACCGACGGCCGCTGGGTCGCCAGCACCAGGTGGATACCGGCGGCACGCGCCTTCTGGGTGATCCGGACGATCGCGTCCTCGACGTCGCGCGGGGCGGTCATCATGAGGTCGGCGAGCTCGTCGACGATCGCCATGATGTACGGGTACGGCTGGTAGACGCGCTCACTGCCCGGCGGCGCGGTGATCTCGCCCGAGCGCACCTTCTTGTTGTAGTCGTCGATATGCCGGACCTTGTTGACCTGCATGTCCTGATAGCGCTGCTCCATCTCCTCCACCAGCCAGGCCAGCGCCGCGGCGGCCTTTTTCGGCTGGGTGATGATGGGCGTGATCAGGTGCGGGATTCCCTCGTACGGGGTCAGCTCGACCATCTTCGGGTCGATCAGGATCATCCGGCACTCGTCCGGCGTCGACCGCGCGAGCAGCGACACCAGCATCGAGTTGACGAAGCTCGACTTACCGGAACCGGTGGACCCCGCCACCAGCAGGTGCGGCATCTTCGTCAGGTTCGCGGTGACGAAATGGCCTTCGATGTCCTTGCCGAGCCCGATGACCATCGGGTGGTTGTCCTTGACCGTCGACGGCGCGCGCAGCACGTCGCCGAGGCGCACCATCTCGCGGTCGGAGTTCGGCACCTCGATACCGACGGCGGATTTGCCGGGGATCGGCGCCAGCAGCCGGACGTTGTCGGTCGCCACCGCGTAGGCGATGTTCTTGGTCAGCGCGGTGATCTTCTCGACCTTCACGCCGGGGCCGAGCTCGACCTCGTACCGGGTGACCGTCGGCCCCCGCGTGAAGCCGGTGACCTGCGCGTCGACGTTGAACTGCTCCAGCACGCCGGTGATCGCCTCGATCATGGCGTCGTTGGCCTTGCTGCGGGACTTCGGCGCGTCGCCGAGCTTAAGCAGGTCCGGCGGCGGGAGCTTGTAGTCGCCCTCGACGGTCCTGGTGACCGCCAGCGGCGCCTCGGCCTTCTTCGGCTTCTTCTCTTCGACAGGCTTGGGCGCGGGCTTCGGCGGACGCAGCGGCGTCGGCGCTTCGGCCAGCGCGGCCTCGATGTCGAGCTGCTCGCCCTCGTGGTCGGCCGAAGCCTGGCGGCGGCGCGACGGCTTCCGCAAGCGGACCGACTTCGGATCGGCCTCGGTGACGGCGTCGCGTTCCTCGTGGATGGCCTTGCGCTCGGCCTCGGCCTCTTCGATCTCCTCGGGGTCGAGACCCCAGTTCCGCAGGCGGTGCGGGATCTCCCGGACCGGCGTCCCGGTGAACACGAGCGTGCCGAACAGCAGCGCCAGCACCAGCAGCGGCACGGCGACCCACGTGGTGACGCCCATGGTCAGCAGGCCGCCGGAGAACGCGCCGATCACCCCGCCGGCGTACATCCGGCCGTCGTTGGTCTCGGGCAGCGCGGTGAAGATGTGCAGCAGGCCGAGCACCGCCAAAACCACCAGCAGGGTGCCGATGACCATCCGCGGCCGGGCCTCGGGCACCGGCTCGGACCGCATCAGCGCGACGGCGACCACGGTGAGCACCAGCGGGAGCGTCACCGCCCCGGCGCCCAGCAGCGAACGGGTGCCGATCTCCACCCAGCCGCCGATCGGGCCGGCGGCCCGCCACCAGACGCCGAACGCGATCACCAGCGCCAGCGCGATGAGACCGAGGGCGAGACCGTCGCGACGGTGCTCGGGTTCCAGTTCGCGGCCGCGGCCGACCGTCCGCGCGAGGGTGCCGAGGCCCTTCGCGAGCAGGTTCCAGGTGCCGCGCACCCCTTTGGCGAACGTGCCGGACGATTTCTTCCGTGGCGCCGGACGTCGTGGAGCGGGCTTCCTCGCAGCCGTTGACCTGGGCTTCGCCGGGGTACGCGGCTTTCGCGCCGGCCCCTTGCTGCCGCCGCTTCGCGCCGTACTCCGCTTCCTGGTCGTCGACCCGCTAGCCATGTCTCCACGGTAACCGCCTCGACCCTCCAGCCCCGGCTGCCACTCGGGGCACATCCGGAACATTCGTCTCAGGTCACAGCTTGAGCGGCCATCCGGGTGAAAAGGGCTTCATGACATGCTCTGCCCATGTTCGCGCTGCATCAGGAGGACAATTCGGCTCGCCGCGCCCCGGCCATCTGGCGCACGATGCTGAACATCGACCGGGGGCTGGTCAACTTCGTCGGCAAACTCACCGTGACCGGCGGTGTTTCGGCGGAACTGCGACGGCGGCCCCTGCTCATGACGGCCAACCACATCGGCGTGTTCGACGCGTTCGTGCTGATGGCGGCCTGCAAGAGGATCGGCATCAACCCGCGGTTCATGCTGGCGGGCGGCATCCTCGACGCGCCGGTCATCGGCCCGGCGCTGCGGGTCAGCGGGCACCTGCGGGTCGACCGCAAACAGGCGTCGACGGCCGTCGGCCAGTTCGCCGAAGCCGCCGAAGCCCTGCGGACCACCCACGACCCGCTGATCGTCTACCCCGAGGGCCGGATCAGCCACGACCCCGGCCTGTGGCCGGAGCGGGGCAAGACCGGCGCGGCACGGCTGGCGCTGGCCGCCGGGGTGCCGGTGATCCCGATCAGCCAGTGGGGCGCGCACGAAGCCGTCTACTGGGGGACGGAGACCGTCAACGGCCCCGCCGATCTGGTGCCGCTCGCCAAGTCCGGGCTGAGCGCACCCATGCGGCGGCCGCGGTTCAAGGTGCACTTCGGCGAGCCGGTGGACCTGTCGGAGGTCGAACCGGAGCGGCCGGGCGCCGGGGTCCGCGCGCACGCCAAGATCATGCAGGCCATCACCGACGGCCTGGTCCCGCTGCGCCGCGACGAACTGGACAAGCCCCGGTTCCACGACCCGACGCGGCCGACGGACACCGTCAGCCCCTGGAAGAAGCACTGAGTTCCGGATCCTGAGACGGGCGCTCACGCTCGCCTAAGGTCGGCGGACGTGAGCACCCGCATCCTCGTCGTCTACTACAGCGCGACCGGCAACACCGCGAAACTCGCGTCGGCGCTGGCCGACGGTGCCCGCGAGGCCGAGGCCGAAGTCCGCGTCCGCACGGTTCCCGAAACCGCCCCGCCGGATGCCGTGGCGAGCAATCCGCGCTGGCAGGCGTGGGTGGACGCGGGGCCGCACCACGAGACGGCGACGCTGGCAGACCTGGAGTGGGCCGACGGTTTCGCGGCGGGCAGCCCGACCCGGTTCGGTGGCCCGGCCGCGCAGCTGAAGTCCTTTTTGGACAGCACGGGCGGCCTGTGGGCCAAGGGAAAGCTCGTGAACAAGGTCGCGACGTCGTTCACCACCGCGTCCACCGCGCACGGCGGGCTCGAATCGACCGTGTTGGCGACGAACAACATCTTCTATCACTGGGGCGCCATCGTCCTGCCGCTCGGCTACACGGATCCTCAGCTGCTCGAATCGGGCAATCCGTACGGCGGCTCGTTCGTCTCGCGCAAGTCCGCCGAACCCGACGATCTCGCCCGCGGCGCCCTCCGTCTGCAGGGGCGGCGGCTCGCCACCGTCTCGCGCTACATCGCCGACGGACTCGTCAAGGACGGGTGAAGGGAACCGCGCGTCCGTCTCCCGCGTCGTAGAGTGGTCACACAGCGTCACGCTACGGGGAGGAAGCGGGATGACCGGCGGGTACGAGGTGGCTTTGGGGGCGATCGGCGCGGCGTCAAGCGCGGCGAAACGGGCTTCGGCCGACGTCGGGAAGGTGGACCTCGCGGCCACGCTCGCCGGCGTCGCGACGGGCTTGCCGGGTGGTGTCTCCGGTGAAGCGGCCCGGCTGCTCGCGGACGCGTGGGGCCGCGCGGTGCCCGGATGGGCAGGGAACACCGCGGATTACGCCGAACGGCTGGACGCGGCGGCCGTCCGCTACCGCTCCAACGAGCTGGCGGCGTCACGGGAACTCCCCGTCTGATGCTCACCTGGGGTGATGTGCGCCGCTGGGATCCGGCCGCGATCGGCGAGGTCGCCGACGCGCTCAACGACGGCTGCACCCGGATCATCGCCGCGAACGACGACGTCGAAGCCATGGCGCGCTTCACGGGCTGGAGCGGCGACGCGGCCATCGCCGCGACGACGCGGGGCGAATCGCTGACCTCGACCTTGGAGCGACTCGTCGCCGGGGCGTCCGCGGTCCGGCGGGGTGCGCACGAGGTGCAGATCGCGCTGGACCGGATCGTCGCGTTCGTGCGGGAGACCGACGAACTGGCCAACCGGAACGGCCTGACCATCGGCGCCGGTGGCGAGATCACCGTCGGCGTCCCGCGGCCCGACCAGGCTCGCGTGATGGCGGAACTGACGGACAGGGTCGAACAGGGCCTGCGCCGCGCGACCGACGTCGACGCCGATTTCGCCGAGATCCTGCGGCGGGCCCTGCGTGGGGAGATCACCGAACAGGGTGGTGGCACGCTCGCCCAAGCGGCCGACGCCGGAGCCGCGCAAAGCGGCCTGTCGATCATCGGCCCGCCGGAGAACGGCACCCCCGGCGACAACAAGGCCTGGTGGGCGAGCCTGTCGGACACGGCGAAAGTCGCCCTGCTGCAAGGAAATCCGGGGCTCATCGGGAATCTCGACGGCATCCCGGCGGCCGACCGCGACGCCGCCAACCGCGCCGTCCTCGCCCGCGAGATCACGCGGCTCCAAGGCGATCCGAAACTCAAGGGACTCGAAGCCATCCAGCAGCGGCTGGACCGGTCGGAGCCGCAGGCGTTCCTGCTGGGGCTGGACACCGCCGGCGACGGGAAGGCGATCGTTTCCGCGGGGAATCCCGACACGGCGGTGAACGTGGCGACATACGTGCCGGGGACGGGATCGGAGTTGTCGAAAATCGGCGGCGATCTCAACCGGTCCGACAAGATGTGGGCCGCGGCGACCACGTCGGGCTCGCCCTCGACGGCCGTGATCACCTGGCTCGGCTACGACGCGCCGAACGAAATCACCGACGCCGCGAGCGACAAGTACGCCGACGGCGGCAAGGCGGCACTCGCGCAATTCCAAGACGGGCTACGGGAAACACACCAAGGACCGCCTTCGCACAACACGGTGATGGGGCACAGCTACGGCACCACCGTCGTCGGGCACGCGGCCGTCGACGGCGGACTCGCCGCGGACGAACTGGTCTTCGTGGCGAGCCCCGGCGTCGGCGCGCACGACGTCAGCGAGCTGCGACTCGACGGGGTGGATCAGGACGAGATCGGCAAGCACGTGCACGCGACGGTGGCCGAGCACGACATGATCAACCTGGCGAACCTCGAAATCGCCGGATACGACCCGATCCTCGGCCAGGACCCGGCCGACGCGGACTTCGGCGGGCAGGTGTTCACTTCGGCTCCCGGCACGGACGGATGGGGCGGGTACAGCAAGGAAGCGCACAGCGAATACTGGGAAGACAACAACCCGTCATTGAACAATCTCGGCCAGATCATCGCCGGGAAGCCGACGACTTGAACCGGGCTCTCATATTCATCCTCGCCTCGCTGATGCTCTCGGCGGCCTGTTCCCCTGGAGGTGGGGACGACATGGAATCGACGATCACCGAACAGCAGGCTCGCGACAAGGTCGAGCAGTACATCCAGGGCGCGCTGTCGGCGTTACCCGCCGGCGCCGAGCTGAAGCCGTTCACGCGGAACCGTTCGGAATGCACGGACCCGACCGACAAAGGCCCGCTGGGGCGCTTCGAGATCTCCGCGACCTACGAGATCATCGGCCTGGACCCAGCACGGTTCGCCGAACATTTCACGGCGATCACCCAGTGGTGGGAGTCGCACGCCTTCAAGATCCTGACCGACTCCCGGCCGACGGATCAGTACGTCTTCGCCCGCAACACCGGCGATGCCTTCGACATGTCGATCAAGGCGAACGACCTCGGCAAGTTCTACGTCGGCGCCACATCCCCTTGTGTCTGGCCGAACGGCACCCCCGAGCCCCAGGCCCTCGAAGCCACCGAGCCGGAGCAGCCGGTCGCCGCTCCCCCGGAACCGGAGCCGGAGCCGGTGCGCAAACCGCGTCGCGCTCCCGTCGACGACGAGGACTTCGCCCAGACGAACTGGACCGACGGCGGCACCTCCTTCTGACCGCTCGCCCAAGTACACAAAGGTCGAGTTTCCTCGGCTGAGCCGAGGGAAGGGGGCATTCACGCGCAGGCGCCGTGACTGCTGGTGCATATGGGACGCTCGTGGCGATCATCAAGTCCGTGAAGGCCTCCTTGAGGGACCCAGAGTCCCTCAAGGAGGCCTTTACGGACCTGCCCGGTGGCCCATCCGCAGCCAGGACCGCTCGTGAGTGGCGAGGACGGTTCTAACCGTCCTCGCCACTCACGAGGCCCGGCCGGGGACCAACCGGTGGGAAAACGGGTCGACCCGCCGTCACCCGGCCTCTACCCTCCGGCCGTGACCGCCGAACTCGCCGCCGCCCCCAGCCAGCACGTCGCGCATCGCGGCCGGGGCATCACGCTGATCCTGCTCGCCGCGCTCTTCTTCGGCACCTCGGGTGTGCTGGGCAAACCGGCGATGCAGGCCGGGTTGTCGCCGGAGCAGGTCGCGGCGATCCGCATCGGGCTGTCGGCGGTCGTGCTGCTCGCGCTGGTCGCCGTCTTCCGGCCGAAGCTCCTCAAAGTCACGAAGAACGAGTGGCCGCTGCTGCTCGCGTACGGCTCGCTCGGCGTCGCGGGCGTCCAGCTCATGTACTTCCTCTCGGCGGGCCGGATCCCGGTCGGGATCGCCATCCTGCTCGAGTTCACCTCGCCGGTGCTGATCGCGTTGTGGGTGCGGTTCGTGCGCCGGGTGCGGTTGCCGAGGGCGATGTGGGCGGGGATCGCGCTGGCGATGACCGGGCTCGTACTGGTCGCGCAGGTCTGGGAGGGGCTCAGCCTGGACGTCCTCGGGTTGCTCGCCGGGCTCGGCGCGGCCGTCTGTTCGGCGGGCTACTTCCTCCTCGGCGAGCGCGGCGTCGCGGACCGGGATCCGCTCGGCATGGTCACCTGGGGGATGACGATCGGCGCGGTACTGGTGTGCGCGGTCGCCCCGCCGTGGACGATCCCGTGGGGCGTCCTCGACGCGCCGGCCACGTTCGGGCCGTGGGAGCCGCCGGTGTGGTCGTTGCTGATCGCGCTGGTGCTGATCGCGACCGTCCTCGCCTACGCGACGGGCATGGCGGCGCTCCGTCATCTCCCGGCGTCGGTGGCGAGCGTCGTCGGGCTGGTCGAGCCGCTGATCGCCGCCGCCGCGGCCTGGCTGCTGCTGGGCGAGGCGCTCAGCTGGATCCAAGCCGCCGGCGCGGTGGTGCTGCTGACCGGCGCGTATATCGTCCAGCTGAATTCGAACGTGGTCCAGACGGACTCAACCCTGTTGGAAGCCCCGTAGGTCGCCGATCTCCTGCTGCTGCGAACGCGAAGTCGTCGCGGCGAGGTCGCGGGCGTCGGGGTTGCGGCCGTGCTGGGTTTCGGCGTCGGCGATGCGGACGCCGGCCTCGCGCTGGCGCAGCAGCCGCGCGACGAACTGGCGGTCGAAGTCCTTTCCGGACAGTGCGGCCAGTGCCGCCATGTCGCCGGGGCTGACGTAGCCGTCGCGCTGGACGTGTTCGAGGTTCGGATCGTCCGGCGCGGGCTGCCCCCACGCCTCGATCAGCCCGGAGAGCCGAGCGATCTCCGGTTCGTGCGTGTCGATGATCCGCTTCGCGAGCGCCTTCAGCTGCTCGTTCGCCGCGCGGGTTTCCGCCAGGGAAGCCAAATCCACGCCCTGCTGATGGTGCGCGAGGGCCTGCCGCGCGAAGGCGAGGTCGGCGTCGTTGAACGGGACGGCGGCCTGCTGCGCCACCGGTGACGAGCCGGGAGGCGCCGTCTGCGACTGGGGCGCCTCGTCCGAGCAGCCCGCGAGCGCGACGGCGGCCAGGGCGACGGCGGGCAGGAACCGGAGGACGGCGTGCGGCATCGAAGAGCTCCTCGGAACGCGGTGGAGGTGCCTAGGTTGGCAGAGTCCACATCGGCCTGTTCACCTGGGGTTGCGCAAACACTTTTCCTTCGGGCCACACGGTGCGACAATCCCGCGATCCGCCGTCACCCCGACAGGAGGTCACCGCGACATGGGTCCAGAATCCGGCTCCGAACGGGCGGGGCTGCGCCCGGACCTGTGGCAACGCCACGTGCGGATGATCGCCCTCGGCGGCATCATCGGCGCGAGCCTGTTCATCGGCAGCGGCGCGGTCATCCACACCGTCGGCCCGGCGGCCGTCCTCTCCTACGCCATCGGCGGCCTGATCGTCGTGCTGGTGATGCGGATGCTGGGCGAGATGGCGACGGCCTCGCCGTCACAAGGGTCCTTCATGGAGTACGCGCGGACCTCGCTCGGCGGCTGGGCGGGCTTCACCGTCGGCTGGCTGTACTGGTACTTCTGGGTCGGCGTGGTCGCGTTCGAGGCCGTCGCCGGGGCGAAAATCCTCCAAACGTGGATTCCCGTTGTGCCGCAATGGATCTTCTCACTGGTGCTGATGCTGCTGCTGACCGCGGCCAACCTCGCCTCCGCCCGTTCGTTCGGGGAGACGGAGTTCTGGCTCGCGTCGGTCAAGATCGCCACCATCGTGGTGTTCCTCGTGGTGGGCGTCCTGTTCGTGCTCGGCGCCTGGCCCGGCGGCTCGTTCTCGGTCGGCAACATCGCGCAGGACGGCTTCCTCGCCAACGGCCCGTTCTCGGTGGTGCACGGGGTGGTGATCGTGATCTTCTCCTACTTCGGCGCGGAGATCGTCACCATCGCCGCAGCCGAATCGCGGGAGCCCGAGACCGCCGTGCGCAAGGCGACCTCGTCGATCGTGTGGCGGGTCATCGTGTTCTACGTCGGCTCCGTGACGCTGCTGGTGATGATCACCGGCTGGCGCGACATCCCGACCACGACCAGCCCGTTCGCCGCCGCGTTCGGCCGGTTCGGCATCCCCGCCGCGGAGACCGTGGTCAGCGCGGTGGTGCTGACGGCCGTGCTGTCGGTGCTGAATTCGGGGCTGTACACCGCTTCCCGCATGCTGTTCGCGTTGCGCGGCAACGGCTGGGCGCCGAAATGGATCGCGACACGAACCGGCGCGGCGTCCCGTGGAAGGCGATCCTGGTGTCCACTTCGGTCGGTTACGTGGCCGTGGTGATGAACTTCGTGTCCCCGGACAAGATCTTCTACTTCATCATCAACTCCGCCGGCGCGGTCGCGTTGTTCGTCTACGCGATCATCGCCGGCTCACAGCTGCGGATGCGGCGCCGCCTGGAGGCCGAAGCGCCCGAACGGCTGAAACTGCGCATGTGGGGCTACCCGTGGCTGAGCCGGCTCACCCTCGCCGGGACGCTGGCCGTGGTCGCGTCGATGTTGTTCGTGGACGCCGACACGCGGGCCCAGCTCTACCTGAGCCTGATCAGCCTGGCGGTGATCCTCGGCGTCTACTTCATCCAGCGCCGGCGATCCGGCCGAGAGCCCCGTAAAACACCTCTCCGATCTTCGCGGGATCACGGCTGAGGAAGGACTGGCCGCCGACGGGCGCGACGAGCTGCCGGAGTTCGGCCTCGTCGGCGTCCGGGCCGATCCCGATGGCGATCAACGGCACCGGGCGCTCCCGGTCGCGCAGCTTTCCCAGCTCCGCCACCAGGTTGTCACGGCCGATGCCGCCAGGATCGGTGTTGCGGCCGTCGGTCATCACGATGACGAGGTTCAGCTTCCCCCGCTCGAATTCCCGGTGTGCCAGCCGGTAGACGTCGAGGACGCTGTCGTAGAGCCCGGTCTGCCCATCCGGCACGGCGCGGACGGCACGCAACCGATCGACCGCCGTCAGCTGCTGCTCGACCGGGGCCATCGGCAGGATCTCCCGGTAGTCCCGCTCACCGTCCACTTTGGTCGCGAAGGCCAGGAAACGGACCTGTGACGTGGATTTGAACAAGTGCAGGGCGTTCTCCGCCGCCTCCAGCGTGATCCGCAGACGGGACTTCCCGGTTCCCGGGACCGGCGCGCTCATCGAGCCGGACACGTCGATGAGGACCTGGACCCTCACACTCGCGTTCACGCCGGCCCACTGGCTGAGCGCCTTGTCGACCTCGTCGGCGGCCGGGATCTCGGCACTGCGCTGCCCATGCGCCTGGATGCGCTGATCGGTTTCCGCCGGCCGCAACGCTTGGCCGCCGGAGGCGCGCAGTTCGGACGGTGTGCCGGTCGCGGCGCCATAGAGCAAGGCACGCTTCAGTTCCGCGACGGCCTCGGCCTGCCGCTGGTTCGCCCCCGCGATCTCGACGAACGGGTAGTCGAGCGCCATGGCCGCGGGCGAGTACGCGGCCACCAGCGCGGTCTCGCCCTCGGAAAGCCCGGAATTGTGCCGCAGCACCGCGTTCTCCGACGCGGGGAACACCGTGGCACCCGAAGTGGTGGTGGAGAACTTCCGGAGCAAGGCGACGTACGCTGCCGCCGGATCCGGCGCGTCCTTCGCGACCTCTCGTAGCGCCAGCAACGCGGAGACTCCCACGGGATCGCGCACCGGATCCGGCATTCCGGCGACGATCCCGGCGTGGCCGAGTACTTCCGGCCAGGTCGGCGGTTTGCGGGGCCAGCCGAGTTCCCGCGCGACCGGTTCGGCGACCGCGAGTACCACCGGCGAGCTGGCGATCGACGGCCCGGAGGCGGGAACCCCGTTGGCGTGCCTCAGGAACAGCGTCGAAGACGGGATCCAGGCCTGGGGCTTCGGCGCGGTTCCGGACAGTTCCCGCGCCAGCTGGAGGGGTTCCCTGGCCTGGACATCGAAGGCGACACACGCGAGATCGAGGGCGCGGGCGGCCCGCGTGACGGCCGGGGCGATGTCGGGCGACGCGGCGACGACCACCCGCGTGGTCTCGCAGTCGGGCCCGGACCGCGCCATGGCCACGACCACCCAGGTGGCCGCGCCGAGCACGGCCGCCAGCGAGACCGCCAGCAGCGGCACCAGTATCCGTCTTCGGGTCCGGGTGGTGGCGTGGCGTCCCATGGACTCTCCCGGTCTCCCGGCATGGCCTCGAGGAGCGTCCGAGGGTACGCCGACAGCACCCCTAGGGGAAGGCTACGACTTTCGGCGTAGAGAAACCCTACCGAGGCGGGAGGTGCCCCGGCGCGGCTCGCGAAACACTTGCCCGGTAAGGAAAACACTCGAAACCGGGGGAATTCGTGATGAACCGGCCCACCCGCGCGGAACAGCGCAAAGCGCGCAACGCCCTCTTCGGCCAGGCGATCACGGTCGCCTTCGCCCTGCTGCTCGCGTCCCGCCTCGTGAGTGGCAAGGACGGTTAGAACCGTCCTTGCCACTCACGAGCTTTAAACGGGGATGACCGTCGGAACGATCATCGGGCGGCGCCGGTAGGTGTCGGCGACCCAGCGGCCGACGACACGGCGCACTGCCTGCGCGATGCGGTGCGTGTCGGTGATGCCCTCGGCCTCGGTCCTGGCGAGTTCCATCTCCACCATCGGGACCACGGCGTCGAGCGCCTTCGGGTCGTCGGAGAACCCGCGTCCGGACACCGTCGGCCGCGTCACCGCGCGGCCGGTGCTGGTGTCCACGGCGACGGTGATGGCGATGAAACCGCCCTCGCCGAGCACGAGCCGGTCGGACAGGGTCGACTCGCCGACGTCGCCGACCGAGAGGCCGTCGACGTACACGTGCCCGACCTCGACCCGGCCGGTCCGCGTGGCCTTGCCGTCGACGAGGTCGACCACGACGCCGTCCTCGGCGATCACCACGTTCTCCGGGGCGACGCCGGTGCGCACGGCGAGCTCTCCGTTGGCGCGCAGGTGTTTCCACTCGCCGTGCACCGGCATGACGTTGCTGGGGCGCACCGCGTTGTACAGGTACAGCAGCTCGCCCGCGGACGCGTGCCCGGACACGTGCACCTTGGCGTTGCCCTGGTGCACGACGTTCGCGCCGAGCCGGGTGAGGCCGTTGACGACCCCGAAGACCGCGGTCTCGTTGCCCGGGATCATCGAGCTGGCCAGCACGACGGTGTCGCCGGCGCGGATCGAGATCTGCCGGTGTTCGCCGCGCGCCATCCGCGACAGCGCCGACAGCGGCTCGCCCTGCGAACCGGTCGACACGAACAGCACCTTGCCCTCGGGCAGGTCACTGGCCTGGTCGAGGTTGACCAGCAGGCCGTCGGGCACGTTCAGCAGGCCGAGATCGGCCGCGATGCCCATGTTCCGGACCATCGACCGGCCGACGAACGCGACCCGGCGCCCGTGCCGGACGGCCGCGTCGAGCACCTGCTGGACCCGGTGCACGTGGCTCGCGAAACAGGCCACGATGACGCGCTGGCCGACCTTGCGGACGACGTCGTCGAGCACCGGGCCGATGTCGCGTTCCGGCATGACGAAACCGGGCACCTCGGCGTTGGTCGAGTCGACGCAGAACAGGTCCACGCCCTCGTCGCCGAGCCGGGAGAACCCGGCGAGGTCGGTCAGCCTGCCGTCGAGCGGGAGCTGGTCGAGCTTGATGTCGCCGGTGTGCAGCACGACCCCCGCGGGCGTGCGGATGGCCACCGCGAGCGCGTCCGGGATCGAGTGGTTGACCGCGAAGAACTCGAGGTCGAACTCGCCGACCTTGCGTCGCTCGCCCTCGCGGACCTCGATCAGGTTCGGCCGCTGGCGGTGTTCCTTGGCCTTGGCCGCGAGCAGCGCGTTCGTGAACCGGGAGCCGTAGATCTTCAGGTCCGGCACGAGCCGCAGCAGGAACGGGACGGCGCCGATGTGGTCCTCGTGCCCGTGGGTGAGGACGAGACCGTCGATGTCCTCGAGGCGGTCTTCGATCGCGCGGAAGTCGGGCAGGATCAGGTCGACGCCGGGCTGGTCGTCCTCGGGGAAGAGGACCCCGCAGTCGACGATCAGCAGACGGCCGCCGAACTCGAAGACGGTCATGTTGCGGCCGACTTCGCCGATCCCGCCGAGCGCGACCACGCGCAAGGCGCCTTCGGGCAGCGCGGGCGGTGGGGTGGTCGGTCCGGGTCCGGTTGGCAATGAACTCACCGAGGCATGGTCCCTACGCTGGTATGTGAGGTCGGCGCCGTGTAGGCCGCCGCTGAATCTGCTTGTGCCACTCGTGCACCATGCCAGTCACTGGCGGCGCTTTCCCCGAGCGGCACGCCCCCCTGGGCGAGATCGGCGGAAATCGCCTGGAGCTGCTCGTCGCTCGCGGCCACGATGGGCAGCCGCGGGTCGCCGATGTCGAATCCGCGCAGCTTGAGGGCCGCCTTCGAGAACGCGACCCCGCCGACGCGGGACATCGCCCGCAGGACCGGCAGCATGCCGCGGTGGTTGGTGCGCGCGGTGGAGGTGTCGCCGGATTCGTAGGCGTCGATCATGCCGCGGATCCGGCCCGCCACGACGTGCCCGATCACGCTGACCACGCCCGCGCCGCCGACCGAGACCCACGGGAGGTTGAGGCCGTCGTCGCCGGAGTAGTAGGCGAGCTGGGTGTTCGCGATGACCTCGGAGCCGGCGATCAGGTCGCCCTTGGCGTCCTTGACCGCGAGGATGCGCGGGTGCTCGGCCAGCCGCAGCAGCGTGTCGACCTCGATGGGGACGATCGAGCGCGGCGGGATGTCGTAGAGCATCACCGGCAGCTCGGTGGCGTCGGCGACCGTGGTGAAGTGCGCGTACAGCCCGGCCTGGCTGGGCCGCGAGTAGTACGGCGTGACGACGAGGATGCCGTGGGCGCCGGCCGCTTCGGCCTGCTTGGCCTGCTCGATGCTGTGCGCGGTGTTGTTGGTGCCCGCCCCGGCGACGATCGTCGCGCGATCGCCGACGGCTTCGACGACGGCGCGGACCAGCTCGGCCTTCTCGGCGTCGGTGGTGGTGGGGCTCTCCCCGGTCGTGCCGTTCACGACGAGACCGTCGTTGCCCAGTTCCACGAGGTGTTCGGCCAGCTCCTGCGCCCGCTTCAGGTCCAGCGCGCCGTCGGCGTCGAAGGGGGTGGCCATCGCGGTGAGCACGCGCCCGAACGGTCTTCCCGGCGCTGCGGTGGGTGGAGTGGACATGGTGTGAAGGTACCTCCTGCGAACGCCGGACCCCTTGCCGACGTGGTCGTTCCCGAGAATGCGGGAGATTTTCCGCGACGAAGGCGAACTCGGCGCAAACTCTGGCGTGAGCTATTTGACCTTGGTCGTGATCTGCGAGGGGATCTGGCTCCCGTCGGTCTTGGCGAGCAGGCAGTAGTAGCCCCGCGAGTAGGTCGACGAACTCGAGTCGTTCTTGTCCACGGGCCGCTTCCACTCCGCCTCGGTCGGGACGACCGCCCGCCAGGTCAGCGAGGCCCGCTGTACCGCGGGCACGACGTTCGAGTTGAAGGTCGCCGAGCAGGTCGCCTCGGCGATCCGGTTGACCGCTTCCGCTCCCGGGTACTCGGCGACCTGCGCGTCGTCGTCGCTGGAGGACTCGACTTCGAGCAGTGCCCGCTTGGCGAAGATCTCCAGCAGGTGATCCTTGTCGCAGCTGACCCCGTCGTTCAGGTTGATGCCCTCTTTGAGCGGCACGTTGTAGCAGTCCCCGGACGAACCGAGCTTGACCTGGCCGTTGATGCCGTACGTCAGCGTCGCCTGCGCCTGCGAACTCCCCTCGGGCGCGGCCATCCAGCGGCCGAGGAAGATCCCGCCGACGAGGGCGCCGATCACGGCCACCGCGGCGAGGCTCAGCCACAGCGGGCGCAGGTTGCGCTTCGCCGGGGCCGGGGCGAGCCGGGTCATCGGCTGGCCGGACTGCGGCATCATCGCCGTGCCGCCCGAGGGCGGCGTCGGCTGGGCCTGCACGCCTTGCGCGGCCGCGAGCAGGCTGCGCACCTGGTCGTAGGACATCCGCGCCTCGGGTTTGGTGACCAGCAGGCCGAGGATCGCGGCGGCCAGCGGGCCCTGGACCCGGGTGAGGTACGGGGCCTCGGTCATGATCGCGTGCAGGGTCGCGGCGGTGGTCGACCGTTCGAACGCGACGATGCCTTCCGCGGCGAAGAACAGTGTCGTGCCCAGCGACCAGAGGTCGGATTCGGGCATCGCGTCGCGGCCCTCGACCCGTTCCGGCGCCATGAACGCGGGCGAGCCGACGATCATGCCGCTGGTGGTCAGGCGCGGGTCGTCGGCGGCGTGCGCGATACCGAAGTCGGTGAGCTTCACCCGTCCGTCCGGCGCGACCATGATGTTCGCGGGTTTGACGTCGCGGTGCACGATCCCGGCGGCGTGCGCGGCCCGCAGCGCGGACAGCACCCGCTCCCCCACCAGCGCGACCTGCTGGGCGGGCAGCGGCCCGCGGTCGCGCACCAGATCGGCCAGCGTCGGCGCCTCGACCAGCTCCATCACGATGTAGGTGGCGCCGTTCTCGGTGACGACGTCGTACACGGTGACGACGGCCGGGTCGTTGAGGCGGCCACCGGAGCGGACCTCGCGCAGCATCCGCTCCGACAGCACCGAAGCGTCCTCGGGGGCGTTCGGGAACTTCAGTTCCTTGATCGCCACCTGACGGCCGATCACCTGGTCCTGCGCACGCCAGACGATGCCCATCCCGCCGCGGCCGAGCTCGCCCAGCAGGGCGTATCGGCCGGCGACGATCCGCGCGCCGGTGGCCTGCTGCGTCTGCTGGGGCGGCCCGTACGGACGGGTCTGTTCGTCGGTCAAGGTTCGGTGCTCCTTCGGTTCGCGCAGGATGCTAACTCGGACCCGTTCGCGCTCCGAAAGGTTCCTTCGCCCGGCAGGTGAATCAGACCGTGACCTCGTGCCCGGCTTCCCGGAGCGCCTTCACCGCGCGCTCCAGTTCGGAAGCCCGGACCAGCACGTGGTCGGTGTCGAAAGTGGACATCGAGAACAGCGCCACCCCGGCGGCGGCGAGCTCGCTCGACAACGCCGCGATGATGCCGGTCAGCGTGAAGGCCAGCGGTCCGCGGACCGAGAGCAGCCGCCAGCCGTCCTCGACGGTGGCCCCGGCCGGCGCGAGACCGGCCGGGCAGATCACCGACAGCTCTTCCGGCGTCCGTGTGAGGGAGATCAGCACGGGCTCGCCGGGGTCGAGCAGGTTCGCCGGAACCGGCGCGTCCGGGGCGAGGCGGGCGACCGCGTACTCGCCGGGCCGGACGTCGATCGCGAGGCGTCGCATCAGCCCTCGAGAACCTTCGGGCTGGACGCGACCTCGGTGCCGTCGGGCAGCGCGGAGATGGTGAAGTCCGCGAACACGTTGCCCGACGCCTTCTGCAGCTCGCGCAGGCACTCGATGGCCAGGGCGCGGATCTCGACGTCGGCGTGCTCGGTGGCGCGCATCGCGATGAAGTGCCGCCAGGCGCGGTAGTTACCCGTCACGACGATGCGGGTCTCGGTCGCGTTCGGCAGCACGGCGCGGGCGGCCTGACGGGCCTGCTTGCGGCGCAGGGTCGCGCTCGGCACGTCGGCGAACTTCTCCTCCAGCCCGGCGAGCAGCTCGGTGTAGGCGTCGACGGCGGCCTGCGACGCGGCGAGGAATTTCGCGTGCAGCTCCGGGTCCTGCGCGATGACGTCGGGCTCGACGAACGCGGCGTCGCGCTCCGGCACGTAGCGCTGCGAGAGCTGCGAGTAGGAGAAGTGCCGGTGGCGGATCAGCTCGTGCGTCAGCGACCGGGAGATGCCGGTGATGTAGAAGCTGACGGAGCCGTGCTCCAGCACCGACAGGTGGCCGACGTCGATGATGTGCTCGAGGTAGCCGGCGTTGGTGGCCGTCTTCGGGTTCGGCTTCTTCCAGGACTGGTAGCAGGCCCGGCCCGCGAATTCGGCCAGCGCCTCACCACCGTCGGCATCGGTCGACCACGGTACGTCGGACGGCGGGAAGAACTCCGTCTTCGCGATCAGCTGAACCTTGGGTGACACGGTCTCGGCCACGTTCGCACTCCTTTTCGACCCCTGCTCCACGACTCCGGGCAGCCTAACCGCAACTATGTTTGACGCCGGGGCGACATCACGGTGACGTCAGGTCTCCTTGACGTGACATCACAAGTGACGTCATAGTGGCGTCATGGATCTGACGCCGTACATCACAAGCCTTCGCGAGGATCTCGCGAACACGGCTTCGGCCGGCGACGAGCAGACGCGGCGCGCTGCCGCGCTGCTGTCGTCGGCGCTGGAGCCCGCCGCCCGCCTGACCATCATGAACGCCCTCGCCGACCTCGCCGCCGAAGTGACTTCGGCGCTGCCGGGGCACGTCGTCGACGTCCGGCTCGACGGCCGCGATGTGCGCGTCGTCGTCACCGGCTCCGGCTCCGCGGAGGGCGCCGAGCGGTCCGCACCCCGCCAGGAGGCGCCGCGGGAGACCCCGCGCGCGCCCAAGGTGGACACGGGCGACATCACCCGCATCACGCTGCGCCTGTTCGAGCAGGTCAAGGGCCAGGCCGAAGCCGCGGCCGCCTCGCAGGGGGTTTCGCTGAACACGTTCGTCTCGCAGGCCGTCCAGGGCGCGCTGGGCAAGAGCGGGAGCGAGCACTGGCAGCACAAGCAGAAGCCGGGCGGCGGTGCCGGTTCACACCTGCACGGCTGGGTCCAGGGCTGAGGGGGACGGAAATGACCGAGGAAAGCATTCCCGCCGGTGAAGAGACCGTGCGCGTCGAGGACTTCGAGGCCGAGGGCCCGATCGAGGTCGACGTGAGCGTGGCCATCGGCCGGGTGACCATCGAGCTGACCGGGGAGAGCGGCGTCCACGCCGAGGTCCGCCGCGACGGCGGCGAACAGCAGCCGTGGGTGGACGGGATGACGAGCCTGCTCAGCTGGGTCGGGGAACGTTTCGGCGACCAGCTCGGCGGTTCGCCGGTGGGGTCGGTGGACGACGCCGTGGCGCAGACGCGGATCGAGAAGGTCGGGAACCGGCTGGTCGTCCAGGCGCCGAAGGCCTGGCAGCTGAAGAACGTCCCGCTCGCCGTGACCGTCCGGGCGCCCGCCGGTTCGCATCTGGAGGTGCGGGCCGGGGCGGCCGACGTGACGGTCACCGGCTCCGCCGGGCGGGCCGACCTCCTGACCGGCGCCGGCAAGATCGCCCTCGAACGGGCCGACGGTTCGGCGATCGTCCGCACCGGCACCGGCGACATCAAACTCGGGCCGACGCAGTCGGGCCTGCAGCTGCGCACCGGCAGCGGCTCGGTCGAGGCGGCCTCGGTGAGCGGTTCGGCCACGGTCGCGACCGGCACCGGGAACGTCTGGCTCGGCGAGGTCGCGGGCGAGGTACTGGCGCGCACCGGCAGCGGCTCCCTCTCGGTGGCGGACGCCGCCTCCGGGACGCTGGAGCTGACCACCGGATCGGGTGAAGTCCGGGTCGGGATCCGCGGCGGTGTCCAGGCGGAGATCGACCTCTCGTCGACGACCGGTTCGGTGTCGAGCGAACTGGAGGTCGCGGAGACCGCGCCTTCGGAGGTCTCGCTGAAGGTGCGGGCGCGCACCGGCACCGGTGACGCGGTGGTGACCAGCGCGGCCAGCTGAGCCGCGGACCACAGGGGGATCGAGGGACCTTTGCTCGCACTTTTCCACGGGGGTGGGAGCAAAGGTCCCTCGTGCGTGGTCGTGAGTGGTAAGGACGGTTAGAACCGTCCTTACCACTCACGAGGCTCAGCGCACGAGGCGCGAGAGCACCGGAGCGAGATCGCCCCGCTCCCCCACCGCGACCCCGTCCAGCCCCTGCCATTCCGCCATCAGCCGCAGTTCGCCCGCCAGCTCACTCGCGACCCGCGCGACATCCACCCCAGGTTCGGCGAAGGCGCCCTGGACGCGAAGCACCCCGGCGGCACGGTCGCATTTGAGGTCGACCCGGCCGACGAGTTCGCCGTCGAGCAGGAACGGGAACACGTAATACCCGTAGATCCGCTTCGGCTCGGGCACGTAGATCTCGATGCGGTAGAAGAAATCGAAGATGCGCTCGGTGCGGGCCCGTTCCCAGATCAGCGGGTCGAACGGCGACAGCAGGGCCCGGCCGGCGACCGACCGTGGTGCTTTCGCCGCGAAGTGCCGGTACGCCGGGGCGGGCCAGCCGTCGACGGTCACCGGCTCCAGCACGCCCTCCTCCACCAGCTCCGCCACCGCCCGCTTGCTGACGTCCGGGCCAAGGCGGTAGTAGTCCCGCAGATCCCGTTCGGTGCCGATGCCCAGCGCGACGGCCGCACGGGTGATCAGTTCGCGGGCGCCTTCCTCCGGGCTCACGGTCCGCGACAGGATCTCCGGCGGGACGACGCGTTCGGTCAGGTCGTACAACCGCTCGAACGACCGGCGCGTGCCGGTGGTCAGCTGGCCCATGCCGAAGAGCCACTCACAGGCCTTCTTGACCTCCGACCGCTCCCACCACGAGCCGGGCTTCGAACCGCCGGACTTTCCCTCCAGCGCGCGCTCGATACCGCCCGCGCCGATCGGTCCGTGTTCCTTGATCACGGTCAGGATGTCGTCCACCAGCTGGGGCGATTGCTCCACCACCCGCGCGTAGTTCGTCCACCAGCCCATACGCTTCGCCCCGGACCGCAGGAACGGCCAGTCCGCCACCGGCAGCAGGCTCGCCTCGTGCGCCCAGGTCTCCACCAGCATCCGGGGTTTGCGCGCGGAATGGGACCAGGCCGCGTCGTCCACCAGCGCGGGCTCGTACGCGCCGAGCCGGGAGAACAACGGCATGTAGTGCGCGCGGACCGCGACGTTCACCGAATCCAGTTGCAGCAACTGGATCCGCGACAACACGCGCTGCAGATGCCTCCTCGTCACCGCTCCACCGGGACGCGCGTCGGCGAACCCTTGTGCGGCCAGGGCGATCCGGCGCGCGACCGGACCGCTGATGGTCGTAGTGCTCATCGTCGGAATGGTGCCATCCACCACCGACAGTTTTCGGCGGCACCGTTAACTCCACCTTCCTCCCCACCCCCACCCTCAACGGATGGAGCTTCGCTCCGCTGTAGGTTTCCTGCCATGGCCGCCGCCGAAGTCCGCCCAGCAGTCGTGTCCGACGCCCCCGAGATCGCCCGTATCCAACGCGACACCTGGCGAAGCGCCTACACGGAGCTGCTCGGCGAAGCGGCCGTCGCCGGCCTCGACATCGAGGAACTCGAAAAGACCTGGACCGAGACGATCGAGTACCCGGGCACGCGTGTCTTCCTCGCCACCGAAGGCGAGTACACCGTCGGTTTCTGCGTCGCAGGCCGCGCTCCGGTGGGCGAGGTCGCCACGGCCGACGGTTCGCTGCCCGACGACGCGTCGACGACGGCGCTCATCGCCTCGCTCCTGGTCGAGCCGCGCTGGGGACGGCGCGGGCACGCCGGACGCCTGCTGGCGAACGCGTCCGCCTGGCTGCGTGAGGACGGCGCCACCCGCGGGATCAGCTGGGTCGCCCAGACCGATCACGCGTCACTGGGCTTCTTCCGCCGAGCGGGCTGGTCGCCCGACGGGACCGTCCGCATCCTCGACACCGGAAGCACGAACGTGCGCGAAGTCCGGCTCACCGGCGGCCTCGACCTCGAGCTCACTCCCTGACTTCGCGAACACGACCCAGCGCATCACCGAGTACATGAACACGCCTTCGCACGCCCCGGCGATGAGCCGGGACAGGCGGTAATCGACGCCCAGCGCGGCCAGTCCCGCGCCGACGCCGAGCAGGAACGCCACGTAGTTGATCACGATCGCGATGACGTACAGCACCGCCTGCCTGCCGACGGGCGCGTGCGAGCGGAAGTTCATGCTGCGGTTCAGCACGAAGCTCAGCCCGAACGCCGTCGCGTAGGCGAGCGTGATCGCCAGCCACACCGGCAGGCCGAGCCAGCCGCGGAGCAGGGTCAGCAGGATCAGGTCGACCCCGAAGGTGAACCCGTTGATGAGCGCGAAACCGAGGAAACTCGGCGCCACCAGCCGGGAAAGCCCGAAGGGGAGGCGCCGCACCACGGCCGCGCAGAAGTCGGCGAAGCGATCCGCGAAACCCTTGCCGCGGACCGCGTCGTGCACGTCGGCCACGGCTCCAGCATGGCAGCGGCAGGTGGCCGCGAACCGACGAACAGGTGATCTTCTGGTGCGGCCCCGAGGCCGGGAACGGGGGCTGGCCCCAGTGCGTCCAGGTTTTCAGCTGATAACTTGGAGAGAACGAAGATAACGGGGAGGCAACGATGGTGGGCTGGTTGCTCCTGTCGTTCGGCGTCGCCTTCGGTTCCGCGATCCTCCCCGTGGTCAGCATCGAGATGTTCCTCATCGGCCTGTGCGCGAGCCAGCCGACGATGCCGTGGCTGCTGCTCGGCGCCATCGTCGCGGCCGGTCAGGTGGGCGGGAAGACGCTCTACTACCTCGCCGCGAAGGGCACCATCAAGCTGCCGAAACCGCTGCACGACCGCCTGCACCGCGAGCGGCCGCCCACCCCGCGCCGGGAGCGGTGGCGGGCACGCACCAAGAAGATGCGGGCCAGGCTCGACGCCCTGCGCGAGCGGTGCCATCGGCATCCGCATTGGATGGCGGGCACGTACGGCGTGAGCTCGATCGTCGGCCTGCCGCCGTACATGGCCACGAGTGTGCTCGCGGGCCTGGTGCGGATGCCGCTGGCGACCTTCCTGGCCACCGGTTTCGTGGGCCGCTGGCTGCGGTTCAGCCTGCTGGCCGCCTCTCCGGCCCTGTTCGCGGGCTGGTTCCACTACTGAGCCCGGAAATTGGAGTGCGCGCCGGAGCGGCGGGCCCCTAGGGTTTTCGCCCATGCCGACCTCGTTCGCGTATCCGCCGTTGAACGTGCAGGTGCACACACCCCGGCTTTCCCTGCTGGGGGCGACGGACGAACTCCTGGAGCGGTTGATCCCGACGGTCCGCGAGGGCGTGGTCACCGAACCACCGTGGCCTTTCGACGATCCCGCCTCGCTCTACGAAGACAGCCCGGAGCGCGAATGGCGCTGGCTGCGCGGGATCTGGCGGGGCCGGGGCCAGGTGAGCGAGAGCCAATGGCGGCTGTACTTCGTCGTGGTCGTCGACGGAGAGCCGGTCGGTATGCAGGACCTGATCGGCATCGATTTCGCCACGTTCGGCACGGTCACCTCCTTTTCCTGGCTCAGCCCGGACATGCGGGGCCGCGGCCTGGGCAAGGAGATGCGGCAGGCCGTGCTCCAGCTGGCCTTCGAGGGCTTCGGAGCGCGTGAGGCGTCCAGCGACGCCTTCTTCGACAACCAGGCCTCGAACAGCGTCTCGCAGGCACTGGGCTACGCACCGAACGGCGTCACCTGGGACACCCGGCGCGGCGAACCCGCGCGGATCAAGCAATGGCTGCTGACCCGCGACCAGTGGCGGCGCCGGGACGACATCGAACTCGTCGCCGTCCGCGAATGCCTGCCCGTCCTCGGGATCACGCCCCCGCAATCAGAGGACTAAGTGCGGGAGGCGGCTTCGAGTTCCACGGCGCGCCGCATCGTCGCACGGGCCCGCTTCCGGTCCCCGGCGATCTCGTACGCGTACGCCAGCCGGTACCAGACGCGCCAGTTCTCCTGATCCGCCTCGACCTCGGCGCGGCGCTCGTCGAACCAGGCGTCCGCGGCGTCGCGATCCACCCGACCCGAAGGCCTGCGGGGCAGATCGGAGACGTCGGGCAGGCCGCCTTCCTCTTCCAACCGCCGCGAAAGCCGCTGGATCTGGATACCGGACCGCCAGGTGGTGACGATGATCCAGATCCCGAGCACCGGCAGCAGCAGGACGCCGATGCCGAAAAGCACCGGCACCGTCTCGCCGGTGCGCAGCAACGCGATGGCCCGGCCCGCCAGCAGGACGACGTAGACGGCGAGCGCCGCCGTCATCACCAGGGCGAAGTTGCGGGCCCTCACAGGTCGAGGATGTTCTCGAGACCGACCGTGAGGCCGGGCCGCGTGAGCACCGAGCGCACGCCGAGCAGCACGCCCGGCATGAACGACGTGCGGTGCAGCGAGTCGTGCCGGATGGTCAGCGTCTCGCCCTCGCCACCGAACAGGATCTCCTCGTGCGCCACCAGCCCGGGGAGCCGGACCGAGTGCACGCGGACGTCGTCGACGAGCGCGCCGCGGGCACCGTCCACTTCGGACGTCGTCGCGTCTTCACCGGGAGCGAGACCGGCTTCCGCACGGGCCTCGCCGATCAGCCGCGCGGTGTGCGCGGCGGTGCCGGACGGCGCGTCGGCCTTGCGGTTGTGGTGCAGTTCGATGACCTCGGCCGAGTTGTAGAACCGCGCCGCCTGCTGGGCGAACCGCATCGCCAGCACCGCGCCGAGCGCGAAGTTCGGCGCGATGAGCACGCCGAGCGACGGGTCGGCGGCGAGCCACGAGCGAAGCTTCTCCAGCCGCTCCTCGCTGAACCCGGTGGTGCCGACCACGGCGTGGATCCCGTTGCCGGTCAGGAACTCGAGGTTGTCCATCACCGCGTCGGGATGGGTGAAGTCGACGACGACCTGTGCCTGCTTGAGCGCCGAGAAGTCGTCACCGGCGTCGAGCGCGGCGACGAGCTCCATGTCGTCGGCGCCGTCGACGGCGTTCACCACTTCCTGGCCCATCCGGCCGCGTGCGCCCAGCACGCCGACGCGAATCCCAGCGGTCATGATGCGATCACCTCGTGCAGATCGTCCGGAAGGTCGTCGGCGTGAGCGTACGGCCCGACCACCGCCGCCGCCGAGACGCCACCAGGGCGGGCGAGCAGAGTGCGAGCGAGCGCACAGACCTCTTCGGTGGTGACGGCGTCGATCCGCGCCACCGTGTCGTCGACGCCGAGATAGCGGCCGTAGTTCAGTTCGTTCTTGCCGATCCGCGACATCCGCGACGAGGTGTCCTCCAGGCCGAGCACGAGCCCGCCCCGCAGCTGCCCCTTCGCCCGCGCGACCTCGGCCTCGCTCAGCCCGTCCTTGCCGACGAGTTCGAGCACCTCGCGGATCACGCCGGCGACCTCGCCGAGCTTTTCCGGCTGGCAGCCCGCGTACACGGCCATGTGCCCGGCGTCGGCGTAGCTCGCGACGGACGAATACACCTGGTACGCCAGGCCGCGCTTCTCGCGGACCTCCTGGAACAGGCGCGAGCTCATCCCGCCGCCGAGCGCGGCGTTGAGCACCGACTGGGCGAACCGCCGGTCGTCGTGCCGCGACAGCGAACGCAGGCCGAGCATCACGTGCGCCTGCTCGGTGTCGTCGGTGTGCAGCGCGAGTTTCGGCGCCATCGCGATCCGCGCCCGCCCGCCCCGCGGCGGCACCGGGGTCGCCGCCCCGGTCAGCCGGTTCCGCAAAGCCTTGCGCACCAAGCGAAGCACCTGGCCGTGCTCGATGTTCCCGGCGACCGCGAGCACCATCCGCGGCAGCGTGTAGCGACGCCGGTAGAACCCGCGCAGCGCCGAAGCGGACATCTCGACGATGGACTTCTCGCTGCCGAGCACCGGCCGCCCGAGCGCGTGGTCGCCCAGTATCGCGCCGACGAACGTCTCGTGCAGCAGGTCTTCGGGGTCGTCGTCGCGCATCGAGATCTCTTCGAGCACGACACTGCGCTCGGTCTCGACGTCCTTGTCCGTGCACAGCGCCTCGAACACGACGTCGGTGACGAGGTCCATCGCGAGCGGCAGGTCCTCGTCGAGCACCTGCGCGTAGTAGCAGGTGTGCTCCTTCGCGGTGAACGCGTTGAACTCCCCGCCGACCGCGTCGATCTCCTCGGCGATCTGGGTGGCGTCCCGGTTCGTGGTGCCCTTGAAGAGCAGGTGTTCGAGATAGTGCGCCGCGCCCTCGACCGACGACGGTTCGTCACGCGATCCGACGCCGACCCACAGCCCGACCGTCACCGACCGGGACGCGGGGACGTGCTCGGTGATGACCCGGAGGCCACCGGCCAGCACGCTGCGCTTGACCACCGCGCCGTCCGGAGTGGACTCGAGGGTGCGGGTGCTGCCGACGGGCTGTTCGTGCCCGGAGATCTGACGAGCCATGGATCCTTCTGCCTCACGTGCCGTGAAGGCCACCTTGAGGGACTCAGAGTCCCTCAAGGTGGCCTTCACGGATCACTTGGTGCTGTGGAGCGAAGCGGGACTGCTACGCGTCGGCCTTCGGGGCCTCGGCCTTGTCGCCCTCGGCGGGCTTCTCGGCGGCGTCGGCAGCGTCGTCTTCCTTGACCACGATCAGGCTGATCTTGCCGCGGTTGTCGATGTCGGCGATCTCAACGCGGAGCTTGTCGCCCACGTTGACCACGTCCTCGACCTTGGCGATCCGCTTGCCGTTGCCCAGCTTCGAGATGTGCACCAGGCCGTCCTTGCCCGGCAGCAGCGAGACGAACGCGCCGAACGCGGCCGTCTTCACCACGGTGCCGAGGAAGCGCTCGCCGACCTTGGGCAGCTGCGGGTTGGCGATGGCGTTGATCTTGTCGATCGCCGCCTCCGCCGACGGGCCGTCGGCCGCGCCCACGTAGATCGTGCCGTCGTCCTCGATGGAGATGTCGGCGCCGGTCTCCTCGGTGATCGAGTTGATCATCTTGCCCTTCGGGCCGATGACCTCGCCGATCTTGTCCACCGGGATCTTCACGCTGGTGACGCGCGGCGCGTACGGGCTCATCTCGTCCGGGCCGTCGATCGCCTCGGCGATGACCTCCAGGATGGTGAGGCGAGCGTCCTTCGCCTGCTTCAGCGCGGCCGCGAGGACCTCCGACGGGATGCCGTCGAGCTTCGTGTCGAGCTGCAGCGCGGTGATGATGTCCTTGGTGCCGGCGACCTTGAAGTCCATGTCGCCCATGGCGTCTTCGGCGCCCAGGATGTCGGTCAGCGCGACGTAGCGGGTCTCGCCGTCGACCTCGTCGGAGATGAGGCCCATGGCGATACCGGCGACCGGCGCCTTCAGCGGGACACCCGCGTTCAGCAGCCCCATGGTCGAGGCGCAGACCGAGCCCATCGAGGTGGAGCCGTTGGAGCCCAGCGCCTCGGAGACCTGGCGGATCGCGTACGGGAACTCGTCCCGCTTCGGCAGGACCGGGACCAGGGCGCGCTCGGCGAGCATGCCGTGGCCGATCTCGCGCCGCTTCGGCGAACCGACGCGGCCGGTCTCGCCGGTGGAGAACGGCGGGAAGTTGTAGTGGTGCAGGTACCGCTTCGTGGTCTCCGGGGAGAGCGAGTCGATCTGCTGCTCCATGCGGAGCATGTTCAGCGTGGTGACGCCCAGGATCTGGGTCTCACCGCGCTCGAACAGCGCGGAACCGTGCGCCCGCGGGATCACGGCGACCTCGGCGGCGAGCGAGCGGATGTCGGTCAGGCCGCGGCCGTCCATGCGGATCTTGTCCGTGAGGACGCGCTTGCGCATGATCTTCTTCGACAGGGCCTTGAACGCCGCGCCGATCTCCTTCTCGCGGCCCTGGAAGGCTTCGCCCTCACCCAGGCCGACCTTCTCCAGCACCGCGGCCTTGACCTGGTCGGTCGCGTTGTCGCGGTCCTGCTTGCCCGCGATGGTCAGGGCGTTCGCGAGGTCGTCGGTCGCGATGGCGGCGACGGCGTCGTACGCGTCCTGCTCGTAGGCGAGGAAGACCGGGAACTCGCCGGTCGGCTTGGCGGCCAGCTCGGCCAGCTGCTGCTGTGCCTCGCACAGCACCTTGATGAACGGCTTCGCGGCCTCGAGGCCCTCGGCGACCGAGACCTCGTCCGGCGCCTTGCTCCCCGCGGCGATCAGGTCGAGCGTCTGCTCGGTGCCCTCGGCCTCGACCATCATGATGGCGACGTCGTCACCGACGATCCGGCCGGCGACCACCATGTTGAAGGTGGCCTGCTCCAGCTGCTTCCAGGTCGGGAACGCGACCCACTGGTCCTCGATCAGCGCGACGCGGACGCCGCCGACCGGGCCCGAGAACGGCAGGCCGGCGATCTGGGTCGAGGCCGAGGCCGCGTTGATCGCGAGCACGTCGTACGGGTCGTCCGGGTTGAGGCTCTGGACGGTGATGACGACCTGGATCTCGTTGCGGAGACCGTCGGCGAACGACGGGCGCAGCGGCCGGTCGATCAGGCGGCAGGTCAGGATCGCGTCGGTCGACGGGCGGCCCTCGCGGCGGAAGAACGCGCCGGGGATGCGTCCGGCGGCGTACATCCGCTCCTCGACGTCCACGGTCAGCGGGAAGAAGTCGAAGTGGTCCTTCGGGTGCTTCGACGCGGTGGTCGCCGAGAGCAGCATGGTCTCTTCGTCGAGGTACGCGACGACGGCGCCGGCGGCCTGACGGGCCAGGCGGCCGGTCTCGAAGCGAACGGTGCGGGTGCCGAAACGGCCGTTGTCGATCACGGCTTCGGTTTCGTGCACGGTGACTCCGGTGGAGTCGGTCATAGGGTGTATCTCCTCTTTTGATCCTCTGTAACGGCGCGAGTCTCCCACCCTGGGACCTGTTTCGCCTGCGGACGCTCGAGGAGTGAGGCCGGTCTTCGATCGAAGCCCCCGGGCCGTTGCCCGGGAACCACTACCGAGGACCGGCGGACGGTTCCTCGTGCGCGCTCGCGCCGCGTGTCTCTGTACTTGGACCGAGGGGGAGCGACCGATGTGGTCACTCCCCCTCGGGTTCGAGCTATCGGCGCAGGCCGAGGCGCTGGATCAGCGCACGGTAACGCTCGATGTCCACCTTCATCACGTAGTTCAGCAGCCGGCGGCGGCGGCCGACCAGCAGCAGAAGCCCGCGACGGGAGTGGTGGTCGTGCTTGTGAGCCTTGAGGTGCTCGGTGAGGCCGACGATGCGCTTGGTCAGCAGCGCGACCTGGGCCTCCGGGGATCCGGTGTCCGAGTCGTGCACGCCGTACTCGGCAAGGATCGACTTCTTTTCTTCGGTGGACAAAGCCACAGTGGTGCTCCTAGATACTCTGTGCCGTGCGGCCCGGACGATGTCTTCACGCCGGGTGAGACGGTCACGGCCGCCACGGACTGCAGCCGGACCCAATCATCGAGGCTACCAGCCTC
This sequence comes from Amycolatopsis sp. NPDC058340, assembly GCF_042723975.1. Classification (NCBI taxonomy): domain Bacteria; kingdom Bacillati; phylum Actinomycetota; class Actinomycetes; order Pseudonocardiales; family Pseudonocardiaceae; genus Amycolatopsis; species Amycolatopsis sp. NPDC058340. The sequence goes on along the minus strand of NZ_JBHXIB010000017.1, from coordinate 40,960 downwards.
GTGATCAGCGGCTTCAGTCGCGGGCGTGGTTCAACGCGTACGACCGGATCACCCGGTAGCGCGACCCGCCCCGCTCACGGTCACTGCTCATCAGAACGGCCTCGGTCGCCGTCCAAGTCTCACTGGTGAACCCGGCCAGCCGCTCCTCCCACGCGCTCGCGGCGTCCGGCCGGTCGCGGGGGAAGCGGGCCAGTGTCAGGTGGGCCACGTACGGCCTGCCCTCACTCCCGGCGCCGGCCTTCGTGGCCAGCTCGTGGAGCCCGGTTCCGGACACACTCAACCACAGCACCCCGGGGAATGTCGCGGCCTTTTCCAGCCGGAGGCCGACCGGGCCCGCGCCCGCCAGCCGTCCGGCGAGCCATTCGCCGCGTTCCACCGGGTCGTCCGCGCCGTAGAAACCGAGGGTGATGTGCCAGTCCGCCCGCGGCGACCAGCGGAAATCGCCTTCTTCGGGCGTTCCGAGCGCGGCGGCGACCTCGTCGAGGACGTCGTCCGGCGGGATCAGCGCGCTGAAGAGTGTCATGGGCCCGTGACTCGCGTGATCAGAGCCGTAACCCGCGTGCTTGGAGGCGTAACTCACGAGTCACGTCAGGAGCCGTTCTTGGCCGCCCGGCGCAGCAGATCCGCCAGGGACGGGAAGTCGTCGTCGAGCAGCTTCGCGGCTTCGGTGAGGTCTTCGTCCTCGCCGATGTCCCGCAGGGCCGCGAGCACACCCTGGTCGTCGGCGACGGCGCCGACCGGGATGCTGTCCCTGCCCACCGTCGGCCGCGAGTCGCGGACGTCTTCCAGCGCCTCCTGCATGGCCTTGCGGTCCCCGGCGGCGACCGCGGGGACGAGCACCTTGCGCTCCAGCATGATCATCTTGGCGAGGACGACCGGGTTCCCGATCTTCGCGCGGCGCCCGCTCATCACCTGGCTGAGCATGGGCGCGCTGATGCCGAGGACCTCGGCGAGGAAGGCCTGGGAGATGTCGAAGGCGACGACCAGTCTCCGCACGCGATCGCCGAGCGGCTCCCCGTACCACTCCTTCTGCAGCGCGATGTTCCGCTGGACGATCTTGTGGTCCTCCACCTGGTCCGCTCCCCTAACCCCATCGAACGCCATGCGCGCGGTCCGTGACATCTTGCCACCGGAACGCACGCGGGCGGGCATGTTTGTCGATTCTCCTCCGGCCGGGGCCGGGTCCGGTCAGTCCTGCTCGCCGAGCAGTTCCCTGGTCCGCTTGACGTCCTCGTCGATCTGCTTCACCAGACCTTCCGACGTCGGGAAACGGACCTGATCCCGCAGCTTGGCGACGAAATCGAGCGAAACGTGCTGTCCGTAGAAATCCTCGTCGATGTCGAGGACGAAGGCCTCGACGGTGCGTTCCCGCCCGGAGAAGGTCGGGTTGGTACCGACGGACACCGCCGCGCGCAGCCGTCGGCTGGAATCCGACGAACGGGTGAACCAGGCGCTGTAGACCCCGTCGGCGGGCACCGCCGCGAACCGCGGCGTCGACAGATTCGCCGTCGGATAGCCGAGGTCGTGCCCCCGGCCGTCGCCCCGGACGACGATGCCCTCCAGCCGATGCGGCCTGCCGAGCGCCTCGGACGCCGCCACGACGTCCCCGGCGTCGATGCACGAGCGGACGTAGGTCGAGGAGAACGTGATGTCGTTGTCCGCCTGCTCCTGCGCGAGCAGACCCTGCAGCTCCGCCCCCTGTGCCACGAAACCGAACCGCTTCCCCAGCGTGCGGAGCAGGCCGACGTCACCGGCCGCCTTGGCGCCGAAGGTGAAGTTCTCCCCCACGATCACCGCGGCCGCGTGCAGTTTGTCCACCAGTACCTCGTGCACGAACTCGTGCGCCGTCAGCCGCGACAGCTCCAGGGTGAACGGCAGTACGCAGAAGACGTCCGCCCCGAGGCCCTCGACCAGTTCCGCCTTGCGGCGCAACGTGGTCAGCTGCGCGGGATGGCTGCCCGGCCGGATCACCTCGGAGGGATGCGGGTCGAAGGTCAGCACCACACTCGGCACGCCGCGTTCGGCGGCGGCGCGGACCGTCCTCGAAATCAGTTCCTGATGACCGCGGTGCACGCCGTCGAAGACGCCGATCGTCACCACGCACCGTCCCCAGCTCCCGGGGAGGTCACCCAAACCACGCCAACGCTGCACTTCTAGCCCCGTCTCCTCAGGCCCGCTCCGTGCACCACCCTAGGCCGTGTCCTGCGCGGCACGCTTCTCGCCCAGGCGGCCTCTGACTCGTGAGTGGTAAGGACGGTTAGAACCGTCCTTACCACTCACGAGTTCCTTAGCTAGGCGGGCAGCAACACGACCACCGACCGGGCCAGTCCGCCTTCGTCCGCCGCGAGGGCGAGCACCCGGCCGTCCGGCCCGAACATCCCGTACGTGCCCTCGATCCCGGCCGCGGGCACCCTCTGTCCATATCGGACCGCCTGCGCGGTGCGGGCGTCCAGATCGCGGCGCGGGAACGCCGCGGCGACGGCGGCGTCGAGGTCCAGCGACAGCTCAGGCTTGTCTTCGAGCTGGTCGAGGGTGCGGGCCTTGGCGAGGGTGAACGGCCCGACCGTGGTGCGCCGCAACGCGAGCAGATGTCCGCCCGCGCCGAGCCCGGCGCCGAGATCGCGGGCCAGCGCCCGGACGTAGGTCCCCGACGAGCATTCGACGATCGCGTCGAGTTCGATCCGGCCCGGCTCGCGGCGGGTGGCGAGCAGATCGAAACGGTGCACGGTGACCGGTCGCGGCGGGATCACGACCTCTTCGCCCGCCCGGACCCGGGCGTACGCGCGTTTGCCGTCGATCTTGACCGCGCTGACCGCGCTCGGCACCTGCTGGATGTCGCCGGTCAGCGCGGCGATCCCGGCGGCGATCGCCTCGTCGGTGATCTTCTCGACGACGTCCGGGGCGGCTTCGGCGATCGGCTCTCCCTCGGCGTCGTCGGTCGTGGTGGACAGTCCCAAGGAGAGGGTCGCGAGATAGGTCTTGCGGTCCAGGGCCAGATGGCCGAGGAGTTTCGTCGCGCGTTCGATGCCGAGCACGAGGACGCCGGTGGCCATCGGGTCGAGGGTGCCGGCGTGCCCGACCTTGCGGGTGCCCATGAAGCGACGCGCCTTGGCGACGACGTCGTGGGAAGTCATCCCGGACGGTTTGTCGACGATGACGAGACCGGGCGGCGGGGCGGGACGTTTCTTGGCTTGAGCCTGATTGGGGCGCGACACGGGCCGAACCCTATCTTTCGGCCCCTCGCCTAGGACGAGACGGGCAGCGGCGCTTCGGCGTCCCAGCGGCGGCGCCGGATCTGCACCGGGATCGCCTCACCGCGGGCCTCCGCTTCGAACAGCAAGGCGCGGGTGCGCCGCCACCACACGAGCATCCGGAAGGTGCCGAACGCGAGCACCGCGATGACCGAAAGCAGCGCCAGGCGGAACGTGCCGCCCGTCCATTCCAGCAGCACGCCGACCGCGAGCGCCGAGATCGTCGTGGCCACGAAGCCGCCGACGTTCACCACACCGGTCGCGGTGCCCACGCGCGAGAGCGGGTTGTAGTCCCGCGCCAGCGCGAAACCGATCATCGACGCCGGGCCGCCCAGGGAAAGGAACGCGAACACGGGGACCAGGACGGCGACCGGCATCGTCCCGCTCCAGCCGAGCAGGATCGCCCACATCACCGCGGCGCCGCCGATGTACCCGCCGACGAGCGGCATCCGCAGCGACGGGCGCCGTCCGATCAGCCCGCCGATCACCGGGCCGCCGATCATCGAGCCGAATACGAACACGATCAGCAGCGAACTCGCGGTGGCCTTCGGATATCCCTGTCCCTGCACCAGGAACGGGACACCCCACAGCATGGTCAGCACGTTGGGCGCGAACATCGTGCTGAAGTGGACCCAGAACCCCAGCCGGGTGCCCGGCGTTCGCCACGCCTCGGCGACCTGGCGGCCCAGCACCTTCGGATGGACCTTTTCGCGCACGGGCTCCGGCATGCCGCGCGGGATGTCTTCGACGCGGAGGGCGACGACGGCGGTGTACAGCGCCGTCACCAGGCCGACGACGAGGAACGTCGAGGTCCAGCCGGGACCGTCGAGCAGCAGGCCCAGCGGGAGGGTCGCGGCGAGGTTGCCGACGTACCCGATGGCCCCGGTCAGCGCGGCGAGCAGGGCGTACTGGCGGCCGGGGAAATGCGCGGCGATGAGCCGCAGGATGCTCACGAAGGTCAGGGCGTCGCCGAAGCCGACGACGGCACGGGCGAGCAGGCCGAGCGGGTAGGAGTCGGCGACCGCGAGCAGGATCTGGCCGAGCCCGAGGAAGAACACGGCGCCGGTGAGCACCCGTCGCGGGCCGTAGCGGTCGACGAGGACGCCGGTGGGGATCTGCATCGCGGCGTAGACACCGACCTGCAGGACGGTGAACGTGCCGAGCGCGGCCGCGCCGACCCCGAACCGGTCGGCGGCCTGGAGCCCGGCGACGCCGAACGAAGTGCGGTGGAAGACGGCGAGGAGATAGACGGTGACGGCGGCGAACCAGATGAACCAGGACCGGCGGGTGGCTCGGCCTGTCACAGTGTTTCCTCCTCGGAACGGTTTCGGGCGCAAGGACGCCCGCACTGCCGCCCCATATAGTTGTAGCTCCTAAGCAACGGTGAAACAAAGCCGTTACCTGGGTGGTTTTCGCCACAGCACGGCACACGCGAGGACCGCATCCAGAGGACTAAACGCGGACGGCGCCTTCCACGGCCCACCGGCCCGAGCGCCACCGCACCAGCAGGGTCGCCAGCCGCAGCAGCATGAACAGCGAGAGCCCGGTCCAGATCCCGGCCAATCCCCAGCCGAAGGCCAGCGACAGCCAGATCAGCGGCAGGAACCCCGCCGCCGCGCTCAGCAGGGTCGCGTTGCGCAGGAAGGCGGCGTCTCCCGCGCCGAGCAGGACGCCGTCCAGCGCGAACACCACCCCGGCGATCGGCTGCAGCGCGACGAAGAACCACCACGCGTGCGGGATCTGGCCGAGTACGGCCGCGTCCGAAGTGAACACCCGCGGCAGCACCCCGGCCACCGACGCGAACACGACGCCGAGGAAGCAACCGAACACCAGGCCGTACCCGGTGATCTGGTTCGACACCCCGCGCGCCCGTTTGCTCGCCCCGGCCCCGAGCGCGGCGCCCACGAGCGACTGCGCGGCGATCGCGAGCGAGTCCAGCACCAGCGCGAGGAAGGTCCACAGCTGCAGCACGACCTGGTGCGCGCCGACGGCCTCGGTGGACGTCCGCGCGGCGACCGCGGCCGCCGAGACGAAGCACGCCTGGAACGCGAGGCTGCGCAGCACCAGATCCCGGCCGAGGCCAAGCTGGGCGCGCATCACCTTCGGCTCCGGGCGCAGCGGGACCCGCTCCCGCACCAGTGCCGCGATGAACAGCGACGCCGAGATCACCTGCGCGACGACGTTCGCGATCGCCGAACCTTCCAGCCCCCAGTCCGCGCCGTACACCAGCACCGGGCACAGCACGGCCGAGATCCCGTTGCCCGCCAGGACATAGCGCAACGGTTTCGCGGAGTCCTGCACGCCGCGCATCCAGCCGTTGCCCGCCATCGTGATCAGGATGAACGGCGTGCCGAACAGGGCGATCCGCAGCCAGGAGACGGCGGCGTCGGTGATCGCGTCGTCCCCGGACAGGACGCGGGCGATCGGCGCGGCCAGCAGCTGCCCGGCGACGATCACCACCAGCCCGACGATCACCGCCAGCCAGGTCGCCTGGACGCCTTCGCGGACGGCGTCACCACGACGGCCGGCGCCGTGCAGCCGCGCCGTCCGCGACGTGGTGCCGTACGACAGGAACGTCAGCTGGCTCGAAACCTGCGACAGCACGACACCGCCGACGGCGAGCCCGGCCAGCGGCAGCGCGCCGAGATGCCCGACGACGGCCGTGTCCACCAGGACGTACAGCGGCTCGGCGGCGAGGACGCCGAGCGCGGGCACGGCGAGGCCGAGGACGCGTTTCGGCGGGACGCGCTCGTCGGGTTCGGAAGCTTCAGCCACCACCGCAGACTAAAGGTCTGGTACGACAGTCCCATCCGCCGGACCGAAGCGGGCGTGCTTCACCCCGGTGGCGAACGCCCAGTACCGGTCCCCGTAGGACCAGTGCCACCATTCGCTCGGGTAGTTCACGAAGCCGGTCGCGGTCATCGCGTCGATGAGCGTTTCCCGGTTCGCGCGGGCCTCGGGGCCGATCAGCGCGGACTCGGTGAAGCATTCCGTCCCGTACTCCGGCGGCGTCGCGTTCACTTCGGTCCCCATCGGCAGTTCGACGCCGTCGACCGTGCACAGCGTGAGATCCACCGCTCCCCCGGCGACATGCGGCGCGACTTCGGGCGGCGACACGTAGGTGGCGGCTTCGGCGGCCACCTGTCCGGACGACCAGTCCGGGTTGGCGCGCGCGATCCGCGCCATACTGTCCGCGAAGTACCGCTCCTGCACCTCCTTCGGCCGGAACCCCTCGACGACGAGCAGCCGGAGCCCGCGCGGGAGCTGGCATTGCGCCGCGACGAGCCGGTCGGCGACGCTGAGCCGCACGTGCGCGAAGGCACCCCGTTCGTCGGCGAGCCGGCGATCGATCCGGATGGCATCGGTTTCCCGCAGGTCCACCAAGGGTTCCCCGCATTCCCGGACGGGCACGGCGGCGATCCGGGAATCCGACAACGACACGAACGAAGACATGGACCCCACTGTCCACGAGCGTCCTTCAGGAACGCTGTAACCCGGTTACAGGAGAGAGTTCCCGGTACTCGCGGGCGCCGTAGGTCCGGAAGATCTCGCACGCCTCCGCGGTCATCCGCTCCCCGGCCCGCACGTCGCCGAGCGCGTCGTGGACCTGGGCGAGCGTGTGCAGGGTCCGTGCCCGGAACAGTTCGGCGCGCAGGTCGGTCCACCGCTTCAGCGAGTCCTCCAGGCAGTCCTTCGCTTGGTACAACCGGCCTTCGGCGAGATGCACCTCCCCGACGACGCGGAGGGTGCACGCGTGGCCGAAGGCGTCGCCGAGTTCACGGCAGACCTCCAGCGCGCTCTCCGCCAGCCGCCGCGCCGCGACCGAATCCCCGCGCCGCAGCAACGCCTTGGCCAGCGCGCGTTCGGAATACGCGGCCAGCATCCGGTCTTCGGTGCCCTCGAACACCGCGAGCGCGGCACGCGCGAACTCCTCGGCTTCGGCCCACTCGCCGCGCGCCCGGTGATACAGCGACAGGCTGCGCAGCGTCAGTCCTTCGCCGCGGCTGGAGCCCGCCGCCGCGAACGACGCCCGTGCCTCGGTCAGCGCGGTCAGCGCTCCCGGGTATTCGCCCAGTTCCAGCCGCACTGTGCCGGCCAGCCGGTGGACGTGGCCCATCGCCCCCGGATCGTCCAGCCCGGACCACATCCGCCCGGCCCGGTCCAGGAAGTGCACCGCCTCGGGCAGATAGCCCTGCTCACGGCAGGCGGCGCCGAGCGCGGCGAGGGTGGCGGCCTCGCCGCGGACGTCACCGGCGGCGCGGAACATCGACAGCGCCTGGCTCAGATGCGCGCGGGACCGCGGGAAGTCGTCGTGCTCGTAGTACAGCTGCCCGAGCCCCGCCAGCAGAGTCGCCTCGCCCAAGGCGTTTTCGGTGCGGCGGGCGGCGGTGAGCGCCGCGTCGTGGGTGCGGCGCCAGGAGCCGAGCGAATCGTCGAGGACCCGGTTGTGCCCGCCGAACGCGGTACCGCACAAGGCCGACGAGAGCCCGACCGCGATGTCGACCAGGTCCAGTGCCGCCGCCAGTTCGACGGCCGTGGTCATCGCCTCCTCCTCGGCACGGAACCATTCGTACGGCTTCGCCACCACCCGCCGGGCGATCTCCTCCCCGACCGGACGGCCCAGCCGGGAGATGCCCTGTATCGAGGGCACGACCGGCGGCAGGGTCTCGTTGATCCGTCCGACCAGCCAGATCCAGGCACCGAGCACCCGCTCGACGGTGGCGGCCCGGTCCGCGGCGGACTCCTCCGCCACGGCACGTTCCAGCGCGAACAGGCGGACCAGGTCGTGCAGCCGGTATCGCATGAGCCCCAAGGGATCCACGCCGTCGACTTCGAGCAGTGACACGTCGACGAGGTCTTCGAGCACCTGCTCCGCGTCGTCCGGATCGGCTTCCGTCGCCGCCGCGGCGACCCACGCGGGGAAACGCGTGAGACCGAGCAAACCCAGCCGTCGCAACGCGGTCCGCGCCGCCTTGGGCAGGAGCGTGTAGCTCAGGTTGATACTGGCCCGCACCTCCTGATCGCCCACCACCAGTTCGTCGAGACGGCGCTGCTCCTGGGCGAGGCGGTTCGCCAGCCGGGACAACGACCACTGCCGCCGGGACACCAGCCGCGCGCCGGCGACGCGGATCGCGAGCGGCAACTGCCCGCACAGTTCGGTGATCTCGGCGGCCGAAGCGGGCTCGGTGCTCGCGCGTTCGGCCCCGACGATGCGGGTGAGCAGGTCGAGCGCGGCGTCCGCGGGCAGGACTCCCAGCTCGCAGAAGGTCGCGCCCGCGAGCGCGGGAAGCCGGTTGCGTGACGTGACGATCACCGCGCACCCCGGACCGCCGGGCAGCAGCGGCCGGACCTGCGCCTCGTTGGCGGCGTCGTCGAGCACCACGAGCGTGCGGGTGCCGGCGAGCACCGTGCGGTAGCGGGCGACCCGTTCGTCGAGCGAGCCGGGCGGCGTCGCGCCGGGATCGAAGTCGCGCAGGACGCGGCCGAGTACCTCTTCGGCGCTCGCGGGGCTGTCGGTGGAACCGTGGAGTTCGAGATGCAACTGCCCGTCGGGGAAATGCTCGGCGATCTCGTGCGCGACCCGGTGCGCCAAAGTGGACTTGCCCACGCCGCCCGTGCCGGAGACGACGGCGACCGGCATCCCGCCGGGCCGTACCAAGGTCTCGCGCAGCGCCGCGAGTTCCGGTGCCCGGCCGGTGAAGTCCGGCGGCGGCGACGGTAGCTGCCGCGGAGTGCGGGAAGTGACGGCCGGGAGCAGGGCGGTGTCGGAACGCAGGATCGACTCGTGCACCTGACGCAGTTCCGGGCCGGGATCGATGCCCAGCTCGTCGGCGAGCACCTTCCGGCCGCGCTCGTACACTTCCAGCGCCTCGGCCTGCCGTCCGGACCGGTACAACGCGACCATGAGGCCGCCGCGCAGCCGCTCCCGCGTGGGATGCAGGGTGACCAGTTCGGTGAGTTCCGCGAGCAGCCGCGGCCCCTGCCCCGCCGCCAGATCCGCGTCGACCCGCTCCTCGGTGACGGTCAGCCGCAGCTCGTCCAGCCTGGTCGCTTCGGCGCGCAGGAACGACTCCCCGATCCCGCCGAGCGCGGGACCGCGCCACAGGGCGAGGCCGGTGCGGAAGAGGTCCGCCGCCTCGGTGTGGTCACCGTTCCGCGCGGCCTGCCGTCCCCGTTCCACCAGCTGTTCGAACATGCGCACGTCGAGGGCGTCCTCGGCGACGTCGGCGCGGTAGCCGTTCCGATCGGACACGATGACCTGCGGCAACCCCGCCGCGTCGAACGCGCGGCGCAGTGTCGCGACATACGTCTGCACCACCGCGCGGGCCGTCGTGGGCGGCTCCTCGCCCCAGACCACGCCGATCAGCCGTTCGGCGGGCACGGTCCGGCCGTGGCCGAGCAGCAGCGCGGCGAGCAGCGTGCGCGGTTTGACCCCCGGGAGCGCGATCGGCCCCGACGGGCCCGCCACCTCCATCGGCCCGAGCAGAGAAAACCTCATCCGTCCCTCCCCCAGAGCGGATCCGCCTCCAGCGCCCCTCGCTGTAGCCCGCGTTGAAGCGTGGCTACAGCGGCCTCCCGGAGCCTCTGTGTCGTCCACTCCACATCATGCTCAGGAAAGGTCGTCATGAACAGCTCCGGTTCTCCCAGAGCGGTCCGGTTCGCCTCCGCATTCATGGCCCTCGTGACCCTCGTCGCAGGCTTGCTCACGTTCGGCACGCGAAACGAGGCGAGTGCGGCCTCGACGGTGGGCGGCCCGATCACCCGCGCCGAGATCATCGCGAGGGCCAAGTACTGGTACGACCGGGGCGACACCTGGTACAGCCAGGACCAGTCGGACGCGATCTCCGACGGCACCGGCGGCAAGTACCGGCCGGACTGCTCCGGCCTGGTGGCGATGGCCTGGCATCTGCCCAAGAAGTCCGACGGCTGGGATCTCAACACCGGCGACTTCGAGTCGTATTCGCACAAGTCCTGGCTGCCGAGCCTGCACGATCTGCTGCCCGGTGACGCGCTGCTCAAGAACGGTCACATCGAGCTGTTCGAGAAGTGGGTCGACCCCAAGGACCACTCGGCGGGTGCCTGGGTCTACTCCGAGAACGACTACGGCCAGAAGACCAACCACAACACCAACTCCTGGTCGGAGATGACCACCTACCGCGGTATCCGCTACGACAAGCTCATCGAAAAGTCGCTCGACGGCGGGGACTTCGACGGCAACGGCGCGGGCGACATCTACGCCACCGGCACCGGCACGCTGACGATCTGGAACGGCAAGGGCAACAACAACTTCGGTACCGCTGACCCGATCGGTGGTGGCTGGGACGGCTTCACCCGCCCCGCGGCCGGCGACTTCAACAAAGACGGCAAGACCGACCTCGCCGCCGTCAAGAACGGCACGCTGTACGTCTGGAACGGCAAGGGCGGCAACAAATTCGGCACCGCCGACACCATCGGCGGCGGCTGGGAACCCTTCACCGCACCCGTCGCCGGAGATTTCAACAACGACGGCATCAGCGATCTCTCCGCCGTCAAAGACGGCACCCTCTACATCTGGAACGGCAATGGCGGCAACAAATTCGGCACCGCCGACCCGATCGGCGGCGGCTGGGAACCCTTCACCGCACCCGTCGCCGGAGACTTCAACAACGACGGGAAGACCGATCTGGCGGCGGTGAGGGACGGCAGCACGCTCCACATCTGGAACGGCAAGGGCAGCAACAAATTCGGCGACGCCGACGCCATCGGCGGCGGCTGGACCAACTACCACCGCACCCTGATGTCGCTCGGCGACGTCAACAAGGACGGCCACTCCGACATCGGCGCCATCGACCAGACCACCGGCACCTTCTACCTGTGGAACGGCAAGGGCGGCAACAGGTTCGGCGCGGCCGACGCGCTCGGCGGCGGCTGGCTCCCCCACTTCTGACCCGTTCCGTCCCCACCCCACGACCTTGGAGGGTCGACCAGTGCCGAAGAACTTCACCCGCCGTGCGACCACGGCAGCCCTGACCGTCTTCGCGATCACCGCCCTGTCCCCCGTCGCGCACGCCGAAGAAGATCCGGCCGGTTTGGTGACCGCCGCCTACGCGACGGCCCCGTGCGACCGCTCGGGTACCACCAGCGGGGACGCCGCCCTGGCCACGCGGCTGAACGACACCCTGACCGCGAAGATGCGGGGGTATCTGACCGCGTACCGGATGTCGTGCGCCCGCATGGTCGTCGAAGCCGTCCGCGATCGCGGGCTGAGCCAGAGAGCCGCGGCCATCGCCATCGCCACGGTGATCGTGGAGACGAGTCTCCAGAACATCAGCGAGGAGGTCGATCACGACAGCCTCGGCCTGTTCCAGCAACGCGCGTCCTGGGGCAGCGCGGCGAACCGGCTCGACCCCGTCTGGGCCACCAACGCCTTCCTCGACAAGATGGTGCGGGTGTACCCGAACGGTTCCTGGAGCTCGGCGCCGATCGGCGAGGTGTGCCAGGCGGTGCAGGTCTCGGCCTATCCGGACCGCTACCAGACCGAGGCCGGTGACGCGCAGAAGATCGTCAGCGCGCTGTGGCAGCGCCCGCTCGCGGACGGCGGGGACTTCGACGGCAACGGCGTCGGCGACATCTACGCCACCGGCACGGGCACGCTGACGATCTGGAACGGCAAGGGAAGCAACAACTTCGCCGCGGCCGACGCCGTGGGCGGCGGCTGGGACGGCTTCACCCGCCCCGCGGCCGGCGACTTCAACAAAGACGGCAAGACCGACCTCGCCGCCGTCAAGAACGGCACGCTGTACGTCTGGAACGGCAAGGGCGGCAACAAATTCGGCACCGCCGACACCATCGGCGGCGGCTGGGAACCCTTCACCGCACCCGTCGCCGGAGATTTCAACAACGACGGCATCAGCGATCTCTCCGCCGTCAAAGACGGCACCCTCTACATCTGGAACGGCAAAGGCGGCAACAAATTCGGCACCGCCGACCCGATCGGCGGCGGCTGGGAACCCTTCACCGCACCCGTCGCCGGAGACTTCAACAACGACGGGAAGACCGATCTGGCGGCGGTGAGGGACGGCAGCACGCTCCACATCTGGAACGGCAAGGGCAGCAACAAATTCGGCGACGCCGACGCCATCGGCGGCGGCTGGACCAACTACCACCGCACCCTGATGTCGCTCGGCGACGTCAACAAGGACGGCCACTCCGACATCGGCGCCATCGACCAGACCACCGGCACCTTCTACCTGTGGAACGGCAAGGGCGGCAACAGGTTCGGCGCGGCCGACGCGCTCGGCGGCGGCTGGCTCCCCCACTTCTGACCATTTCCGGTCAGCGGAGGAACGGTTCGTAGCGCCGCTGCCGGCGCAGCGCTTCGATCTGCCGCGTGGTGTCGAGCGAGACACCGACCAGGAAGACGAGCACCACCTGCAGGGTCACCCCGGCGACGAACAACGTCGCCGGGGTGACGCCCAGCAGGGCCAGACCGGTGACCGGGATCAGCGCGACCACTCCCAAGGTGAGCGCTCCGAAGGCGATGATCCGGCGGTTCACGTGATCGAGGTATTCGGCGGTCCAGTTCCCCGGCCGGATCCCGGGGACGAAACCGCCCACGCGCACCAGCTCACCCGCCACCTTGTCCATGTCCTGCCGCACGGCCGCCCTCGCGAAGGCGAAGAGGCAGACGAGGACGAAGTAGACCGCGATCCACCAGGGTCCTCCCAGACCGAAGGGAAGCACCCAGAGCAGGACCGCGGCGAGCACGGCCGGGCTGTTCGCTTGGGGGAAGCGAAGGGGGATGTAGGACGGTGTCCCGCCGAAGGCGCGCCTGCCGATCATCCGCTTCGCGTACTGCACCTGGACGCGGCGCTGTCCCTGCGCGACGACGATCGTGATCACGGTGACCGACAGCGTCACCAGGGCCATCACCACGACGGCCGCCCAGCCCGTCCTTTCGTACAGGCGCAGGAACTCCGGTGGCAGCACCGCCAGGACCTGCGTGAGCAGCAGGATCCGGACGCCGTCGCCGAAACCCCGGTCGGTGATCAGCTCGGTCAGCCGCAGGACCAGCGCGGTGCCCGCGGTCAGGCACGCCACCGTCACGGCTCCGTCCAGGACGTCCAGTCCGCCGGAGACGACCACGCCCACGGCGCCCAGCAGGCCGAGCACGACGACGAGCCGTCGCCGGTACCGCTTCAGCACCCGGGCGCCGGCTTCACCTTCCGCCCGGAGCGCGGCCAGCCGCGGGATCAGGACGATCAGCGCTCGCAGGACGAACGGGGCGGCCAGGCAGGGCAGGACGCCGAACCCGAACACCGTGGACAGACGACCGCCGGTGAGAAGGTCGAGGATCCAACGCAACGAGTGATCGACCAGCGGCAGGCGGGCCGTCTGGGGCGTGGGCAGGCTCTGGCCGAGCCGGAACAGCACGATCACGCCCAGCGTGACCAGGATCCGGCGGCGGAGCGAGGTTCGGTCGTTCATCGTGGCCCACGTTAGGAACCACCGATGAAATTACGATGACACCGTTCGTCGGTCAGAGCAGCGGCGCCCTCGACAAGGCTTCCCGGAGCTTGCCGAGCACCTCGTCGGCCGTGCCCTCCGCGGTGCACCCGGCGGCCTGGCGATGTCCTCCGCCGCCCAGCTCCCCGGCCGCGGCAGACACGTCGACGCCGCCCGCCGAACGGAGCGAGACCGTCCACCGCTGTCGCGGGCCGATCGGTGCGGCCTCCTTGAGCACCACGGCGACCCCGGCCTCCCGAGTGGACCGCACGACGTCGATGACCGCTTCGACCTCCTCGGCGCGGACGGACCGCGCGGCGTCGAGCGTCACGACCGCGTGCGCGAGGCCGAAGCCGCGCGCCTCGTCCGGTTCGAGCCGGGCTCCCGCGAGGACGTCCGAAAGCATCGGCAGCCACGCGAACGGGTGATCGTCGACGATCTCGCGGACCACCTTGTCCGGGTCGACACCGGCTTCGAGCAGCTTCGCGGCCATCAGATGGGTGGAGGGCCGGGCCCGGCGGAACCCGCTCGTGTCCGTGACGAGCCCCGCGTACAGACACCTCGCGATCGGCTCGTCGATCTCGGCACCGAGTTCCTCCAGCAACGCGAAGACGAGGACCGCCGTGGCTTCGGCGGTGTCGTCGACGACGTGGTGCGTGCCGTAGAAGACGTTGGACGCGTGATGGTCGATCACCAGGACGTCGCCTCCCGCCGCGCGGACGGCGTCCACCCGCGGCGCGAGTTTCCCGAGCCTGCCCGGCGTGGGCGTGTCGAGCGCGATCAAGAGCCGCTCGCTCTCCGGCAGCTCGCTCGCGGGGACGTAGAGCCCGCCCTCGTCCAGGCTCCGCAGGGTTTCGGGCATCTCCTCTGGCTCGCCGACGGAGACCCGGACCTTGACACCTCGCTGCTGAAGCGCCCGGCCCAGTGCCAGCGCGCTGCCGAGCGCGTCGGCGTCCGGGCGGACGTGGCCGAGCAGGGTCACGTCGGTGGCGCGCGCCAGGAGGGCGGCGGCTTCCTTCAGGTTCGGCACTGGAGTCGCTGTCACAAGCAGTCAAGCTACGCTCTACCGGATGTCCGAGTACGCGATCCTGGTCTACCCGTCCGCCAACCGGGTCTACACCGACTCCACCCCGGCCCTCCTGCGCGCGGAGCTGGCGGTGTTCGGTCTGTCCGCTTTGGAGACCGAGATCTCCGAGATCGGCGAGACGGAACTCGGCGGCGTCGGCTACCTCACCTTCACCACGCCCGCCCCGCTGAGCGAGCGCGATCTCGCGCTCCTTTCGAACCTTTCGGCGCTGTACGCGCTGTTCGAACGCGGCGACGGCGTCCTGAAGCCGGTGACGATCAGCCCGCTCGCGAACTTCGACTCGGATCTGCTGACCATCCAGAAGTACCCGGGCAAGACGAACGAGCTGTTCACCAAACTCCTCGTCAACGTCACCCTCCTGTCGATGGCGGACCCGGCCGCCATGCTGGACAAGCCGCTGCACCTGCTCGACCCGCTCTGCGGCCGCGGCACCACGCTGAACCAGGCGATGATGTACGGCTTCGACGCCACCGGGCTCGACGTCGATGGCAAGGATTTCGACGCCTACGAGATGTTCGTCAAGACCTGGCTGAAGCAGAAGCGGATCAAGCACAGCGCCGAATCCGGTCAGGTGCGCCGCAACAAGGTCCGGCTCGGCAGGCGGCTGGACATCGGCTTCGGGATCACCAAGGAGCGGTACAAGGCGGGCGAGGTCCGCCGGCTGAGCTACCTCAACTGCGACACGCTCACCACCGACGAGCTGCTGCGGCCGAACTCGGTGGACCTCATCGTCACCGACGCCCCGTACGGCGTGCAGCACGGCAGCCACCGCACCCAGGACGCGTCGCTTGCGCGCAGCCCGCGCGATCTGCTCGCGGCCGCGGTCCCGGTGTGGACACGGGTGCTGCGCCCGGGCGGCGCGCTCGGCATCTCGTGGAACACCAACGTCGCGCCGCGCGAGGAGCTCGCCGCGATCCTGGACAAGGCGGGCCTGGAGGTCCGCGAGGACGGCCCGTACGCCGGCTTCGCCCACCGGGTGGACCAGGCGATCGTGCGGGACCTGATCGTCGCGTCGAAACCCGCCTGACCCCTTCTTCCGCGTTTCGCCCACTGAATGCGGTGGTCGGTATCGCGAACTACCGCATCCAGAGGACGAAACGCGGGTCAGGCGAGGCGTTCCCCCACGAACTTCAGCACGTCGGGCATGATCTCGCGCCAGTAATCGTCGTTGTGCGCACCGGGCGACATCTTCGCGACGGCGGGATCCAGGGCCTTGATGAGCTTGCGGTCGGCACGGGCGAAGGGATCCGAGTTCCCGCACCACACCCCCGTCGACTCGGCGGAAAGGTCGCCGGTGTGCAGCAACGGCTCGTGCGATTCCCACTGCGCGCGATCCGCGAACACCTTGCGGGACTTGGCATCGGGCCAGCTGACGAACAGTGCCGCGCTGGCGACGGCGACGGCCTTGAGGTTCTTGTGGTCGCGGGCGTAGCGCAGGGCGCCGAACCCGCCCATCGAGATCCCGAACATCGCCGACGGCGGCCGCAGCTGGCGCTGGGCGAGCCAGCCGGGCAGCTCGTCGGACAGCATCCGTTGCGGGTCGTCGGCCTTGCCGACGTCCACCCAGTAGTTGTCCCCGTCGACGGCGGCCACCGCGAAGCCCGGCAACCCGGCCGCGACGGCCCGGTTCAGCGCGTCCCGCACGCCCAGGTTCAGGAACGTCCGGGCGTCCGCGCCGCGCCCGTGCAGGGCGACGCAGACCGGCATCCCGACCCGGGACACGCCGTCCGGCGCGATGATGACGAGGTTGACGTCACGGTTCCGCGCCGCCGACCGCATCTTCTGCACCGTGACCGCTTCGGTGAGCGGGGTCGGCGTGGTCGGTGGGGCCACTGGCGGCGGCCCCACCAGGGGTGGATTCTCGGCGCCGCAAGCGGAAATCAGCGCCGAGCCGCCGAGAGCCGCGGCTCCCAGCAGGAGACCACGCCGCGTGACGGCGTGGTCCGGTCCCTCAGCGACGGGTCTCCTCGTCGGCGAACTCATCGTCTTCGGCCTCTTCCCGCGGCGGCTTGTACGGGTCGGCTTCGCCGGCGTGCTGCGCCCCAGTGGCCCGCCGGGCGACCTCCGCATCGGCTTCCCGCGCCTTCGCGAGAAGGTCTTCGATGCGCTTGGCGTCCTCAGGAATACTGTCGGCCACGAAGGCCAGCGTCGGAGTGTAGCGGACTCCGGTGCCCTGACCGACCTTCGTGCGCAGCACACCGCGGGCGGATTCGAGCGCCGCCGCGGCACCGGCGTGGTCGGGCGTGGATTCCAGGTTCTCGCCGAGCACCGTGTAGTAGACCGTGGCGTCGTGCAGATCCGCCGTGATCTTCGTGTCGGTGATCGTCACGTGGTTCAGCCGCGGATCCTTGATGTCGTGCTCGATCGCGTGCGCGACGATCTGTGAGATCCGCTTGGCGAGCTTACGAGCCCGAGCGGGGTCGGCCATGGGTTTTCGTCTCCTCGAAAGATTTACTCAGTCGTCCGGGCCGAGCAGCCGGTGGCGTGTGGAGAGCAGTTCGAACTCCGGTCTTCCGGCCACGAGGCGCTCACACGAGTCGAGCACGTCACGAACGTGCTCGCCACTCGCCGCGACCACGGCCACACCGATCAGCGCGCGCCGGTGCAGGTCTTGATGGCCCGCTTCGGCGACGGAGACGTCGAAACGCCTGCGCACCTCGGCCAGCACCGGTTTGATCACGGATCGCTTCTGCTTGAGCGAATGGACGTCGCCCAGCAGGATGTCGAGCTCAAGAGCTCCTACGAACATGTGGGGTTCTGGGTTGTTTCGAAGGTGAAGCGGCGCTCCCCCGCCCAGCTGCGGAGGAGCGCCGCCCGTGTCACTTACGCACGCGGCTTTTCGCGCTGCTCGTAGGTCTCGATGATGTCGCCGACCTTGAGGTCGCTGTACGACCCCAGCGTCAGACCACACTCGTACCCGTCGCGAACCTCGACCACGTCGTCCTTGAACCGCCGCAGCGAGCTGATCGGCAGGTTCTCGGCGATGACGGTCGCGTCGCGGAGCAGACGGGCCCGCGCGTTGCGGCGGATCTCGCCCGAGACGACGAGACAACCGGCGATGGTACCGATCTTCGACGACTTGAAGACGTCGCGGATCTCCGCCTTGCCGAGCTCGACCTCTTCGTACTCCGGCTTGAGCATGCCCTTCAGAGCCTGCTCGATCTCCTCGATCGCCTGGTAGATGACCGTGTAGTACCGGACGTCGACGCCTTCGCGGGTGGCCCGCTCGGTCGCCTTGCCCTGCGCACGGACGTTGAAGCCCAGGACGATCGCGTCGGACGCGGTCGCCAGGTCGATGTCCGACTCGGTGACGCCACCGACACCGCGGTGCACGACGTTGAGTTCGACGTCGTCGCCGACCTCGAGCTGCACCAGCGAGGCTTCGAGCGCCTCGACGGTACCGGAGTTGTCACCCTTGATGATCAGGTTGAGGCTGTTCGTCTCCTTCAAGGCGGAGTCGAGGTCCTCGAGGCTGACCCGCTTGCGGCGCGACGCGTTGAGGGCGTTGCGAGTCCGGGCGGAGCGGCGCTCGGCGATCTGCCGGGCGACGCGGTCCTCGTCGACCACCAGGAAGGTGTCGCCCGCGCCCGGCACCGAGGTGAACCCGATGACCTGGACGGGACGCGACGGGTACGCCTCCGTGACGTCGACGTTGTGCTCGTCGACCATCCGGCGGACGCGGCCGTAGGCGTCACCCGCCACGACCGAGTCACCGACGCGCAGCGTGCCTCGCTGGACCAGCACCGTGGCCACCGGACCGCGACCGCGGTCGAGGTGGGCCTCGATCGCGACACCCTGGGCCTCCATGTCCGGGTTGGCCCGGAGGTCCAGCGCGGCGTCGGCGGTCAGCAGGATCGCCTCGAGCAGGCCGTCGATGTTGATGTTCTGCCGCGCGGAGATCTCGACGAACATCGTGTCGCCGCCGTACTCCTCGGCGACCAGGCCGTACTCGGTCAGCTGCTGCCGGATCTTGTCCGGGTTCGCGCCTTCCTTGTCGATCTTGTTGATCGCGACCACGATCGGCGCCTTGGCGGCCTGCGCGTGGTTGATCGCCTCGACCGTCTGCGGCATCACACCGTCGTCGGCCGCCACCACGATCACCGCGATGTCGGTCGAGTTGGCACCACGGGCACGCATGGCGGTGAACGCCTCGTGACCCGGGGTGTCGATGAAGGTGATCAGGCGCGGGGTGCCTTCGAGCTCGGTCTCGATCTGGTAGGCGCCGATGTGCTGGGTGATGCCACCGGCTTCACCTTCGCGCACCTTCGTCTTGCGGATCGTGTCGAGCAGGCGGGTCTTACCGTGGTCGACGTGACCCATGATGGTCACGACCGGCGGGCGGACCTGCAGATCCTCTTCCTCACCCGCGTCTTCGCCGTAGGTGATGTCGAAGGTCTCGAGCAGCTCCCGGTCCTCTTCCTCGGGACTGACGACCTGAACGTTGTAGTTCATTTCGCCGCCGAGCAGTTCCAGGATGTCGTCGGACACCGACTGCGTCGCCGTGACCATCTCACCGAGGTGGAAGAGCACCTGCACCAGCGAAGCCGGGTTGGCGTCGATCTTCTCGGCGAAGTCGGTCAGCGAGGCACCACGCGGCAGGCGGATCGTCTCGCCCTGCCCCTTGGGCAGACGGACACCACCGACGCTGGGCGCCTGCATGTTGTCCATGTACTCCTGGCGCTTCTGCCGCTTCGACTTGCGGCCCTTGCGCGAGGGACCACCGGGACGCCCGAAGGCACCCGCGGTACCGCCACGGCCACCGGGGCCGCCACGACCGCCGCCGCCACGGAAACCGCCGCCACCGGCCGGGGCACCGCCGCCGCCACCGGGGCCACCGCCACCGGGTCGGAAACCGCCGCCACCGCCGCCGGGACGGAAACCGCCACCGCCGCCGCCACCGGGACCGCCGCGGAAACCGCCGCCGCCGCCACCGGGACCGCCACGAGCGCCGCCACCGGGACCACCACGGGCTCCGCCACCGGGACCACCACGGCCGCCACCGGGACCACCGGCCGGACGGGCCGGGCGGCCCGGCATCATGCCGGGGTTCGGCCGCGGGGGCATGTTGCCCGGGCTCGGCCGGTTACCACCGGGCGCGCCGCCACCGGGGCGGGGAGCCGGACGGTCGCCGCCCTGGCCACCACCGGGACGCGGCGGACGGTTGTCGCCGCCCTGCTGGCCGCCACCGGGACGGGGACCGGACGGACGCGGGGCCGGAGAACCGGAACCCACACCGAACGGGTTGTTGCCGACACGCGGGGTGCGCGGGCCGGGCTTCGGGCCACCGGGCTTGGGGCCCTGCGGCTTGGGCGGCACGACCGAACCCTGCGACGGCGTCTGGGACGCCGGCGGGGTGGCCGGGGCTGCCGGGGTCTCCTTCTTCGGCTCGGCCGGAGCGGCCTTCGCCGCCGGAGCGACCTCTTCCTTGGGCGCCGGCGGCCGAGGGCCGGGGCGCGGACCCGGGCGGGCGCCCGGGGTGGCGGGACGGGACGGCTGCTGGGCCGGGGCCGACGGTGCGGACGCCGCCGGAGCGGGCGTCGCGGGGGCGGCCGGGGCCTCGGACTTCGCCGCGGGCGCGGGCTGAGCGGGCTTCGCGGCCGGAGCCGGGGCAGCGGGCTTCGCGGGAGGCGCGGGCGAAGGGCGCGGGCCGGGGGTCGGAACCGGCTTCTTCTTGCCGTCCTTCGACGGGTACGCGTCACGCAGACGGCGGGCGACCGGCGCCTCGACGGTGGACGACGCGGACTTCACGAACTCGCCCTGTTCCTTCAACTTGGCGAGAACTTCCTTGCTGGTGATGCCGAGCTCTTTCGCGAGCTCATGTACTCGGGCCTTGCCTGGCACAGCTCTCCTCATCTGGGGAGGCCGGCGGCAGACCCGCAGACCTCGTCCTATTGTCGCGCGTTCATTGATTCAGCTTCACGGCTGACTCATGACGGGTCGACCTGCTTCCTGATTCCATCCGGCACCGGGGATGTCCCGGCGCCCTTTAGCCTTCGGCGTGCCGCTCCAGGCGTTCGTGGACACCCTGGGCGTCGAGCGACCCTGGAACACGAAGTGCCCGGGGGAACGCCCTGCGCCGCTCGGCCTTGGCCAGACAGTCCGGCACGGGATGCAACCAGGCACCCCGGCCCGGCAATCGCCGACGTTCGTCGACGACCAACCGACCGTCCGCCGCGACCACTCGCAGCAACTCGCCGATCAAGGCCCGCTTACGGCAACCCACACAGGTACGGACCGGGGCTTCCCGGTCATGCTGGAGGTCGGTTCCCGGCCGCGGGCTCTGAACCACTCGTAAGTCTAGCGCTTCGACCTTCACTCAGCCGAACCGGTTGCCGCGGCGGGCCGCGCCTGCCCGGCGTGTGCTTCGTCACCCTGCTCGGGGGCGGCGTCACTGCGGATGTCGATCCGCCAGCCGGTGAGCCGGGCGGCGAGACGGGCGTTCTGCCCCTCCTTGCCGATCGCGAGCGAAAGCTGGAAGTCCGGCACGACGACGCGAGCGGTCTTGGCCCGCTCGTCGACGACCTTCACCGACACAACCTTCGCGGGCGACAGCGCATTCCCGACGAACTTCGCCGGGTCTTCGGAGTAGTCGATGATGTCGATCTTCTCGCCGGCCAGTTCGCTCATCACGTTGCGCACACGCGCGCCGACCGGGCCGATGCACGCGCCCTTGGCGTTGACGCCGGGCACCGTCGAGCGGACCGCGATCTTGGTCCGGTGTCCCGGTTCCCGTGCGACGGCGGCGATCTCGACCGTGCCGTCGGCGATCTCGGGGACTTCGAGGGCGAACAGCTTGTGCACCAGCTTCGGATGCGAACGCGACAGCGTGATCTGCGGGCCCCGGTTGCCGCGCGAGACGGTGACGACGTAGGCCTTGATCCGGTCGCCGTGCTCGTAGGTCTCGCCGGGTACCTGCTCGATCGCGGGCAGCACGCCCTCGATGTCGCCGACCTGGATGACGACCATGCCGCGGGCGTTGGCGCGGGCGTCGCGCTGCACCACGCCGGCGACGAGCTCGTTCTCCTTGGCGGAGAACTCGCCGAAGGTCTTCTCGTGCTCGGCGTCGCGCAGCCGCTGCAGGATGACCTGCCGCGCGGTGGTCGCGGCGATCCGCCCGAAGCCTTCGGGGGTGTCGTCCCATTCCTCGTCGGTCTGGCCGTCCGGGGTGAGGGTGTGCGCGAGGACGCGGACCAGCCCGCTCTTGCGGTCGATGTCGATCCTGGCGTGCGGCTGGTGGCCCTCGGTGTGCTTGTACGCGGTGAGCA
Source organism: Amycolatopsis sp. NPDC058340 (assembly GCF_042723975.1). Classification (NCBI taxonomy): domain Bacteria; kingdom Bacillati; phylum Actinomycetota; class Actinomycetes; order Pseudonocardiales; family Pseudonocardiaceae; genus Amycolatopsis; species Amycolatopsis sp. NPDC058340. Next base: position 18,872 of record NZ_JBHXIB010000017.1, on the reverse strand, counting down.
GCGCGGTTTCGATCGCTTCGATCACCGTCTCGAAGGGGATGTCCTTGTCCCGTTCGATCGCGCGCAGCGCGGCGATGTCGACGTTCACTTCGGCTCCTCCTTCGGCTCCGTGGTGGCGGCGTTCAGGGCCGACGCATCGTTTTCCAACAGTTTCAGGTCCTCGGCAGGTGGTTGCTTGAACTCGATCTCGATGACCGCCTTGGCCACCGAGGCGTAAGAGACGTCCCGGATCTCGCCGTCCACGAGCACGCGGGCGGATTTCTCCCCCGCGTGCCCGACCCGGCCGATGAACGCCGCGCCTTCGGCCGGGGTGACCTTGACGAGACGGAACTTCGCGCGCCGCCAGTGCCGCTGCACGGTCAGCGGCCGGTCAAGACCCGGCGAGGTGACTTCGAGCGTGTACGCGCTCGCGATCACGTGCTCGTTCTCGTCGAGCGCGGCGGAGACCGCGCGGCTGACGCCCGCCACCTCGTCCAGCCCGACGCCGTCGTCCCCGTCGACGACGACCTTGACCAGCTGACGGCGGCCTGCCTGCTGGACCTCGAAGGAATCGAGGTCGAAACCCGCGGCCTTGACGGCTTCGGCCACGATGGGCTCCAGCCTGCTGGCGAGGTCGTTGGGCACGGTGGAGCGCTCCTGTTCGGCTGTGGGCGACCCGGCGGCGTGGATCCGGGTTCGGTAGTGGACCAGCTTATCCGGTCACCCCCGCGTGACGCGCGAGCGGCGGCCCCGCGCGGGGTACTGGCAGGATGGGGCGGCGTGACCGGAAGATCGACAGAGCCGAGCCGTCGCACTTTCCTGCGGATGGGGGCGCTGGCCGCGCTGGCCGTGCCGCTGGCGTCCGCCTGCTCCCCCGGCTTCGACGAAAGCCCCGACCCGCTCGGCCCTTTGCTGCGCGCGGCGGAGACCGACGCGGCCGGTGCGAAGGCGCTGGGCGCCGAGGGCGAAGCGGTCGCCACCGCGCGGGCCGCGCACGCGGCCGCGCTCAAGACCGAGGTCGACCGGCTCAACCGGCCGAAGCCGGAGCAGTCCGGTCCCGGGGAGACGCCGCCGTCGTCGCTGGACGGGCTCAAGGAGCGGCTCGCGCAGGCCCGCAAGCAGGCCGAGGGACTCGTGCCTTCGCTGCCCCGCTACCGCGCCGGGATGGTCGCCTCGATCGCGGCGGGGTGCGCGGCGCTGCAGCAGAGTTCGGAGAAGCTCGGCCGCGGCGACGACGCCGGAGCCGTCGAGGTGCCCGCCGGGGTCCAGCTCGGCGGGGAGTCGGCGGAGTCGGTCCAGCAGGCGTTGGCCGCCGAACACGCGGCGATCTGGGTGTACGGCCTGGTCAGCGCGTACCTGCCCGCGGCGTTCAGCGGCGCGGTGTCGCGGGGTACGGCCGAGCACGTCAAACGGCGGGACGTCTGCGAACGGATGCTTTCGGCGGCAGGCCAGACCCCCACCGGGCCGGAGGCGGCGTACGTGCCGCCGCGGCCGGTGACCGAGGCGAACTCGGCGATGGAATTGGTGGCGACGGCCGAGGCGGACGCGAGCGCGGCCTGGCTCGGCGTGGTCGACCGGACCGATGACGCGGCCCTGCGGACGACCGCGCTGAACGCGCTGATCGGGTCGGCGCGGCGGGGTACCGCTTGGCGGGCGGAGTTCGGCGCGAAACCGGTGGCGATCGCGATGCCGGGCCAGTCGGCGTAGAGCTGAAGGACGCTTTCCCCGCATGTGACGCGACGAAAGCGTCCTTCACCGCGTGAGATGCGGTGAAGGACGCTTTCAGCCCACGGCGGTCAGCGGCGCAGGTCGCCCGAGAGCCGCAGGGCGTCGGTCGCGATCTTCTCCAGTACCGGCTTGTCCTTCTGCTTGTCGTAGAAGCCGGCCAGCACGATGGCCACCTCGGGCCCGGTGACGTGGGAGTCGTAGGCCGCGTCCTGCCCGGAGATCTTCGGCGCGCCTTGGTCCTTGAAGGTCCCGTCGCGCACCAGGTCGGACACGTTGCCCGTGCCGTCCTTGTCGGTCAGCGCCTTGAGCTGGGTCGCGGTGACCTCGCCGGGCATGGTGACCAGGACGACCGACACCAGCGCCTTCTTCCCGGCGGTCTCGGTCGTGTACAGCGCCCGCGACAGGCGCGTGCACGGCGTATCGGTGAAGAACTTCTTGGTCTCACCGTAGGACTTGCTCGCGCAGTCGGTGGTGACCTGCGGGCCCTCGACCAGCGTGTACTGGAACTGGCCGCTCTTCGACGGCGGGTCCGCGACCGGTGCCGGCTCCGGCTCGTGCCGGATCAGCCACCAGAGCAGGGCCGAGACGACCGCGATGACGACGAGCCCGCCGCCCTTGAGCGCCAGGGCCTTGGTGTCCCTCGGCGGCTTCGGCGCGGGCGGCGGCCCGCCCGGCCCTGCCGGTCGCACCGGCTGAAGCCGGGCCGTTTCCGTCGGTCCCGGGGTAAATTGCGCACCAACCACGGGAACATACGGTAGTTCACGCCCGTCCGGCGGTTCACCTGAACGTGCTTATCACCCGTTCGACGTCGTCAGCCGTGTTGTACAGATGGAAGCCGAATCGCTGCCTCCCGGCCCGGGTACCGGCCACGATGCCCGCTTCCGCCACCCGGCCGGCGTCGGCGTCGAGCGAGACGATCGCACTCCCCTGACCGGGTGAGCCGACCGCTTCGAGGAGCGAGTCGGCGAGGCCGACGCAGTGCGCTCGGACGGCGTCGAGGTCCAAGGACGCGAGGTAGTCGAGCGAGGCGGCGGCGCCGACGAACGCCAGCCAGGCCGGGGACAGGTCGAGCGACCGGGCGCCCTCCGCGAGGCGCAGCGGGAGACCGTAGACGGTCTGCCAGCGGTCCTCGCCCGCGTACCAGTTCGCGGCGACCGGCACGGCCCGCTCCAGCACCCGCGGATGCGCGGCCAGCCACGCCGCCCCGCGCGGCGCGAGCAGCCATTTGTAGCCCGCGGCGACCACCCAGTCGGCCCAGCCGAGGTCCAGTGGCCGCCACCCGGCGGCCTGGGTGGCGTCGAGCAGGACCGCCGCGCCCGCCGCCTCGGCCGCGGCCCGGAGCGCGGCGAGGTCGATCTGGGCGCCGTCCGCCGACTGGACGACGCTGACCGCGACGAGGTCGTGCCCTGCGACGCGCTCGGTCAGCTCGGCCAGCGGGACCTCGGTGACCTTCACCCCGCGGTGCGCCTGGGCCGCGAACGGGAAGGTGACGCTCGTGAAGTCGTTGGCGGCGACCAGCACACTGGCGCCGTCGGGCAGTCCGGCGGCCACGTTCGCGATCAGCTGCGAGACGGACGCCCCGATCGCGACCCGCTCCGCCGGGACGCCGATCAGCGCGCCGAAGCCCGCCCTCGTCCGCGCGACAGGCTCGTCGAAGTCGGCCGGACGGGCCTCGCCACGGCGCCATCGCTCGACCGCCTCCGCCACCGCGTCGGCCACGTGCGACGGCGGGATACCGATGCTGGGCGTGTTCAGATATCCGGGCGGGACGGCGAATTCGGCTCCGAAGGTCGGCATGCTCCCGAGGTTAATGAGATTCCGGGAGCAGGGCCGCGACGTCGGCGTAGGAGGGCGGGGTCAGCGGGAGTTCCCCTCCGTCGCGCACGGCCTCCACCGTGCGCAGCGTGGCGGCCAGCGCCATCCGGTACGGCAGCGACCCGAGGCTGACCCGGGCGACGCCGAGGCCCGCCAGGCCGTCGACGGTGACCTTGCCGGGCAGGAACAGCAGGTTCACCGGCACCCGGACGGCCTTCACCAGCCGTTCGACGTCCGCGGATGCGGAAAGCCCCGGCACGAACACCCCGTCGGCCCCGGCGTCCACATAGGACAGACAGCGGTCGATCGCGGCGCCGATGTCGGGCTCGCCCAGCCAATGCGTGTCCGTGCGGGCGTTGACGAAGAGGCCGGGAGTGCGGTCCTTCGCGGCCGCGATCTTGGCCGCGTGCCGCGCGGGATCCCCCAGGGCGTCTTCGAGGTTGATGCCCGCGACACCGGCTTCGGCGAGCTCCGCCGCCAGCGCGCCGACCTCGCCCGGATCGTCGCTGAACCCGTCGGCGAGGTCGACGCTGATCAGCGCGTCCAGCCCGGCGAGCCGCCGCGCGAGCCGGACGGTGGCGTCCTTCGAGGAAGGTGCTCCGTCCGGTTCGCCCTCGGCGGCCGAGACCCCGAGGCTGGTCGTGCCGAGCGCCGGGAAGCCTTGGGCGGCAAGGAAGGCGGCGGTGCCGAATTCCCAGACGTTCGGCAGGAGCAGCGGGGACCCGGGGACGTGCAGTGCGGCGAATGCGGTCATGGCACGACGGTAGCCAGCGGACGCTTCGGTGACGGCCGAAGTATGGGCCTCGTGAGTGGCAAGGACGGTTAGAACCGTCCTTGCCACTCACGAGGGTCAGGCCCGGTCCAGGAAGGGCGTCAGCAGCTCCGGCACGGACTCCTCCGCGAACAGCAGCCCCTGCTCCTCCCCCGCGTCGTACACCGAATACGCCCCGGCACCGGCGGCCGTGGTCGCCACGACGGTCAGCAAACCCTTGCGCCGCTGGAAGATCGACTGCTTCACCGTCCAGCCGATCACGCCGTCGCGGTCCAGGGCGAACGTGCTCCGCCGCACGGTCCCGTGCCGCCCGACCAGGTACCGCCCGGTGATCCCGTGCCCGAGGTTGCGATAGGCGTCCAGCGCCAGCAGCACCGACGCGGGCAGCAGCACCACGCCGAGCGCGGCGCCGATCACCAGCAGGACGCCGGTCAGCAGGAAGCCGAGGAGCGCGAAGATGGCCAGCAAGACCACCACCGAGCCGATCCACCAGCGCAGCAGCCGTCCCCGCGCGGCTCGCGGATGCCCGGTGAGCCGGACCGCTTCGGTCGGCGAGACCGGTTCGCGCAGCACCGCCGCGGCGATCCGGTTGGCCGTCGCGACCGGCGCGGCCGGCAGAAGCGTGTGGTAGTCGGTCTTGTCCTTGTCGTCGCTTTGGCGCATACCGGTGGCGATCGCGTCGACGCGCGCCGCGCCGGAGATCCGGTTCCCGAGCGGCTCGACGAGGTCGACCCCGCGCATCCGGCGTTCCTCGATCGAGATCGAGCGCGTGGTGAACAGGCCCCGGCGCACCCGCAGCGTGCCGCCGGGTTCGCGGTCGAGCCGGTAGTTCCACCACATCTCGACCCACAGGCCCAGCGCGCCGATCAGGCCGACGACCATCGCGATCGCCAGCAGGATCAGGATCGCCACCACCAGCGGGATACCGCGGAACAGGCCGATCACCCAGTCGATCAGGCCCTTCCGCAGGCCCGCCCATTCGGAGACCTGCATGAGGCCACCACCCGCCGCGAGGCCCAGCGCCGGGGTCAGGAACGACATCGGCGCGTAGCGGATCCAGCTCCGGTCGAGTTCGGCGAGCGGGGCGTCCTCGTCGGTCTCCGTGATCTCCGCGCGGCGCAGCAGTTCCGCGCGCAGCCGCTCGGCTTCGGCACGCGAGACGGGGTTGAGTTTGATCCGGCCCTGCCCGCCCGACTCGTGCGAGCCGGTGCCGATGGTCACCACCGCGACGCCGAACAGCCGGTGCAGCGGGTTCGCCGTCAGGTCGACGTTGCGGATCCGCTCGCGCTGCAGGGATTTCCGTGTACGGAAGACCAGGGTGAACGCCGTCTCCAAGCGTTCCGGCGTGACGCGGTAGCGGACCCCCTTCCAGTAGAAGAGGTCCGCCAGCACGCCGCCGGCGACGAGGACCAGCCCGCCGGCCACGACCCAGGCGAGCGCGACCCAGAATCTCGCGCCTCCGCCCACGATCGCCGCCGTGGTCGGGATCGCGGCACCGACGGCCGCGCCGGTCATCATCACCGCGGTGACCGCGAGCGTCCGCTTGTCGAGTGTGTTCCAGCCCTCGAACTCACCCGAGGTCATGTCGCGTCCCCTGGCGTCGCCTGCGTCGTTTCGGTGAGCTGCTCCGCCAGGTTCGCGGCCAGTTCGTGGTCGAGCCCGCGGATCTTGACCGCGCCCCGCGCCGACGCCGTGGTCACCGTGACGGTCGCGAGCTTGAACACCTGCTGCAGCGGCCCGCGCAGGGTGTCCACGGTCTGGATCCGCGACATCGGCGCGACGCGCCACTCCTGCCAGAAGAACCCGGAGCGCGCGTACACCGCCGTGTCCGTGACCTCCCAGCGATGCACCTTGAACCACCACAGCGGCATCGCGATCACCCAGATCAGACCCGCCACCGCGAACACCACCGCCGGCGTCAGCAGCCAGGACCGCGCGGGCGCGATCAGCAGCCCGAGCACCACCAGCACCAGCACCGGCGCGCCCCAGAAGAGCGTTCCCTGCAGCCGCCACCACCCCACGACCCGCTGATCCAGCGCGTTCCGCGGCGGCCTCAGCCGCACCTTCCCCCGTTCGGCTTCCACCGAATTCACCCCCGACGATCGTTTACAATGCGATCGCATCGTAATAACGTGCGACCGTAGTGGCAATGCGATCGCATTGCAAACGGCGGAACGGATGGTGAAGGTGCCGAAACAGGTGGATCACGGCGCGCGACGCGCGGAGATCGCCGAGGCGCTGACGCGGCTGACGGCCACACGAGGCCTCGAAGGAGTCAGCCTCCGGCACGTCGCCGCCGAAGCGGGGATGTCGATGGGCTTGGTGCAGCATTACTTCAAGACCAAGGACGAGATGCTGCTGTTCGCCGTCGAACGCCGCTCGCAGGTGTACGAGGAGCGCATCAAGGCTCAGCTGGAGGCAGGCGAACTACCGTCGACGCCCAAGGCCATCATCCGCGCGATCATGGTCGAGATCCTGCCGCTCGACGAGCGCCGCCGCGGCGACTGGCTGATGGGCGTCGCGTTCTTCATCCGCGCGATCTCCGACCCGTCGTTCGCGGCCGCGTTCACCGACGGCGTCCCCCAGTTGTTCGAACTGTTCGCGATCCTGATCCGCCAGGGCCAGGAGGCCGGTGATGTCGACAAGTCGGCCGATCCGATGCACGAGTCCGCGATCCTCTGGGCACTCGCCGATTCACAGGGCACCAACATCGTGATGAAGCACCGCACCCCGGACGAGGCGCTGTCCACAGTGGACTATCACCTCGACCGGCTGTTCGGTCAGGCGGTGAGCTGACCGTCGTAGTTCTTGCGCGCGTCGAGCACCTCGCCCATGTGGACGCGAGCCCATTTGTCGAGCATTTCGAGCGGTTCGGCGAGGTTGCGGCCGAGCGCGGTCAGCTCGTACTCCACATGCGGAGGGATCTCCGGGTACGCCGTGCGCTTCAGGATCCCGTCGCGGACGAGGCTGCGCAGCGTCTGGGTGAGGACCTTCTGCGAGATGCCGCGCACGCGTTTGCCGATCTCGGTGAACCGGAGCGGGCCGTCGCCGAGCACGCCGACGATCAGCACGGTCCACTGATCGCCGATGCGGTCGAGCAGCGCGCGGGTCGGGCAGTCGGGGTCGTACGGGTTTCCGAGCACGTGACCTCCTCACTCTCCCGGGGAGAGTAACACGCCTAGCGGGAGGGGGCGGGCTGCATCAACGCCTCGAACAGCAGGATCAGATGACGGCGGCCGCGCTCCCAGCGCGCCTCCAGTTCGGCCTGGTCGCGGGTCGCCCAGCTGGCGATGAGGATGCCGCGGACGACGTCCATCGCCGTGTACACCGCGTGCAGGAATTCGGGATGATCCGAATGGTCCGGCAGCAGCGCCTTGCCGAATTCGACCAGGCTGCTCGTCGCGATCGGCTCGACCTCCGCCATCTGGGCGCGCAGTTCCGCGTCGGTCCGCGACGCCACCCACAGCTCGACGGTCGCCGAGAAGACCGGCCCCTGGTGCATCTCCCACAGCAGCTGCAACGCGTCCCCGACCGGGTCGGCCGAGGCCTTGAGCCGGTCGATCTCCGCCATCGCGACCTCGGTGCGCTTGGCCGCGAGATGCCGGATCGCGGAGGTGACGAGGTCGGTCTTGGTCGGGAAGTGGTGCACCTGCGCGCCGCGGGTCACCCCGGCGCGATCCGCGACGCGGGTGGTCGTGGTGCCCGCGTAGCCGTACTCCACGAGACAGTCGATCGTGGCGTCGAGCAGCCTGACGCGCATCGCGGCGCTGCGTTCCTCCTGCGTGCGTCGTGGGGCTGCCATACGCCTACTTTATGGTGCGCCGCGCGAGGCGCGCGCCACGAGGCTCTCGACCATGCGCCCGATGAAGTGGCCGAGGAAGCGGCGATAGAACCAGCCGGTGCCCGGGATCTTGGCGGTGAACGTGGAATGCCAGTGGATCGCGGTGCCGCCCCGCTCGGAGGTGAGGTCGACGTAGGCGCGGTAGTCCCGCACCGGGAGCCCCTTCTTCAGGGAGTAGCCGAAGCGTTTGCCGGGTTCGAGCGCGATGACCTCTTCGCAGCTGTTGACGCCGTTGGTGCTGAAGACGCCGACGGCGCCGAGACCGTTGTCGTCCCCCTTGTCCAGCAGGCGGAACGCGCCCATGGGCGACCAGTCCGGCCAATGCTCGCGGTCCACGAGGAGGGCGTAGACGGCGTCGGGGCTCGCGCTCGTGTGGCCGTGGACGGAAATGCGCTGGATCTTCGCCATACGTGCTCCTTCTCTCCTCGCATTCAGAGGACTAAACGCGGCCGGCGACCGGTACCGAAAGCGAAGTCCCGCCCAGTTCGAACGTCACCCGGGAACCGAGCGCGGGCAGCGCCGGGTCGAACATGTCCCCGTCGGTCCCGCCCAGGACGAGCGCAAGACGGTGCCCCGCCGGGACGACGTGGTCGAGGCTGCTCAGCCGGAAAGTCATCGTGTACGCCTTGCCTGGCACGAGCGGTTCACCTCGCCACAGTGACCGGTGATGGCCGAGGTCCGCCCAGCCGGTCGCCACGATCCGTTTGTCCACTGTGGTCAGATCGGCGACGGTGTCGAGGAAGCAGCCGGTGTCCGCGGCGGTACCCGCGCCCCAGCAGGAGCGGGTCGTCAGGTTCTTCGTGCCGAGCGCGGGGAATTTCGTGTTCCGCACGGTCGCGGGCCCGTAGTCGACCAGCACCGCGCCGAGCCGCGCGCCCGGCTTGTCCGAACGGGCGGTCACCGTCACGGTGGCGGTCCCGGCCACGCGCGTGTCCGCCCGCACGGGTTCACCGGCGAAGACGACCCGATCCGGGCCCGGCTGCGACGGGTTCTCCACCCACTGTGACGCCCCGCGCGCCGGATCGTCGGTCACCGAAGCCGTGCCCTGTGACGGGCGATGCCCCAGCCCGCCCGCCTCCGATGGCCACAAGACGCGCGACCGCGTGACAGGCGGCCAGCGGCGCTCGTCGGTCCAACGGTCCGGCGAGTGCTCGATCCGGATCGCGGGTTCGGTCTCGACGCCGTTGCGGACGCCGAGCAGCCAGCGGTCGAACCAGCGGTGCAGCGTCCGCACGAACAGCGACCGGTCGAGGTCGAACGGGTCGACGTGCGCCGCCTGGTGCAGCCACGCCTTGCGCGGCACACCGTAGGCGTTCAGCGCCTCCCACCAGGGCCCGAACTGGATCGGGTTGACGTTGAGGTCGTGGAAGCCCATGGACGCGAAAACGCTGGCGCGCACCTTGCCGGTCTTCGCGACGTAGTCGAGCCCGCGCCAGTACTCGTTGAAGTTCCCGTCCGTCCCCGCGCGCCGCGCGTTGTCCTCTTCGAACGGGCGGCACAGCTTCCCGGCGCGCTCGTTGTAGAAACCGGGACCGCCCGCCCAGCCGAAGTAGGCGCCGTGGGAGTTGTGGACCTCGTAGTACGAACTGACCCCCGCGATCGGCACGATGGTCTTCAGGCCCTCGATCCCGGACGCCGCCATCCCGATCGCCGTCGCGCCGTCCTGCGACTTCCCGATCGCGCCGACCGACCCGTTCGCCCAGTCCGCGCGGACCCGCTCGGGCCCGAACGGCGTGCGGAAGGCCTGGGCTCGCCCGTTGAGCCAGTTCACGACGCCGTTGCCGGACGCGACGTCGTCGAAACACCCGGAAGAGCGATTGGTGCCCCCGACGTCGACCAGCACGACCGCGTACCCGCGTGGGACGAAGTAGTTGTCGTAGAAGAGCGGGAACTGCGACGGCGTGCCGTCGGGGAGGTACGTCTTCGGCTGGCGCTCGTTGCCGCGCCCGACCTTCTCGAAGTACGGGCTGACGTCCATGATCACCGGAACGCGCTGCCCGCGGGCGGCCGGTTCCGCCGGGCGGATGATGTCGGCGGCGACGCGGTCGGCCTGCCCGTCGCGGTCGAGGTCCTGGCCGGTCTCCACCCAGGCGGTCTCCCGGATGGCCTTCTCGTAGGAGAACACCGGCGCGCTGACGCCGTCACGCAGGACGAGCCCGGATGACGCGACGGCGGGCGCGGCGGTGAACAGCAGTGTCGCCACGACGGTGGCGGTCAAGGTCTTGAGCCCCATCGTCCGAGTATCGCTTACAAAACCCGAACATTTCCCCCACATTCCTCGTATCCGGCCGCGCCACGCTCTTCGCATGCTGAAACACACCATCGCCGTCTGCCTCACCGCGGCCGGCCTCGTCGCTCTCGCCCCCGCCGCCTCGGCCCAGGCACCTATCACCCTGAGCCCCGAAGAGTCCCAGACGCTGTGCGCCGAATGGCTGCCCAAGCTCACCCAGCGCACCACGAAGCTCACCGAACGCATCAACGGCGGCCCCGAGGTCCGCGGGTCGGTCGCGAATCTCAAGGCCAGGGCCGAAGGCCAGCGCAAGAAGGGCCACAACGACACCGCGGACAGGCTCCAGAAGCGCGCCGACAAACGCAACGGGCGGCTTCCCGAACTCACCGCGGCGAAGCAGAAGCTCGACGCGTTCGCCGCCGCGCACTGCAAGGCGGGCAAGTGAAACGCCTCCTGGCCACCGGTTTGACCGCGCTCGCGCTGTTCGGCACGGCCGCGTGCGGCGACGACGAACCCGCGTCGAGCCCGGCGCCGGGGCAGCTGAGCGACGTCCAGCACACCCTCGACTCGATCGAGCGGGACATGGCAGGCGACCCGGCCCCGTGACAGGATCTGCCGGTGACGACACAACCGGGACGCGGGCTGGTGCTGGTCGTCGAGGACGACCCCGCGATCGCCGAGCTCGCCTCGCTGTATCTGCGGCGGGACGGATTCGGCGTGCACGTGGAGGCGGACGGCGGCGCGGCACTGGCCACGATCCGGCGGCTGCGCCCGGTCGCGATCGTGCTCGACATCGGACTGTCCGGAATGGACGGTATCGAGATCTGCCGGACCCTGCGCGCGGACGGCGACTGGACGCCCGTGCTGTTCGTGACCGCGCGCGACGACGAACTGGACCGCTTGCTGGGCCTGGAGATCGGCGCGGACGACTATCTGACGAAACCGTTCAGCCCGCGTGAACTTTCGGCGCGGGTCCGGACCGTGCTGCGCCGTGCCGCCGGAGCGCCGTCGCCCGCCGAGACCTACACCGCGGGCGACGTCCGGGTCGACGTCACCCAGCGGCGTGTCTGGGCGGGCGGCACCGAGATCGCGCTGACGTCGACCGAATTCGAGCTGCTGACCCATCTGGTGCGAAGGCCAGGCCAGGTGTTCAGCCGCGAGCAGCTGCTCAGTTCCGTCTGGGGTTACGCGGCGTCGGCGGGAACGCGGACCGTCGACGTCCACATCGCCCAGCTGCGCGGGAAACTGGGCGAGCACAGTCCGATCAGGACGGTCCGCGGGACCGGGTACGCGGCGGACGCCGGATGAACCGGACCTCGCTCACGCTGCGGATCACCGTGGTGTGCCTCGCGATCGCCGCGGTCGCGGTGGTGGTCGCCGGGCTGGTCGCGGCCCGGCTCGTCCACACCGCCGGCACCGACGTGCTCCGGCAGTCGCTCTCGGCGCAGGCCGACGTGGTCGCGAGCCAGCTCGACGAAACCGGGATCGGCAACCGGCTCAGCGTCGGCAAGGTCGCGGAAGTCGTTCGTGGACAAGGGATCGACGTCGTCGTCCGCCGTCCGAACGGGACACTCGGCGGCGCCGGGACCGACGCGGCGATCGCCGCCACCGAAACCGGGTTCGCCCGCTCGGGCACGGTGACGGTGGAAGGCAGGCAGTACCTGGTCGAAGCCCGCACCGTGGGCGCGAGAGGGGCCGCGTTCGCGCTGGTGCAGTCGACGGAGATCGGTGCGGCGCGCGGCCGGACGCTGGTGCACAACATCGTGCTCGCGCTCGGCGCCGGGCTGGCGGTCGCCGCGATCGCCGGGCTGGTGCTGAGCCGGATGCTGTCGCGGCCGTTGCGCCGGGTCGCGTCGGTGGCGGGCGGGATGCGCGCCGGGCGCCGTGACCTGCGCGTTCCGGTGGAAGGCCCGTCCGAGGTCGCGGACGTGGCGAAATCGGTCAACGAACTGGCCGACGCCCTGCAGTACAGCGAGGCGCGGCAGCGCGAGTTCCTGCTTTCGGTGTCGCACGAACTGCGGACGCCGCTGACCGCCGTCACCGGATTCGCCGAGGCGATCGGTGACGGCGTGGCCGAGGGCGAGGACGCGCGCCGCGCCGGGCAGACCATCCATCGCGAGGCCGGACGGCTGGAACGCCTGGTCAGCGACCTGCTGGAGCTGGCACGGCTGGGCGCGGACGAGTTCCGCCTCGACCCGGCGCGCCTCGATCTCGCCGCGCTGGTCGACGAATGCGCGGACGTCTGGCGGCTGCGGTGCGCACGGCAGGACGTCACGCTCGTGGTCGAGCGGCCGCCCGGCGAGGTGCCGGTGATCGCCGATCCGCGGCGGCTCCGCCAGGTCGTCGACGGACTGGCCGAGAACGCGCTGCGCGTGACCCCGGCGGGTGCGCCGATCGTGTTCTCGCTGGTCGCGGACGGCGGCCAAGCCCGGCTGGCGGTGCGGGACGGCGGGCCCGGCCTCGCGCCGGAGGACTACCCGGTCGCGTTCGAGCGCGGGGTGCTGAACCGGCGCTACCGCGACCGCCGCCCGGTCGGTTCGGGTATCGGGCTCGCGCTGGCGCACGGCCTGGTCACCCGCATGGGCGGCACGCTGACGGCGGGGCCGGCACCCGAAGGCGGAGCCGCGTTCACCGTGGCGTTCCGGTTAGGGTGATCACGTGGAGATGTTGCACCTGCGGTATTTCGTGGCCGTCGCCGAGGAACTGAATTTCTCCCAGGCGGCCCGCAAACTGCACATGGCCGCCTCGCCGCTCAGCCAGCGCATCAAGGACCTCGAACACGAACTGGGCCACAAGCTGTTCGACCGCAGCACACACCACGTCACGCTCACCGCGGCCGGTTCCGCGCTGCTCCCCATCGCGAGGGACGTCCTCGAACAGGTCAACGCGATCCCCTGGCGGCTGCGGGAAGCGGTGAAACCCCGGCGGAGCACCGTGTTCGTCGGCATCCCCGCCGGCGTGCACCCGGCCCTGCGCGAACGGGTCAAACGGCTCGAAGAACGCTGTCACGACCGCTTCGAGCTCAAGCGCTGGCCGGGTACGACACCCGATCTGGTGGCCGCGGTGCACGAGGGCAAGCTGGCGTTGTCGCTGGTCCGAATGCCGGTGACCGATCCCGCGCTGGAGATCGTCCCGGTGCAGGTGGAGCGGCTCGGCGCGGTCGTCCCGGCGGACCGGTTCGCCGGACGGGACACCGTCACCATCGCCGAATTGAGTGATCTGTCCTATATCCCGTCGGCATCGGAGAGCATTCCGGCCTATTCGGACGATATGGACCGTAAATTGTCGAACTCGGGCATCAGGAAAAGGCTCAAAGTCGGCGGAACCGAGTATTCGGGCATTTCCGAACTGGTGGCGAACGGGTCCTCGTTCTCGATCACGATGCTCGATCCGGCCAGCCCGATGCATCTGTTCCTCGTCGACGGCGCGACCATCCTGCCGTTCGCCGATTTCCAGCCCCGGCTGGAGACCGCACTGGTCTGGCGGCGCGACCGCGCCGAGGAGGGCGACCTCGCCGAACTGGTGGCCGGGGTACGCGAGATCTTCGCCGAACCGCTTTCCACCTGAAGAATGGTATGACCACCGCGGTCATACCATTCCGCTTTTCTTGATCATTCCCTTCACCGCAATTCGCGCCTAGCTTCGGTTGTAGAGCGAACAACGGCGAAGGGAAGCAAAATGACTCACACCGCCACCGGACCACTGGACGGCGTTCGCGTGATCGACCTTTCGACGGTCGTCATGGGCCCGTACGCCGCGCAGATCCTCGGCGACCTGGGCGCCGACGTGATCAAGATCGAGTCCCCCGCCGACACCGTGCGGGTCGGCAAGTTCCGCACGACGCCGGGCATGACCGCGCTGAACCTGAACGTGAACCGCAACAAGCGCAGCGTCGCCCTCAACCTCAAGGACGAGGAAGAGCGCGAGCAGGCGCTCAAGCTGATCGACACCGCCGACGTGCTGATCACCAACATGCGTCCCGGCGCGCTGAGCAGGCTCGGCATGGACTACGCCGATCTCGCCGCGCGCAACCCGGGCCTGGTCTACGCCCACGCGCAGGGTTTCCGCGGCGACTCCGACCGCGCGGGGCACGCCGCCTACGACGAGACGGTGCAGGCGTCGTCCGGTCTGGTCGACGTCGCGAACCGCGCGCTCGGCAAGCCGGTCTACCTGCCGACGATCATCGGCGACAAGGTCTCCTCCCTGACCATCGCCTACACCGTGCTCGCCGCGCTGGTGCACCGCGACCGGACCGGCGAGGGCCAGCGGGTCGAAATCCCGATGACCGACACGCTGATCGCGTTCAACCTCGTCGAGCATCTCGCCGGGCACGTGTTCGAGCCCGCGGAGGGCCCGACCGGTTTCGGCCCGTCGATGAACCCCGGCCACCAGGCGGTGCACACCAAGGACGGCATGGCCTGTGTGATCCCTTACAACCCGCAGAACTTCCGCGACTTCTTCCACGCCGCCGGGCGGCCGGAACTGGCCGAAGACCCGCGGGTCAACGGCGACGCGATCGACGGCGCCGACCACGAGGCGCTGGCCGCGATGATCGCCGAATGCGCCCCGGCGCTGACCACCGAGGAGTGGACCGAGGTCTGCGCGAAGCACAGCATCCCGATGGCCCCCGTTCTCGAACTCGACCGCGCGCAGGACGACGAATACGTCCGCGACGGTCACCTGCTCGACGTCGTCGAGCACCCGAGCGAGGGCTCGATCCGCACCATCGGCATCCCGGTGAAGTTCTCCCGGACCCCCGGTTCCGTCCGGCGCCTGGCTCCCCTGCCGGGCCAGGACACCGAAGAAGTCTTGCGTGAACTCGCCACCACACGCTGAGGAAGAACCCATGAGCACCGACGAAGTACGCACGGAACGGGTCGGCGGCACGCTGCTGATTACGATCGACCGGCCGCGGGCCCGCAACGCGGTGAACGCCGCCGTCGCGGCAGGCCTGGCCGAAGCACTGGACCTGCTGGAGTCCGATCCCACGCTGCGGGCCGGAGTCCTGACCGGCGCGGACGGTTCGTTCAGCGCCGGTATGGACCTCAAAGCGGCCTTGCAGGGCGAGTCGCCCGAGATCCCCGGCCGCGGGTTCGGCGGGCTGACCGAGGCCGAACTGTCGAAGCCGCTGATCGCGGCCGTCGAAGGCTGGGCCATGGGTGGCGGGTTCGAGCTGGCACTGGGCTGCGACCTGATCGTCGCCGCCGAAGACGCGAAGTTCGGGCTGCCCGAGGTGAAACGCGGGCTGATCGCCGCCGGTGGCGGCGTGATCCGGCTGCCGAAGCGGATCCCGCATCACCTGGCGATGGAGTTCCTGCTCACCGGCGAGCCTCTCGGCGCCGAACGCGCGGGAGAGCTGGGCCTGGTGAACCGGGTCGTCCCCACCGGCGAGGCCACCGCGGTCGCCCTGCAACTGGCCGAGCGGATCGCCGCCAACGCTCCCCTGGCGCTGGCACTGGTCAAGAAGATCGTCCGCGCGGCGGACGGCGTTCCCGACCCGCAAGCGTTTGCCACCCAGCGCTCGGAGCTGACGGCGCTGATGAAGTCGGCCGACGTCCGCGAGGGCATGCAGGCCTTCGCCGAACGCCGCACTCCACAGTGGGCTGGAGAGTGAGATGAAGCAGCAAGACGTTCTCCGGCACGTGACCACCCCGCTCACGAATCCCGCGTACGCGCCGGTCGTGCCGCGGTTCACCGACCGGGAGTACCTGAACATCGTCTACCGCACCGACGCCGACGCCCTGCGCGCCGTCGTGCCGGAGCCCCTGGAAATCGACGAGCCGCTCGTGCGGTTCGAGGTGATGAAGATGGGCGACGTCAGTGGTTACGGGCCCTACACCGAGTCCGGGCAAGCGATCCCGGTGAGCTTCGAGGGCGAGCGCGGTGAGTACCTGCATGCGATGTACCTCGACAACTTCCCGGCCACCGCCTCCGGACGCGAGATCAGCGCCTACCCGAAGACCATCGGCTCGCCAAAGCTGTTCGCCGAGAACGGCGCGCTCGTCGGCACACTCGACTACGGCAGCCAGCGCGTCGCCACCGCGACCATGGGTTACAAGCACCACCGGCTGGACGTGCGCGAGGCCGAAGCGCAGATCACCGTGCCGACGTTCATGCTCAAGACCATCCCGGACTACGACGGTTCGCCCCGGGTGTTCGAACTGGTCCGCACCGAGATCACCGACGTGGTGGTCAAGCAGGCGTGGACAGGGCCTGCGCGGCTGCAACTGTTCCAGCACGTGCTGGCCCCGCTCGCCGACCTTCCGGTGCTGGAGGTCGTTTCCGCGAGCCACATCCTCACCGACCTGACGCTCGCCCCGGTCAAGCCGGTCTTCGACTACTTGAAGGGAGCAAGGTCATGATCTTCCGCACCGCCGCGGTGATCGGCGCGGGCACCATCGGCCTGTCGTGGACGGCGTTGTTCGCCGCGCACGACATGGAGGTCCAGGTCTCGGATCCGCGACCGGACCTCGCCGAGGCCGTCGCGGACGCACTGGAGGCGTTCGCCCCGCATCTCGGCCGGACCGTCGCGGAACTCGCGCCTCGCGTCCACCTCGCCACCGATGTGGCCGAAGCCGTCCGGAACGCAGATGTCGTACAGGAGAACGGACCCGAGAACGTCGAGTTCAAAAAGGACCTGTTCGCGACGCTGGTCCGCGAAGCACCGGCTCACGCTTTGTTGCTCAGTTCGTCTTCCGCGATCCCCTCGACCGCGTTCACGGCGGAGCTGGACGACGCGTCGCGAGTCCTCATCGGACACCCGTTCAACCCGCCGCACCTGATCCCGCTGGTCGAGGTCGTGCCCGGTGAGCGCACCGGGGCCGAGTCCGTCGAGCGGGCCGTGGAGTTCTACCGGTTCGTCGGCCGCACCCCGGTGGTGGAACGCAAGGAGATCCCCGGGTTCGTCGGCAACCGGCTGCAGAACGCGCTGAGCCGCGAGGCGATCTACCTGGTGGAACAGGGTGTCGTGTCACCGTCCGAACTGGACGCGGTGATGACGAACTCGCTCGGTATCCGCTGGTCGACAGTCGGGCCGTTCCTCGGCTCGCATCTGGGTGGCGGCCCCGGCGGCTACCGGCATATGGCCGAGCACATCGGCAAGTCGATGAAGCAGATGTGGGCGGGCCTCGGGCAGCCCTCGCAAGACCCCGAAGAACAGGAACGGCTCATCGAAGCCGTGGAATCCGCTTACGGCTCCTCCACGTACTCGGAACTCGCCGAGGCGCGCGACCGCAAGCAACTCGCGGTCCTGTCCGCTTTGGACAGTGCCGCCAGGGAGGAGAACTGAAATGACCGCCGACTTCTACGCCTACGAGGACCTGCTGCCGGAGGAAGAGCGCAAGCTGCTGCTCAAAACGCGTGACTTCATGCGCTCCGAGGTCAAACCGCTGGTGAACGAATACTGGGCCAAGGGCGAATTCCCGCACGAGCTCGTCGGCAAGTTCCGCGAACTCGGTGTCGCCGGGCTGCCCTACGAGGGTTACGGCGAGCACCTTCCGGCCACCAGCCACCTGCTCAGCGGCATGATGGCGATGGAGATGACCCGCACGGATCCTTCCGTGGCCACGTTCTTCGGTGTCCACAACGGACTCGCGATGTACAGCATCTACTCCGGCGGCAGCCAGGAACAGCGCGACCGCTGGCTCCCGTCGATGGCGGCGATGGACAAGATCGGCGCCTTCGCGATGACCGAACCGCTCGGCGGTTCCGACGTCGCGGGCGGCATGCGCACCACGGCGCGGCGCGAGGGCGACACCTGGATCCTCAACGGTGCCAAGAAGTGGATCGGCAACGCGACCTTCGCGGACCTCGTCATCGTGTGGGCCCGTGACGAGGCGGACAACCACGTCAAGGGTTTCGTGGTCGAGAAGGACTCGCCGGGATTCGTACCGGTCAAGATCGAGAACAAATTCGCGTTCCGGATCGTGGAGAACGCGGAGATCACGCTGACCGACGTGCGGGTGCCGGAAGCCAACCGGTTGCAGGGCATCGATTCGTTCCGCGACGTCGCCGAGATCCTGCGCGCGACCCGCGGCGGTGTGGCGTGGCAGGCGCTGGGCGTGATGATCGGCGCCTACGAACTCGCGCTGGACTACGCCAAGGAGCGCAAGCAGTTCGGCCGTCCGATCGCGCGGTTCCAGCTGGTGCAGGACCTGCTGGTGAAGAGCCTCGGCAACATCACCGCGTCGTGGGGCATGCTGGTGCAGCTGGCGAGGTTGCAGGACGCCGGGATCTTCAAGGACGAGCACTCGTCGCTGGCGAAGGCGTTCGTGACCTCGCGGATGCGGGAGGTCGTCGCCTGGGGCCGCGAGATCTTCGGTGGCAACGGGATCGTGCTGGACAACGACATCATGCGGTTCTTCACCGACGCCGAGGCGATCTACTCGTTCGAAGGCACGCGGGAGATGAACACGCTGATCGTCGGGAAGGCGATCACCGGCCAGAGCGCCTTCGTGTAAGTGGCGCTTTGCGCGTGAAGGCCCCCTTCCCTCGGCTCAGCCGAGGGA
>NZ_JBHXIB010000016.1:141766-151531 GCF_042723975.1 Amycolatopsis sp. NPDC058340 | reverse complement strand
TAATGTGTTGTCGAGTTGACTGGTACTAATAGGCCGAGGACTTGCCCACAAAGATGTTACGCATCCACTCTACAGCTCTGAAACACCACACAACCCCCTCGTTGTGAGGTTGTGGGGGAGTGTTTCATAGTGTTTCGGTGGTTATAGCGTCAGGGAAACGCCCGGTCCCATTCCGAACCCGGAAGCTAAGCCTGACAGCGCCGATGGTACTGCAACCGAAGGGTTGTGGGAGAGTAGGACACCGCCGGACTAACTTCAGGACAGGGTCCTGACCAGGGTCGAGAACCCCAACAGGTTCTCCCCGGTCAGGGCCCTGTCTCTTTTCATGTCCATGGACCGACTAGAATGGTCCGTTGGCCCACCTGACGGGTGGGCCCAGTGTCGAAACTTTTCAATAGTGGCAGGAGGCCAGGTGTCCGAGTTCGGTCGACGTGACTCAGATGATGGCGCGTCCGGCCGGTCGGGTCGCCGGGACGACAGTCCCCGCGGAGGCCGGTCTGACGCGCAGCGAGGTGACCGGCGCGGTTCCGCCGGCGGCAGGCAGGACCGGGGCGGCCGCGACGGTGGCTACCAGGGCCGCCCTCGTCGTGACGACCGCGGTGCCCGCGGTTCCGGCAGCTACTCCGGCAAGCCCTCGCGCAGTGGCGACGGTCCTCGTGACCAGCGCCCCGGTGGCGGCCGGTTCGCAGGCCAGGGGCGCGACGAGAACCGCCCCCGCTACAACAACGACGACCGGTCCGGCGGCCGCGACAACGATCGTCGTGGCGGCTTCCGCTCCGACGACCGGCGCGACAACCGCGAGTACAAGGGCGGCGACCGCGGCGGCTACCGCTCGGACAGCCGCGACAGCCGGGGCGGCGATCGTGGTGGTTACCGCGGCGGCGACAGCCGGGACAACCGTGGCGGAGACAGCCGCGGCGGTTACCGCTCGGACAGCCGGGGTGGCGACAACCGCGGCGGTTACCGGTCCGACAACCGCGACAGCCGGGGCGGCGACCGCGGCGGTTACCGCGGCGGCGACAACCGCGGCAGTGACAATCGGGGCAACGACAACCGTGGTGGCTACCGGTCCGAGAACCGGGGCGGCTACCGCTCGTCCGACAGCCGTCCCGAGCGCCGCTACGACAACCGCTCCGACAATCGGTCGGACAGCCGCTCGGACAACCGTTCCGAGGGCCGCTACGAGAAGCGCTCCGAGGGCCGCCCGGCCCGTTCCGGCTTCGGCTCGGACAGCCGCGGCCGGTCCGACGACCGCCCGTCCGGCAACCGCTACGAAGGCCGTCCCCAGGGCAAGTCCTACGGGGACCGTGACAACCGCGGTGGAGACAAGTCCTATCGCGACCGTGACGATCGCGGCGGTTCCCGTTCCGGCGGGTACAACGGCGACCGGCGCGGTTCGTCCTCGGGTGACCGTCGTCCCAGCGGTGGTGGCTACGAGCGCAAGTCCTACGGCGACCGTGACAACCGCCGCACGTCCGACCGCCCGGAGAAGCGGTACGACGACAAGCGCGGCGACTCCCGTGGCGGGTTCGAGCGCAAGCGCGACGACCGTCCCCAGCGTGACCGTTCCGAGGGCCGCAAGGACTTCCGTTCCTCGCCGCGCACCGAGGACCGGCCGGTCGACGACGAGACGTTGGCGCGTGAGCTGCTCGAGGCCCCGGAACTGCCCGAAGGCATCGAGTTCTCCGATCTCGACGAGGAGGTCCGCCGGGAGCTCCGCACCCTGCCCAAGGCGCTCGCGGAAACCGTCGGCAAGCACCTCGTGGCGGCCGGCGGCCTCGTCGACGAAGACCCCGAAGCCGCCATGGAGCACGCCAAGTACGCGAAGGCCAAGGCGTCGCGGGTCCCGATCGTCCGTGAGGCGCTCGGCCTGGTCGCCTACCACGCGGGCAACTGGTCCGAGGCGCTGTCCGAGCTGCGGGCCGTCCGCCGGATGACCCGCACCGACGACCACATCGCGATCATCGCCGACGCGGAGCGCGCCATCGGCCGTCCGGAGCGGGCGCTCGACCTCGCGAAGGAGGTCGACAAGGAGCGCCTGGCCAAAGCGACCCAGATCGAGCTCGCGATCGTCGCGGCCGGTGCCCGGCGCGACCTCGGTCAGCTCGACGCCGCCGTCGTCTCCCTGCAGGGTGACGACCTCAAGGCGGAGAAGCGCGACCCGTGGAGCGCCCGGCTGTTCTACGCCTACGCCGACAACCTCGCCGCGGCCGACCGCAAGGACGAGGCGATCCGCTGGTTCCTGAACGCGGCAGAGGCCGACGAGGAGGACGAGACCGACGCCGCCGAGCGCGCCGCGGAGCTCACGAATGGCTGACGCCCTGTCGGCCGGGTACGACGCGGTCCTGTTCGACCTCGACGGCACGGTCTATCACGGCAGCAAGGTGGTCCCGGGCGCACCGGAAGCGCTTCGGGCGCTTCGGGACCACGGCACGGCCGTCCGTTGGGTGACCAACAACGCCTCCAAGGCGCCCGCGGAGGTCTCCGCACACCTGGAGGCACTCGGACTGCCCGCCACTCCCGAAGAGGTCCACACGAGCTCTCAGGCCGCCGCCGCCCTGCTGGGTGAGCGGCTGCCTCAGGGCGCGGTGGTCCTCGTCGTGGGCACGGATTCGCTGGCCACCCAGATCGAGTCGGCCGGCCTCAAGACGGTCCGGGAAGCCGGTCCGGACGTGGCGGCCGTGGTCCAAGGACACTCGCCGGAGAACACCTGGGCCGCGCTCGCGGAGGCGTGCCTCGCCATCCGCGCGGGCGCGCTCTGGGTGGCGACCAACGTCGACGCGACCCTGCCCAGCGAACGCGGCCTGCTGCCGGGCAACGGGTCGATGGTGGCCGCGTTGCGCCACGCGACCGGCGCCGAACCACTGGTGGCGGGCAAACCGGCGCCGGGGCTGTTCACGACGGCGGCGCGCGACGCGGGTGCGGAGCGTGCCCTCGTCGTGGGCGACAGGCTGGACACGGACATCGAGGGCGCGGTCGCGGCCGGGATCGACGCGCTCTGCGTCCTGACCGGTGTCGCCGACGCGGCGTCCCTGATCGCGGCGAGGCCCGAGGAGCGTCCGCGCTACCTCGCGGCGGACCTGTCCGGGCTGAGCAGCCGGGCGGAGCTGCTCGAGATCGGGCCCAAGGACGGCTGGCGTGTCACCGCACAGGGTGACGTGCTCGAAGCCGACGGTGAGGGCGGCCCTCTCGACCTGCTGCGCGCGTTGTGCGCGGCGGCCTGGGAGTCCGGGATCACCGAGGTCCGCGGTGTGGGCGACACCGCCCGCGCCGCGCTCGCCGAGCTGCGCCTCGGCTGACCAGCGCTGCTAACTTGGTGGGGTGCAAGACCACTTCCACCCCGTGCCGCGACCGCCGGTGCCGGGCCCTCCGCCGGTGCCCGGGCCTCCGGCGGTCCAGGCCGATCAGTTCGCGCAGCAGGACACGGATCCCCGAGCCGGGATCGACGAAGCCGTGGCGGGTCTCGACGACCTCGCGGCGCTTCCGCTTTCGGAGCACGTCGACCGGTTCGAGGCCGTGCACACCGAGCTGACCGTCGCGCTGTCCACCATCGACAAGGTCTGACCGCGTGCCCAAACGCGCCCGCCTGGACGCGGAGCTCGTCCGGCGGGGTCTCGCCCGGTCCCGGGAGCAGGCGTCGGCGCTGATCGCCGAAGGCAAGGTCACCGTGCGCGGGATGGTGGCCACCAAACCCGCGACCGGCGTCGAGTCCGGCGCGCCGATCGTGGTGCGCGACAACGACGACCCCGGCTGGGCCTCCCGCGGCGCGCACAAACTCCTCGGCGCGCTCGAAGCCTTCACCCCGCAAGGTCTTTCCGCCGAGGGAAAGCGCTGCCTCGACGCGGGCGCCTCGACCGGTGGCTTCACCGACGTCCTGCTGCGCAACGGCGCCGCCACGGTGATCGCGGCCGACGTCGGCCGCGGCCTGCTGGACTGGCGGCTGCGCACCGACGACCGCGTGGTCGTCCTGGACAAGACGAACGTCCGGAACCTGACCCCGGAAGACCTCGGCGGGCAGGTCGACCTCGTGGTCGGGGACCTCTCGTTCATTTCGCTCAAACTCGTGCTGCCCGCGCTGGCCGCCTGCGCGCGGGACGGCGCGGATCTGGTGCCGATGGTGAAACCGCAGTTCGAGGTGGGCAAGGACCGGCTCGGCAGCGGCGGCGTCGTCCGTGACCCGGAGCTGCGGGCCGAATCGGTGCTCGGCGTGCTCGCCGAGGCCGAAAAGCTGGACCTGAACCTGCGCGGCGTCGTGGCGAGCCCGCTTCCCGGGCCGTCGGGGAACGTCGAATACTTCGTCTGGCTTACCCGCGGTGCGGGGGAGACCGCCGGCACCGACGCCGAGCGGCTCGTCCGGACCGCAGTCCTGGAGGGACCCCAATGAGCGATCGCGAGGTGCTGCTCGTCGTGCACCCGGACCGGGACGCGACCCGGGACGCGGCACGCGAGGTTTCGGCCCGTTTCGCCAAGGCGGGTGTGCGGCTCCGGGTGCTCGACGAGGACGTCCGGGAGATGCTGGAAGCCGACGGCGGGATCGGCGCCCCCTGCACGGTCATGGCGCCGGAGCAGGACCCGGCCGCAGGCACCGAGCTGGTGTTCGTGCTCGGCGGCGACGGCACGCTGTTGCGCGCCGCGGAACTGGCGAGGCCGAACGGTGTCCCGGTCCTCGGTGTGAACCTCGGCCGGGTCGGCTTCCTGGCCGAGGCCGATTCGGACAAGCTCGCCGACACCGTCCAGCGGGCCGTCGACGGTGACTACCAGGTCGAAGAGCGGATGACGGTCGACGTCGTCGTCACCGTCGACGGTGAAGAGACCGTCAACACGTGGGCGCTCAACGAGGCCAGTGTCGAGAAGAGCTCGCGGGAGCGGGTGCTGGACGCGCTCATCGAGGTCGACGGGCGGCCCGTGTCGTCCTTCGGTTGCGATGGTGTCCTGTGCGCGACCCCGACCGGCTCGACGGCGTACGCGTTCTCCGCGGGCGGGCCGATCATCTGGCCGGACGTCCAGGCCCTGCTGGTGGTCCCGAGCAACGCGCACGCGATGTTCTCCCGGCCGCTGGTCGTCTCGCGGGACTCGGAGATCACCGTCGCCATCGACCCGGACGGTTCGCCCGCGGTCCTGACCTGCGACGGATCGCGGACCTTCGATCTTCCCGCCGGCGCGGCCGTGCGGGTCACCTGCGGCCGGGTGCCGGTGCGCCTGGTCCGGTTGTGGGAAGGCCCGTTCACCGACCGGCTGGTGCACAAGTTCTCGCTGCCGATCAAGGGCTGGCGGGAGCGACACGCCCGCTGACGGATGTCGTGAAAGGGCCCTTGAAGACAACTTTCGTCGTCAAGGCCCCTTTCATGACGTGCCGGGTGCGGGAATGGTCGGGGTGGGCCGCTACGGTGGGCGTCGTGCTGGCCGAGATGCGCATCCAGGGCCTCGGAGTCATCGAGGACGCCCTGCTGGAACTGCACGCGGGCTTCACCGTCGTCACCGGTGAGACGGGTGCGGGCAAGACCATGGTCGTCAGCGGGTTGCACCTGCTCTCCGGCGGCCGAGCCGAAGTGTCCAAGGTGCGGACGGGAATGCTGAAGGCCTTCGTGGAAGGCCGCTTCGAGCTGGGCGGTGCCGAGGGCGCCACCCGGATCGTCACCGACGCCGGGGCGGAGGTCGACGAGGACGGCAGCGTCATCGCGCTGCGCGCGGTCTCGGTCGACGGCCGGTCCCGTGCCCACCTCGGCGGCCGTTCGGTGCCGGTCGGTGTGCTGGCCGATCTGTCCGAGCAGCTGATCGCGGTCCACGGGCAGAACGATCAGCTGCGGCTGCTGCGGCCCGCCGAGCAGCGCGCGGTGATCGACCGGTTCGCCGGTGAGGCCGTCACCGAGCCGCTCGAGCAGTACCGCGCGGTGCGGGACGAATGGCTCGCCGTCGTCGCCGAACTGACCGAGCGCTCCACCCGCTCCCGCGAGATGGCCCAGCAGGCCGACCTGCTGCGCCACGGGCTCGCCGAGATCGACGCCGTCGCGCCGGAACCCGGCGAGGACACCGAACTCACCGAGCAGATCAAGCGGCTCGCCGCGGTCGACGAGCTGCGCGGTGCGGCCACCGCCGCGCACGCCGCCGTCGCCGGTTCGGCGGACGGCGATCCGGACATGCCCGGCGCCCTGGGGCTGATCGGCGAGGCGACCCGCCACCTGACCGGTTCCGAAGACGCCGTCCTGCGTGAACTCGGTCCCCGGCTGGACGAGGCCTCGGTGCTGTTGTCCGAAGTGGGCACCGAGCTGGGCAGCTACCTCGAAACGCTCGACGCCGATCCCGCGTTGCTGGAGAAGGTGCTCGCGCGCCAGGCCGATCTGAAGCGGCTCACCCGCAAATACGCGGCGGACGTGGACGGCGTACTCGCCTGGGCCGACGACGCCCGTCGCCGGATGTCCACGATGGACACCTCCGAAGAGGCGCTCGCCGAATTGGCCAAGCGCCGCGACGAACTCGCCGTCACGCTGGCGGAACACGCGCTCACGCTGTCGGAGGCGCGTGTCGAGGCCGCCGCCGAACTCGCCGAGGCGATCACCGCCGAGATGTCCGGGCTCGCCATGGGGCAGGCCGAGATCGAGATCACCGTCGAGCGGCGCACCGTCGACGAGAGCGACGCGCACGCGGTGAAGGTCGGCGGCAGGCTCGTGCACGCCGGGCCCGACGGCGTCGACGACGTCGAATTGCTGCTGCGGGCGCACAACGGCGCCCCGCCGCTCCCGGTGCACAAGGCCGCTTCCGGCGGTGAGCTTTCCCGTGTGATGCTGGCGATCGAGGTCGTCCTCGCCCACGCGGACACCGTGCAGACACTGGTGTTCGACGAGGTCGACGCCGGGGTCGGCGGCCGCGCGGCGGTCGAGATCGGCAGGCGGCTGGCGCGGCTGGCGCGCAGTCACCAGGTCCTGGTGGTCACGCACCTGCCGCAGGTGGCCGCGTTCGCCGATCAGCATCTGGTGGTGGACAAGGGCACCAGCGGCGGGGTGACCCGCAGTGGCGTGCGCGTGCTCGAACAGTCGGAGCGCGTCGTCGAGCTCGCGCGCATGCTCGCCGGAATGGAAAGCACCGAGACCGGCCGGGCGCACGCGGAGGAATTGCTCGCCGTGGCCGAGGCCGACAAGAGCGCGCCGGACAAGCCCAAAGCCCGTCGCGGGGGGAAGCGGAAGAAGGCGAAGTAGCTTCTGCCCGCGGTCTGGCACGACCTCCCGGGGTGAGGTTGCGAAAGCCACTTTCGCAACCTTCAACGTCGCGAAAGTGGCTTTCGCGACGCGCCTCCCGCGCGGCCGTGACCGGACCGGTGTGGGTTAATCGGCGTGTTTCCATCGGCGTGGCGGACACTGAAGGCCGCGCGGATTTGTCACTATCGGTCGCATGAAGCTCACCGGCTTGCTCTCGCGTAACCAAGAGACCCTCCCCGGGATCACCGGCGTCGCCAGGGTCGACAGGCGTACGCGTGAGCTGCTCCGCCGGCTGAGCCCTGGCGACATCGTCGTCCTCGACCAGCTCGACCTCGACCGGTCGACGGCCGATGCCTTGGTGGAGGCCGAAGTCGCGGCGGTGGTGAACGCCTCGCCGTCGATCTCGGGCCGGTTCCCCAACCTGGGCCCGGAGATCCTGCTCGAGGCCGGGATCCCGCTGGTCGATTCGGTCGGCGGCGAACTGCTGCGCAAGGTGAAGGACGGCACGAAACTCCGCCTGCACGAGGGCGTCGTCTACATCGGAGAGCGGCAGCTCGGCTCGGGTGTCCAGCAGACGCGGGAAAGCGTCGCGGACCAGATGATCGAAGCCAAGGCCGGGATGTCCACCCAGCTGGAGGCGTTCTCCGCCAACACGATCGAATTCCTCCGCCGGGAACGCAGCCTCATCCTCGACGGCGTCGGTGTCCCGGAGATCCGGGTTCCGCTCAAGGACCGCCACGCCCTCGTGGTCGCGGGCGGCAACGGGCACGCCGAAGACCTCAAGAAGCTGAAGAAGTACATCTCCGAGCACCGGCCGGTGCTGATCGGGGTCGACGCCGGGGCCGACACCCTGCGCGCGCAGGGGTATCAGCCGGACGTCATCGTCGGCGACCCGCACGGGATCGGCGCCGAAACCCTGCGCAGCGGTGGCGAGGTCGTGGTCCCGGCGCAGCCGGACGGGCACGCGCCGGGGGTCGAGCGCATCCAGGACCTCGGGATCGGCGCGGTCACCTTCCCCGCGACGGGCAACGCCGAGGATCTGGCGCTGCTGCTGGCCGACGCGCACGAGGCGAGTCTGGTGGTCACGGTCGGATTCCAGGCGACACTGCGGGAATTCCTCGACCACGGCCGGTCCGGATCGAATCCGTCGACGTTCCTCACCAGGCTCAAGCTCGGCACGAAACTGGTCGACGGCAAGGCGGTCGCGACCCTGCACCGCAGCCGGGTGTCCATCGGCGCCATCGTCCTGCTGGTCGTCGCGACCTTGGTGGCCGTCGCGGCCGCGCTGCTGGTGTCCGATGTGGGTTCGGTGTACCTCGACTGGATCCGCGACACCTGGAACTCGTTCATCGCCTGGGGCAAGGGACTCTTCACGTGATTTCTCTGCGGTACCACATCGTTTCCATCGCCGCCTGCTTTTTGGCGCTCGCCATCGGGGTGGTGCTCGGCTCGACGGCGCTGAACGGTTCCCTGCTCTCGGGGCTCGCCAGCCAGAAGGAGGATCTGGGTTCCCAGGTCGCGGATCTGGAGGCGCAGCGGAATTCGCTCAACGCCAGGCTCGGCGACGCGGACGCGTTCGCCGGCGCGATGGGGCCGAAGGTCGTCGCGGGGCAGCTGGACAAGCGTTCCGTGGTGCTGGTGACCACCGAGGACGCGAAACCCGCGGACCGCGACGCGCTCAAGCAGCTCGTCGGGCAGTCGGGCGCCGCCGTCACCGGCGAGATCCAGCTGACCGAGGCGTTCTCCGACCCGATGCGCTCCGATCAGCTGCGTGACGTCGTTTCGCGTCTTCAGCCCGCCGGTGTCCAGTTCCCGACCGCGGGCGACCCCGGCACCCTCGCGGGCGCGCTGATCGGGTCCGTGGCGTTGCTGAACAAGGACAACGCGCAGCCGCAGTCCACCCCGGTGGAGCTGGCGGCCGCGCTCGGCGGGCTCACCGACGGTGGTTTCCTCAAGACCGGCGGGGACGTGAAACCCGCGCAGCTCGCGATCGTGCTCACCGGTTCCAAGTACACCGGCGATGGCGCCGGTGACCGCGCCTCGACCATCGCGCGGTTCGCCGCGCAGCTCGACCGTTCCGGTGCGGGCACCGTCCTGGCCGGCGACTCGGGATCGGCCGACGGCACCGGCGCGATCGGCGTCGTCCGCGCCGACACCTCGTCGACCTCCATCCTGTCCACTGTGGACAACGCGGAAACCGCGGCGGGCCGGGTCACCACGATCATGGCGCTGCGGGAGCAGCTCGAAGGCGGCGCGGGCCGGTACGGCATCGCGGGCAACGCCCAGGCTCCCGCCCCCGGGATCGCCGCCGCCGGCAACTAGCCCCCTTTCGCATATAGTCCTCTGGATGCGGTACTTGCGTGTGCAAGGACCGCGTCCAGAGGACTAAACGCGGTCCGTCAGAGGTCTTGTCGCTCTGTAAGGCGAAGTGTCCGCTGTGGTGAAGGCCTGGCTACCGCCGGGCGTTGTCGCCCGGCGACCGTGGGGGGGTAAGCGCCGTATGGGGGCAAAGCCGGCGGGCAAAGGGGCTTTGGGGCCCCCCTAGGCGCGGGCCGCCGCCCGCCCCCGCGAA
>NZ_JBHXIB010000016.1:0-141756 GCF_042723975.1 Amycolatopsis sp. NPDC058340 | reverse complement strand
CGGCGACCGTGTCGCGAAAGCCACTTTCGGGACATCAGACGTCGCGAAAGTGGCTTTCGCGACACGCCTTGGCCGCGAGGCACGGCGACCTCGCGTTACCCCTCGACAACGCGGGGCCAGAGGCGGGTTTTCGGGAGCGGCCGGGCGTAGGAGCCGGCTCGGCTGGTCTTGAGGTTCAGCGCCACCAGGGATTCGGCCAGGCGGACGGCGGCGGCGACGCCGTCGATCACCGGGATGTCCAGCATCGCCGAGATGCGGCGATCGAGGCCGGTCATCCCGGCGCAGCCGAGGACGAGGACCTCCGCACCCGCGTCCCTGGCCCGGCGTCCGGCGGTCAGCAAGGCCGATTCCGTGCGGCGTTCGTCGGTCAGTTCGAGGACGCCGAGCCCCGCGCCGAGGACGCCGACACAGTTCCGCGCGACGCCCGCGGCGTGCAGGCTGTCTTCGATGAGCCCGCACGTCCGGTCCAATGTGGTCACGACGCCGTAGCGTCTTCCCAGCAGACAGGCCAGATGCGCGGCGGCCTCGGTGATGTCGACGACCGGGACGTCGAGCAGTTCCCGGGCGCCTTCCCGTCCGTGCTCGCCGAAACCGGCCATCACGAGCGCGTCGAAGGGTTCGTCCAGCCCGTTGAGCAGGTCGAGGACGGCCGCGGCGCTGAGGAAGCTGTCCAGCCAGCCCTCGGCGGATTCCGGGCCCCACAACGGCGTTCTGGCCAGGATCTCGGTGCCAGGGCTCGCGGCGGCGCGGGCACCCGCCTCGATCTCCTTGGTCATCGCCTCGGTGGTGTTGCAGTTGGTGACCAGGATCCGCATCACGCGACCCGCTGCTTGCGCGACACCACGAAGTAGAGGGCCGCGGCGGAAGCGGTGCCGATGAACCACGAGTACGGCGCGGCGGGGGCGAAGAACGGCACCAGCGCGATGATCGCGGACAACGCCGCCGTGGGCAGGAAGGTGACCATCGCCCTCGGGTTGAACCCGCGTTTGTAGTGGTACGGCGAATCCGGTCCGGCGACGAACAGCTTGTCCACGTCGATCCGGCCGCGTTTCACCAGGTAGTAGTCGACGATCATGATGCCGAACAGCGGGCCGAGGAAGGCGCCGAGGCCGCCGAGGAAGTAGTTGACCACCGCGGGGGAGGAGTACAGCTTCCACGGCAGCACGCACAGCGCCGCGACCGCGCTGATCATCCCGCCGATGGTGAAGGTGATCCGTTTCGGCCAGATGTTGGCCAGGTCGTAGGCGGGGGAGACGAAGTTCGCGACGATGTTCACGCCCATGGTGGCGATCGCGAAGGTCAGCGCGCCGATGATCAGCACGGGGGTGTTGTCGATACGGGCCAGCAGCTCGGCGGGGTCGGTGATGGCCTCACCGAACACCTGGAGGCTGCCCGCCGTGACGAGTACCGACAGCAGCGCGAACGCCGTCGAGTTGATCGGCAGACCCCAGAAGTTCCCACGCCGCACCGTTTTCTGGTTCGGGGCGAACCGGGAGAAGTCGCAGAAGTTGAGCATCAGGGTGCCGTAGATGGACAGGATAAGCCCGACGGCGCCGAACCATTGCCGTACTTGCTCCCCTGTGGACAGTGCCTTCGGGTTGCTGGTCAAGGAAATGTTCCAGTCGGCGGCGGCCAGGATCCACACGGCGAGCGCGATCATCACGACCCAGATGCCGGGACCGCACCAATCCTGGAACTTGCGCACGGCCTCCATGCCGCGGGTGAGCACGAGCGCCTGCGCCAGCCACAACGCGATGAAACAGATCCAGCCGAGGGCGTGCAGGCCGAGGAAACCCACCTCTGTCAACGGTTTCAGCCCCGGGTCGATCGCGAGCACGAGCAGCGTGATGGCCACGGAGGCGAGGTAGGTCTGGATGCCGTACCAGAAGATCGCGATGATCGCGCGGATCAGCGCGGGCAGATTCGCGCCGAACGTGCCGAAGCTGATGCGGGCGACCACGGGGAAGGGGACGCCGGTCTTCTGGCCGATCCGGCCCATCAGGTTCATGCCGAAGTAGATGAGCACGAACCCGGTCAGCAGGGCGGTGAACACCTGCCACGCCGAGAGCCCGAGGACGAACAGGCCCGCCGCGAAGGTGTAGTTGCCGAGGTTGTGCACGTCCGACATCCACAGCGCGAAGATGTCGTAGACCTTCCAGCGGCGTTCCTTCGCCGGGGCGAGGTCTTCGTTCCAGAGCCGGGAATCGGCGTTCTCGGTGGTAGGCGCTTCGGACCGGGTTGCTGGGGCGGCGGTCATGCGGGCCTCCGATCGACGGGGAGTCCGGTCGATTTGGTATCCCAAAATTTGGCATCCCAAATATCACCCCGCGGTGGCCCGTCGTCAAGGTTTCTGCCGATAAACTCGGGTTACGAGCTGTTACGGCGGTGTTGAAGAGGGGGTCAGGTGGCCGAGGAAGGACAGCGTCAGCCGCTGGCCGCGACCCGGCAGCGGGTCCGCGACGAGCTGCGTGAACGTATCCTCGCCGGACGGCTGAAGCCGGGGGACAGGCTGGTCGAACGCGAACTCGCCGAGGATCTCGGCGTCTCGCGCGTGCCGGTGCGCGAGGCCATCCGCAGCCTGGAGGCCGAAGGATTCCTCGCCGTCCAATCGCCCCGCCGGATCGTCGTGCGCCAGCTGGCCAGGGCCGACGTCGAGGAGCTGTTCGATGTCCGCGAGGCACTCGAAGGGCTCGCCGCCGGCCTGGCCGCCGAGCGGGCGGGCAAGGCGGAACTCCGCACGCTCGAACGGCTGCTCACCGACGCCGCCCGCGCGACCGAAAGCGGCGACCCGGCCCGCATCACCCTGCTCAACACCCGCTTCCACGACCAGATCGTCGCGCTCGCGGGCAACGGCCTGCTGCACGAGATCCTCCGTCCGCTCGAAGGCAGGCTGCGCTGGCTGACCAGCCAGAACGAGCATTGGGGCGAACTGCTCGACGAACACCGCCGGCTCTACGAGGCGATCGCTTCGGGCGACGCCGACCGGGCGCGGGCTCACGCCGTCGAGCATGTGCGGGTCAACCGGGAAGTGACCTTGAAGACGCTGTTCCCCGAGGATGACGGAGAACGCTCCGCGGGCTGAACCGGACATGTCAGACTCGCGGACATGATCACCGACGAACAACGGGCCGTCCGCACCGCGCGGGCGGTGGCCGCCGCGGTCTCCGCGGGACGCGACCTGGGTATCGCCGTCACCGAACCCGAGGTCCTGTACGACGTTTTCTCCGTCATCGTGCGGCTGGCGCCTTCGCCGGTCGTCGTGCGCGTGCCGACCGTGCTGCCGCGCACGACCACGCTGGAGACACAGCTGACCGATCAGCGGCGCGAGCTGGCCGTCGCCGCCTGGCTCGGCGAGAAGGGGCTTCCGGTCGTCAAGCCGAGCCCGCTGGTGCCGGCTGAACCCGTGCAGCGCGACGGTTTCTCGATGACCTTCTGGGAGCTGATCGAGTTCGTCGAGGACGCGAACTTCGCCGTGGAGCACTCGGCCAAGCTCGTCGCGAAGCTGCATGCCACGCTCCGCGACTATCCGGGCGACCTGGCGTTCCTGAACGGGCTCGACCCGTTCATCCCCGACGGTCTCGCCCAGCTCGAAGGCAGGCCGGAGCTGCTCGACGCGGGCGACCTCGACCGCGCCCGCCGCGAATGGGAGTTCTTCCGGCCGCTGGTGGAATCGGAGGAGGCCTTCGCCAAGGCGTTCCCCGGGGCCACCGTCCAGCCGGTCCACGGCGACGCTCCGGGCTACAACCTGATCGTCACCACCGAAGGCGAGCTGTACTCCGACTTCGAACTGGTCAACCGCGGCCCGATCGAACGCGACCTCGCCTTCAACGGACCCGAAGGCATCGAGGCCTACAACGCCACCGCCGTCGAACTCGGCCTGCGTGAGGTCGACGAAGGAGTGCTGCGGACCTTCGAAGCGCTGGGCCTGCTTCAGGTGGTCGCGTGCCTGTCGATGGCGCCCGACCTGCCGATGCTGGTGGACGGCACGAAACCGATGATCGACCAGTGGCGGGCGACTCCGTTCGCCGGTGTGGGTGTCGGCAGCCAGGCGAAGCCTGCCCGTTGAGGGTGGTGGTGGGGCGGGGTCCGGGTTAGCCGGCGAGCATCGAGGTCCAGGCCTCGGCGAATCCGGGGAAGGTCTTCCCGACCGTCCCCGGGTTCTCCACCTCGACGCCTTCGACCTTCAGGCCGAGCACGGCCGCCGCCATCACCAGCCGGTGATCGTCGTAGGTGTGGAACTTCCCGCCGTGCAGTGGCGCCGGCGTGATCCGCAGGCCGTCCTCGGTCTCGCGGACGTCGGCGCCGAGCGACGACAGTTCGGTGGCGAGCGCGGTCAGCCGGTCGGTCTCGTGGCCGCGAAGGTGCGCCACCCCGGAGATGACCGACGGCCCCTCGGCGAAGCACAGCAGTGCCGCGATCACCGGCGTCAGCTCGCCGACGTCGTGCAGATCCAGCTCGACGCCGGGGATCGTGCCGCTGCCGGTGACGGTCAGTCCGGCCGCGTCGAGTTCGGCGGTGGCGCCGAGAACGGGTGCCAGGCTGCGCAGCCAGTCCCCGGGCTGCGTCGTCCGCTGCGGCCAGCCCGCGATCCGCACCGTGCCGCCGGTCGCGATCGCCGCGGCGACGAACGGCGCCGCCGTCGAGAGGTCCGGCTCGACGATGTACTCGGGACAGGAAAGCCGCGTCGGGGCGACGTGGAACTCGGTGCCCTCGCGGTCCACGGTGGCCCCGAAACGGCGGAGCATCTCGACCGTCATCGCGATATGCGGTTCGCTCGGGACCTGGCCGCCCACCAGGCGCACGGTGACACCTTGCTGGAACGACGGCCCGGCGAGCAGCAGCGCGGACAGGAACTGGCTCGACGCCGAGGAGTCCAGATCGACCCTGCCGCCCCGCAATCCGCCTTCGCCGTGGACGGTGAAGGGCGGCGCCTCGCGGCGGTCGTCGTCGATGCGGGCGCCGAGGTCGCGCAGCGCCTTCAGCAGCGGGCCGATGGGACGGCGGCGGATGGCCTCGTCGCCGTCGAACAGCGCCGGGCCGGTGCCCAGCGCGGCGAGCGCGGGGGTGAACCGGGCGACCGTGCCCGCGTTGCCGAGTTCCACGCGGACTGTCTCGTCGGGATGGACACGGCCGGGGCCGAGCGGGTGCACGAGGTAGCCGCCGATGCTGCCCTGCGAGTGGGCGCCGAGGGCGTAGATGGCGCCGAGCATCAAGCGCGCGTCCCGGGAGTCGAGCGGGGTCCGCACCCGCGTCGGCGCGCTGGCGAGCGCGGCGAGGACGTAGGCCCGGTTGGTGATCGACTTCGAACCGGGGACGCGGATGTCCGCGTCGAGCGGGCCTTCCGCGACCGGTGCGGTCCAGGTGTCGTGCGCGTCTGTCACGCCGCGAGGGTAGCGGTTTTCCACTCCATCGGACGCTTGCGGCGTGGCCGATGAGCGCTACCGCGGGCGTGCGATAAGGTGGAAGCCCGTGGGACTTCAGTCGCGGGCTACCAAGTATGTCTTTGTCACCGGAGGCGTTGCCTCCTCTCTGGGTAAGGGACTCACGGCTTCCAGCCTGGGTCAGCTCCTTACCGCACGTGGGCTCCGGGTCACGATGCAGAAGCTGGATCCGTACCTCAACGTCGATCCGGGCACGATGAACCCGTTCCAGCACGGTGAGGTGTTCGTCACCGACGACGGCGCCGAGACCGATCTGGACATCGGGCACTACGAGCGTTTTCTCGACCGGGCTCTCGACGGCAAGGCGAACGTCACCACCGGGCAGGTGTACTCCGAGGTCATCGCCAAGGAACGCCGCGGTGAGTACCTCGGCGACACCGTGCAGGTCATCCCGCACATCACCGACGAGATCAAGGCGAGGATCACCGCCGCGGCGGGCGCCGACGAGGACGGGAACAGCCCGGACGTCGTGATCACCGAGGTCGGCGGCACCGTTGGCGACATCGAGTCGCTGCCGTTCCTGGAGGCCTGCCGTCAGGTCCGCCACGACGTCGGCCGCGACCAGTGCTTCTTCCTCCACGTCTCGCTGGTCCCGTACCTCGCCCCGTCGGGTGAGCTCAAGACCAAGCCGACCCAGCACTCGGTCGCCGCGCTGCGCAACATCGGTATCCAGCCCGACGCGCTCGTCTGCCGCGCCGACCGCGAGCTGCCGGAAGATCTCAAGCGCAAGATCGGCCTGATGTGCGACGTCGACACCGAGGCCGTCATCGCCTGCCCCGACGCGCCGTCGATCTACGACATCCCGAAGGTGCTGCACCGTGAGGCGCTCGACGCCTACGTGGTGCGCCGTCTCGGGCTGCCGTTCCGCGACGTCGACTGGACCGTGTGGGGCGACCTGCTCGACCGCGTGCACAACCCGTCGGAGACGGTGCGGGTCGCGGTCGTCGGCAAGTACATCGACCTGCCGGACGCGTACCTGTCGGTGACCGAGGCGCTGCGCGCGGGCGGGTTCGCCCACCGCGCCAAGGTGCAGATCGCGTGGGTCCCCTCGGACTCCTGCGAGACCCCGGCCGGTGCCGCGGCCGCGCTGTCCGATGTGGACGGTGTGCTGATCCCCGGCGGCTTCGGCATCCGCGGTATCGAGGGCAAGGTCGGCGCCATCGCCTACGCCCGCACCCACGGGCTGCCGCTGCTGGGCCTGTGCCTCGGCCTGCAGTGCATGGTGATCGACGCGGCGCGGAACCTGGCCGGGATCAAGGACGCGAACTCGGCCGAGTTCGAGGACGGCCCGAACCCGGTCATCTCCACGATGGCCGACCAGCGCGACGTCGTCGCCGGCGAGCGCGACATGGGCGGCACGATGCGGCTCGGCGCCTACGTCGCGAAGCTGAAGCCGGGTTCGCAGGTCGCGAAGGCGTACGGCAGCACCGAGGTCTCCGAGCGGCACCGTCACCGCTACGAGGTCAACAACGCCTACCGCAAGCGCCTTTCCGACGCCGGTCTGGTGTTCTCGGGTACCTCGCCCGACGACCACCTGGTCGAGTTCGTGGAGCTGCCCGCCGACAAGCACCCGTTCTTCGTCGGCACCCAGGCGCACCCGGAGCTCAAGAGCCGCCCGACCCGGCCGCACCCGCTGTTCAGCGCGTTCGTGAAGGCCGTCGTGGACCGCAAGGTCGCCGAGCGGCTGCCGGTCGAGCTGCCCGAGGCCCCGCAGACGGTGGCCCGGTGACCGAACCCGGCATGCACGAGTTCACCGTCGCGTCCACAAGGGACGTCCACATCGGACGCGTCGTGGGGCTGCGGGTCGACGAGGTCGTGATGCCCGGCGGCGGCACCGCCCGCCGTGAGGTCGTCGAGCACCTCGGCGCGGTCGCCGTCGTCGCGCTGGACGCCGACGGCGCGGTGACGCTGATCCACCAGTACCGCCACCCGATCGGGCGGCGGCTGTGGGAGCTGCCCGCCGGGCTGATCGACAAGGCGGGGGAGGACCCCGTCGCCGCGGCCAAACGCGAGCTGGTCGAGGAGGTCGGGCTCAGCGCCGAGCGCTGGGAGACCCTGGTCGACGTCGCTGCGTCGCCCGGCTTCACCGACGAGGTCGTCCGCGTCTACCTCGCCCGCGAACTGTCCGAAGTGGACAGGGAGATGCTCGGCGAGGAGGAGGCCGACCTCGTCATGCGGAAGTTCCCGCTCGCCGAGGCGGTCCGGATGGCGCTGGCGGGTGAGCTGGTGAACGGGGCGACCGTCGGTGGCGTGCTCGCCGCGCACGCGGTGCTTTCGGGGGCGGCTTCGTCGCGGCCTGCGGACGCTCCTTGGGAGGATCGGCCGACGAAGTTCGCTTCGCGCGGTCTCTGACGCTCGTGAGTGGTAAGGACGGTTCTAACCGTCCTTACCACTCACGAGGCTTCAGTCGCGGAGACGGCGGCCCTGAGCGTCGGTGCCGCCGTTCGCCAGCAACACGATCCCGTCGACCATCGGCCAGACCACCCCGACGCCGCAGGTGACCAGCACGACCGCGAGCTGGCCGAGGGCGAGACCGATATGCCCGGTGTAGAACCGCCCGATCCCGAACGGCAGCACGATCTGCAGCACCCCGGCGGCGATCTTCGACTTCGGCGAGTAAGGCAGCACCGCGGCGGGCTGCTGATAAACGGGCACGAAGGGCGGCGGGTCGAACCGCGGCGCCAGGTACTTCGGGTGCGGCGCGGGCAGGTCCTGGAACAGCGGCCGGAGTTCGCCGAGCGTCACGGCCTCGTACGCGGCGAGAACGCGGCCTTCGTACTCGTCCGGGGTGAGCCTGCCCTGGCTGTAGTGGTCGCCGAGCAGCCGCGCGGCCTCTTCGCGTTCGGCGGTGCCGACGCGCATCTCCTCCGGGTCCGGTTGCTGGGACATGCTCCCAAGGTAGCCCGTTTCACACCCGCGGCGCGGTACGCGCGGCGAACCCCCGATCGGGTCGCGGTCGTCCTAGAGTGTCCGTGTGTCACGGGCCGGCGGTACCGGAGTCGCCCAGGTGGTCGCCGCGTACCTCGACCATCTGGTGGTCGAACGCGGGACCGCGAGGAACACCCTCGACAGCTACTCGCGTGACCTGCGCCGGTACACCGCGTACCTCGTCGACGCCGACGTCGAGTGCTTCGCCGACGTCACCTCGGCCCACATCACCTCGTTCGGCGCGGCGCTGCGCGAGGGCGACGAAGAGCATCGCCCGCTGGCCGCGTCCTCGGCGGCCCGCGCGCTGGTCGCGGTGCGGGGGCTGCACAAGTTCGCGCACGCCGACGGCATCACCGAGAACGATCCGGCCCGCGAGGTCCGCCCGCCCGCCGCGGCCAAACGGCTGCCCAAGGCGCTTCCGGTCGGCGACGTGCTGAAACTGCTCGAAACCCCGCCACCCGAGGGCGAACGACCGCTGCGGGACAGGGCGCTGCTCGAACTGCTCTACTCCACCGGCGCGCGGATCTCCGAGGCCGTCGGGCTCGACGTCGATGACATCGACGACGCCGAACGGACCGTGCTGCTCGACGGCAAGGGCGGCAAACAGCGCATCGTGCCGATCGGCCGTCCCGCACTGGAAGCGGTGCACGCGTATCTCGTCCGCGCGCGGCCGGCCCTCGCCACCCATGGCCGGGGGACGCCGGCGATGTTCCTGAACGCCCGCGGCTCCAGGCTTTCCCGGCAGAGCGCGTGGCAGGTTCTCAAGGACACCGCGGAATCCGCGGGGATCACGGCGGGCGTTTCGCCGCACACGTTGCGCCATTCCTTCGCCACGCATCTGCTCGAAGGCGGCGCCGACGTCCGCGTCGTGCAGGAACTGCTCGGCCACGCTTCGGTGACCACCACCCAGGTGTACACGCTGGTCACGGTCAACACGCTCCGCGAGGTTTACGCGACAGCACATCCGCGCGCGCTCGGCTAATCACCCCGGTCGGTCCCGGCGTGCCTCGTTGGCTCGACTCCCGGATCGCGCATAGGCTGCCGAGGATCCTGCCGAAGAGGAGCTTTCGCGCCATGTCGACACCGAACGAGCCGGCGAAGCCGTCCGCGTCCGCCGGTTCGGCCGCGGCGAGCCTCAGCCAGGTGACCATCGCAACCCCCGCCGAACACGACGGCGACGAACCGTCGGAGGACACGATCTCTTCCCGCGGCCGCAAGGCCAAGCGCGCCAAAGAAACCAAGCAGCAGGAACTCGAGAGGGACGGTATCGGCCCCACCGGCCGCCCGTTCCGCGAGATCCCCGAGCCGCCCCCGCTGGACCGGCACGGTCCCGCGCTGGTGATGGCCATGTGCAACCAGAAGGGCGGGGTCGGCAAGACCACCTCGACCATCAACCTCGGCGCGGCGCTGGCCGAATGCGGCCGCCGGGTGCTGCTGGTCGACTTCGATCCGCAGGGCGCGCTCTCGGTCGGCCTCGGCATTCAGCCGCACGAGCTGGACCAGACGGTCTACAACGTCATCATGGAGCGCTCGGTCAGCATCACCGACGTCATCCGGAAGACCCGGGTGGACGGCGTCGACCTGCTGCCGAGCAACATCGACCTGTCCGCGGCCGAGGTCCAGTTGGTCGCAGAGGTAGGGCGCGAACACACGTTGTTACGGGTCCTTCGTCCGGTCATGAACGACTACGACTATGTTCTTGTCGACTGCCAGCCCTCGCTAGGCCTGCTGACGGTGAACGCACTGACCGCCGCGGACGGTGTGATCATCCCGCTGGAGTGCGAGTTCTTCAGTCTGCGAGGCGTAGCGCTCCTGATCGACACCATCGAGAAGGTGCAGGAACGCCTCAACCCCAAACTGGACATCACCGGGATTCTCGCCACCATGTACGACCCGAGAACCCTGCACTCGAAGGAGGTCATGGCGAGAGTGGTGGAGGCATTCGGCGACACCGTGTTCGACACGGTGATCAACCGCACCGTGCGGTTCCCCGAGACGACGGTCGCGGGCGAGCCGATCACGACCTGGGCCCCCAAATCAGCGGGCGCGGCGGCTTATCGCGCGCTGGCACGCGAGGTGATCGCTCGGTGAGCAGGCGAGCTTCCCTGCCCGGAGCGTCCGAACTCTTCAGGATCACCTCCAGCCCCGCCCTCGATCTCCCGCCCGCGCCCGAACAGCCCGCCCCCGCGAAGGGCAACGGCAACGGGAACGGATCCGGGAACGAGCCGGCGCACGCGCACAAGGAACAGCTGACCCGTGCCGCGCGCAGCGGTTCCGGGCGGACCAAGCACGACGCGAAGATCACCGTCTACGTCTCCGGCGACGAACTGCTGGCGATGGAGCAGGCCAGGCTGAACCTCCGGGCGAAGCACGGCCTCGTCCTCGATCGCGGCAGGCTGGTCCGCGAGGCGGTGGCCGTGCTGCTGGCCGACTTCGACGCGGCGGGCGAGGACTCGGTCCTCGTCCAGCGCCTGCGGGCGGGCAGCGAGGACGGGAAAGAGACCGAGAACTGATGGACGACCCGGCCGCGGCTGCTCCCAGCGGCTCAGAGCCGGTCGAGCGGACAGAGGCAGACGAGACCCCCGCCGTGCACGAGACCGTGCACGGCGGGATGGTCCCCGAGGGACTGGCCAGCGAAGAGCTGAGCACGTCCAAGTTCAAGGTGCACCTGGAGAACTTCGAGGGCCCCTTCGATCTGCTGCTCCAGCTGATCTCGCAGCACCAGCTCGACGTCACCGAAGTCGCGTTGCACCGGGTCACGGACGATTTCATCGCCTACACCCGTGCGCTCGGCACGGAGTGGAACCTCGACGAGACGACCGAGTTCCTGGTCATCGCGGCCACCCTGCTCGACCTCAAGGCGGCGCGTCTGCTGCCCGCCGCCGAGGTGGAGAGCGAAGACGACCTCGCCCTGCTCGAAGCACGGGACCTGCTGTTCGCGCGCGTGCTGCAGTACCGGGCGTACAAGCAGGTCGCGGCGCTGTTCGGGGAACTGGAGGCAGGCGCGCTGCGGCGCTATCCGCGTTCGGTCGCGCTCGAAGACCGGTTCATGGGGCTGCTGCCCGAGGTCATGCTCGGCGTCGACGTGGGGAAGTTCTCCGAGATCGCGGTCGCGGTCTTCAAACCGAAGCCGCCGCCGCAGGTGTCGATCGCGCATATCCACATGGGCCGGGTCTCGGTGCGCGAGCACGCCGCGCTGCTGCGGCTCAAACTCGCGGAACGGGGCGAAGCGACCTTCGGCGAACTGGTCGACGACTGCGAGCACACCGTCGAGATCGTGGCGCGGTTCCTCGCGCTGCTGGAGCTGTACCGGGAGTCCTCGGTCCAGTTCGAGCAGCTGGAGGCGCTCGCCGAACTGCACGTGCGCTGGACCGGCGGGTCCGTGGAGGAGGCGTCGGTGGCGGCCGAGCACGATCGCGCCGCCGCTGAGGACGAGGAGTACGGGTGACCCCGGAGAACACCGAAGAGACCGAATCGCCCGAGACCGGGGATGGGCTGAAAGCTCCCATCGCCGAGTCCGACGAGGTGAAGGACGCTTTCAGCCCGCCGGAGGCCGACGAGCCGGGTGAGCCGGAGGCCGAGGCGGAGCCGCCCGCCGACGAGGGGCTCGTGGCGGCCGGTGACGGCGACTATCCCGACGTCACCTCGGACGAGGCGCTCGAAGCGGCGCTGGAGGCGTTGCTCCTGGTCGTCGATTCGCCGATCAGCGAGGAATCGCTCGCCGACACGGTCGGGCAGCCGGTGTCGCGGGTGACCGTGGCGCTGCGCACGATGGCGCAGAAGTTCACCGAGCGGACCAGCGGAATCGACCTGCGCCGAGTCGGCGAAGGGTGGCGGTTCTACACTAGGGACGTCTATGCCCCGTTCGTGGAGAAGCTTCTGCTCGACGGCCAGCGTTCCAAGCTGACGCGAGCCGCACTGGAGAGCCTCGCCGTGATCGCCTATCGGCAGCCGGTGACCAGGGCCAGGGTCGCCGCCGTCCGAGGGGTGAACGTGGACGGGGTGATCAGGACGCTGCTGGCGCGCGGTCTGATCGAGGAGATGGGGACCGACCCCGAAACCACTGGCACGCTGTACGTGACGACCGAGCTGTTCCTGGAGCGACTGGGCCTGTCGTCCCTGGCCGACCTTCCGCCCATCGCTCCGTTGCTACCCGAAGTGGACACCATCGATGACATCTGACCCGCATCCCGACGGCATTCGGCTGCAGAAGGTCCTTTCGCAGGCGGGCGTGGCCTCGCGGCGCGCCGCCGAGGACCTGATCGTGCGCGGTCGCGTGAGCGTGGACGGCAAGGTGGTCACCGAACTCGGCCGCCGGGTCGATCCGGACAACTCCGTGATCCACGTCGACGGCACCCGCGTCCAGGTCCGCGAGGACCTCGTCTACCTCCTGCTGAACAAGCCCAAGGGCGTCCACAGCACGATGAACGACGACCGCGGCCGTCCGTGCGTCGGCGACTACCTGCGCGGCCGGTACGAGGAGACGCCCGGCATCGTGCACGTCGGCAGGCTCGACGAGAACACCGAGGGGCTCCTGCTCCTCACCAACGACGGTGACCTCGGCCACCGGCTGATGCACCCGTCGTTCCGCGTGCTGAAGACCTACTTCGCCGAGGTCGAGGGCATCGTCCCTCGCGGGCTCGGCAAGGAACTGCGGGCGGGTTTCGAGCTGCCGGACGGCATCGTCAAGGTGGACCAGTTCCGCGTCAAGGACATGCTGGCCGGCCGTACGCAGATCGAGCTGGTCATCCACGAAGGACGCAAGCACATCGTGCGGCGGCTGATGGCGGCCACCGGGCACCCGGTGCGCAAACTGGTCCGGACCGCGCTCGGCGACGTCCAGCTCGGCGCCCAGCGCTCGGGCTCGATCCGGCGGCTGAACCGCGGCGAGGTCGGCTCGCTGTACCGCGCCGTCGATCTATAACCAAGACTTTCCGCTCTACTGCACGGGTGATCATCGCGTTTAGCTCTCCCTGACGGGCTTTCAGCCGACGGGGAAGGGCTCAACCGTGAAAACAGTTGTGCTGGCAGGGATCTTGGCGGTGGCCGCGGCCGTGATCGCGGCACCGCAGGCCGCGGCGAAACCGCGGAGCAGCGAACCGGTCTACGACTTCGCCAAGGCCGTCCGCGAGACGGCCTGGGTGGACATCGGGCTCGACGGGGACGGCGACGGGCGTTCGGACCGGGTCGCCGCCGACATCATCCGGCCGAAGGAACCGGCGGCGCAGGGCAAGAAGGTCCCGGTCATCATGGACGCGAGCCCGTACTACTCGTGCTGCGGACGCGGCAACGAGAGCGAGCTCAAAACCTACGATTCGGCGGGCAGGCCGGTCGGGTTCCCGCTCTACTACGACAACTTCTTCGTGCCCCGTGGATATGCCGTGGTCCTGGTGGATCTGGCCGGTACCAACAAATCCCGCGGTTGCACCGATATCGGCGGGCCCTCGGACATCAACTCGGCGCGTAAGGTCGTCGACTGGCTGAACGGCCGTGCCAACGGCTACACGACGGCGACCGGTCCGGCCAGGACGAACGCGACCTGGTCGACGGGCGCGGTCGGCATGATCGGGAAGTCCTACGACGGCACGGTGGCCAACGGCGTCGCCGCGACCGGTGTCGACGGGCTCAAGACCATCGTGCCGATCGGCGCGATCAGCTCCTGGTACGACTACTACCGC
This sequence comes from Amycolatopsis sp. NPDC058340, assembly GCF_042723975.1. NCBI lineage: Bacteria > Bacillati > Actinomycetota > Actinomycetes > Pseudonocardiales > Pseudonocardiaceae > Amycolatopsis > Amycolatopsis sp. NPDC058340. Next base: position 127,709 of record NZ_JBHXIB010000016.1, on the reverse strand, counting down.
TCCGACGGCGCGAACCTGCGCCAGGGCAGCCCGGCGGGGCTCGCGCAGACCGTGTCCCGGCGCAACGGCGGGCAGAACTGCAGTGCGGCGAACCAGAAGCTCACCGCTGGTGCGACCTCGAACGGCGACTACAACGCGTTCTGGCTCGACCGGGACTACGTGCAGAGCGCTTCGAAGGTGAAGGCCAGCGTGCTCGCTTCGCACGGCCTCGGCGACCTCAACGTCAAGACCATCAACTTCGGGCAGTGGTGGGAAGCGCTGAACGTCGAGCGGAAGATCTGGCTGACGCAGGCAGGTCATGTCGATCCGTTCGACTACCGGCGGTCGGAGTGGGTCGACACCCTGCACAAGTGGTTCGACCACTATCTGCTCGGCGTCGACAACGGCATCGAGAAGACCCCCGGCGCGAGTGTGGAACGCGAGCCCGACGTCTGGGTGGACCAGGCGGTGTGGCCCGCGGGCAGTGCCGTCACCCTGCGCCCCGCGGCCGGCGGCACTCCGGGGGTCGGCACGCTCGGCAGCTCTCCTGGCACGGGCACGGCGTCGTTCACGGACTCCTCCGGTCAGTCGTCGAACAGCTGGGCCGCGAAGCCGACGGAGACTTCGAGCGGGCGAGTGCTGTTCAGCACCGGCGCGCTGGCGAAGGACCTTCACGTGTCCGGAACGGCGAAGGTGACTGTGACCGCGACGCCGTCGACGTCCACTGCCCGTCTTTCGGCGATCCTGGTGGACTACGGCCCGGCGACCATCCGGAACTACACCGGACCGAAGGAAGGCATCAAGAACGAGCTGACCCAGTCTTGCTGGGGAGCGAGCGCTTCCGGCAACGACGCCTGCTACCTGGACACGAGCACCGACGCGGTCTCGGTGGGGCTGAACATCATCAGCCGCGGCTGGGCGGATCTGGCCAACCACGGTTCGCTGAGCAGGGAATCGCCGCTGACGCCGGGGCAGCCGTACACGATGACCTTCCGGCTGGCGAGCACGGACCACGTCGTCCCGGCGGGACATCAGCTCGCGCTGATCATCGGCGGCACGGACGGCTCGTTCATCTCGGGACCGGCGCAGTACCCGAAGATCACGGTGGATCTGGGCAAGACCTCGCTGGCTCTGCCTGTCTCGGGTGCGGGACCGTCGGCGGTGCCGGCTCCGCTTCCGTCGGCACCGGTCCAGATCGCTCCCGCCACCGTTTCGGGGCTCGAGCGCGGCTAAGCGAACTCGTGAGTGGTAAGGACGGTTCTAACCGTCCTTACCACTCACGAGCCGGCTAGCCGGTCTGGGAAGCGGGGGTCTTCGAACCGAAGGGCTTTCGTTGCAGGGCGCGGGCGACCGGTTCGACGATCCGCGCGGCCGTCGGGCCGAGGATCGCCATCAGGAGCACGTACGCCGTCGCGAGTGCCGCGAGTTCGCCGGTCACCGCGCCCGCCGCCACCGCCAACCCGGCGATGACGATCGAGAACTCGCCTCGCGCGACCAAGGCGGCCCCGGCGCGGGCCCGGCCCATCTTCCCGATGCCTTGCCGTCGCGCGGCCCACCAGCCGGTGCCGACCTTCGTGAGCGTGGTCGCGACCGCCAGCACGACCGCCCAGCCGAGCACGGGCGGGATCGAGGCGGGGTTCGTGTTGAGCCCGAACACGACGAAGAACACGGCCGCGAAGAGGTCTCGCAGCGGTTCGAGCATGTGCGTCGCGTTCTCCGCCGTCGAACCCGAGATCGCGATGCCGAGCAGGAACGCGCCGACCGCGGCCGAAACCTGCATCGCCGAAGCGACCCCGGCGACCAGCAGTGCCGCGCCGAGGACCTTGAGGAGGAACACCTCGCGATCCGGGCTGTCCACCGCGGCGGAGACGTACCGGCCGAACTTCAGCGCGATCACCAGGACGACGGTGATGACCATCAGCGAGATCCCGACCGCCTTCAGCCCGCCGAGGAAGCTGACCCCGCCGAGCACCGCGGTGAGGATCGGCAGGTACAGCGCCATCACCAGGTCCTCGAACACCAGGATCGACAGCACCACCGGGGTTTCCCGGTTACCGAGCCGGCCGAGGTCGCCGAGCACCTTCGCGATGATCCCGGACGACGAGATGTAGGTGACGCCTGCCATGACGATCGCGCCGATCGGCCCCCAGCCGAGGATGAGCGCGACGATCGCCCCCGGCGCGGCGTTGAGCACGATGTCCACGACACCCGCCACCCACGAGCGTTTCAGCCCGGTGAACAGTTCGGCCGCCGAGTACTCCAGGCCCAGCAGGAGCAGCAGCAGGACGACACCGATCTCGCTGGCGAGATGGGTGAAATCGCCGATGTCGCCGAGCGGGATCAGCCCGCCCTGCCCGAAGCACAGGCCACCGATCAGGTACAGCGGGATCGGGGACATCCCGATCTTCCCGGCGAGGCGTCCCAACGCGCCCAGCCCGAAGAAGACCGCCCCGAGTTCGATCAAGGACAGTGCGGTGTGATCCATCCGCGATCAGCCGTACTTCAAGATCTTGACGGCGGCCTCGAGACCTTCGGAGGTGCCGACCGCGACGAGCACGTCGCCCGCGGTGAGGTTGAAGTCCGGGTTGGGGGAGGGGTGGACCTGACCGGCCCGCATCACCGCGACCACCGAGACGCTCGTCCGCGTGCGCATGGCGGTGTCGCCCAGCGTCCGCCCGTCGAACGGCGACGACGCCTTGATCGGCAGCTGTTTGGTGTTGATGCCGGGCAGGTCCCGGTGCTCTTCGGTGAGCTGGGCGACGAGCTGGGGCGCGCCGAGCAGATTCGCCAGCGCGCCCGCCTCGTCGGTGGTGAGCGGAAGTGACGCCAGGCAGGCGTCGGGATCGTCCGTTTTGGACACGATCAGCTCGACGTGTCCATCGCGATGGGTCACCACACCGACACGACGGCCGTTGCGGGTGGCGAAGTCCTTACGGACGCCTATTCCGGGGAGCGGGGTCACTTCGACGTTCACGTGAACAACAGTAACTCACTGTCCGTTTCGCGCCGGGCGGATCAGGAACAACGCCGAGATCACGACCATGAGGGCGCAGGTCGCGCCGTGGATGCCGAGCGCGGCGCCAACGGATCCGTTGTGGGTCAACACGATCAGCATGTCGCCGAACGGGATGAACGCCAGTGCGAGCATCGCCCAGCCCAGCGCGCGGGCGTTCCGGAACAGGATCAGCGCGAGCACCACGAGCGCCGTGCCGATGTCCCGGACGCCCTTGACCGCGAGGATCGGGTCGCCATCGGACGGCATCACCGGCAGCCCGAAGCCGCCCGTCTGGGTCGCCGGGAAGAACACGTAACCGCTCCCGAAGTAGAGGACGAAGAGCACGAGGGCGGCGGACAGGACATAAGCGATCTTGGTGCGGGTCATGGTCTCCGACTCCAAAAGCTAGCAGTGCTAGGAATGAGACGGAGATTAGCGCTAGCACTGCTAGCTTGTCTAGCGGTGCTAGCATATTCGTATGGTCACGAACCCCCGGCGCGAGCGGGATCGCTCGCAACGCGAACAGCTGATCGTCACCACCGCCCGCGAGATCGCCGAGGAGGAGGGCTGGGACGCGGTCACCACCCGGCGGCTGGCGGCGAAGATCGAGTACAGCCAGCCCGTGCTCTACAGCCATTTCTCCGGCAAGGGGGCGATCATGGCGGCCGCGGCGCTCGAAGGGTGCACCGAAATGGCCGCCGACATGCGGAGGGGTGCGAGGGCGGCGGAGGGCTCACGTGAGGCGCTGCTGCGGCTGGCCGGGAACTATTTCGACTTCGCCGACCGCAAACCCGCGCTCTACGACGCGATCTTCACCCTCGCCAGTGAGCTGAGCTTCGCCAGTCCGGACAGCCCGGCGCCGTTGAAGGACGCGTTCGGCGCCTTGCTCGAAGTCGTGGGCCCGGTCGCCGGCCGATACGACCCCGCCCTCTACACCGAGACCTTCTGGGCCGCCCTGCACGGCCTGGTCACCCTCGAACGCAGCCGCCGGCTCCCGGCGGGCGCGCGCGCGGAACGCATCGGCATGCTCGTCGACCGGTTCGCCGTGGGCGGCTGAGGCGTGTCGCGTGCCACCAGGCAGAATGGACGTCGATCAGATGAGCGACGGATGAGCTGAGGAGTGTTTCGGTGGCGGGAGCCCTGCGTGGTGTGGTCGCGATGGACGGCCCGTCCGGAACCGGGAAATCCACGGTTTCGCGGAAGCTCGCGACGAAGCTCGGCGCCGGCTACCTCGACACCGGCGCGATGTACCGCATGGTGACCCTCGCCGTCCTGCGCGCCGGAACCGACCTGACCGACGCGGACGCGATCGCCGACGTCGCCCGGAAGGCCGACTTCGGCATCGGGACCAGCCCGGACGAAGCGACCGTGACCCTGGCGGGCGAAGACGTCTCCGCCGAGATCCGCGGAGCGGACGTCACCACCGCGGTCTCGCCGGTTTCGGCCGTCCCGGCGGTCCGCGAACTGCTCGTCACCCGGCAGCGCGAGATCATCGCCGAGGTGCTCGGCCGGGTCGGCGGCATCGTGGTCGAAGGCCGCGACATCGGCACGGTCGTCTCGCCGGACGCCCCGCTCAAGATCTTCCTCACCGCGTCGGCCGAGGTCCGCGCCGCACGCCGCAGCGCGCAGGACTCCGCCGCCGGTCGCGAGTCCACTCATGCCGTCGCGAAGGCGGCGGTGGAACGGCGTGACCGCCTCGACTCCACGCGGGCGGCTTCGCCCTTGCGTGCCGCCGAGGACGCCGTCGAGGTGGACACTTCGGCGCTCAACATCGACCAGGTGATCGTCGCGCTGGCCGAACTCGCCCTGCACCGTGGTCTTCTCGAGGGCTGCCCGGCCGAGGCGACGAGGTGAGCGCGAAAGGCCTTCCCGAGGGCGCGAGCGGCCCGATCCACACGTTCGGCCGGGGGATCGCGAAGTTCATCGTCCGGCCGGCGTTCCGGGTGCGGGTGCACGGCGCCGAGCGGGTCCCGGTGTCGGGTCCGGTGGTGTTCATCGCCAACCACAGCTCGATGGTGGAACCGCAGCTGCTCTTCGGAATGTTGCCGAGGCGCACGGCGTTCCTGGTCAAGGAGGAACTCTTCCGGGGGTTCGTCGGCTGGTTCTTCCCGAAACTGGGCCAGATCCCGGTGAAACGGGGGGCGGTGGACCGCAAGCCGCTGATGGCGGCGGTCAAGGTGCTCGAGGACGGCGGTGCGGTCGGGATCTTCCCCGAAGGCACCCGCGGCCTCGGTGACGCCGAAAACTTCGAGCGCGGCGCGGCCTTCCTGGTCCGCGCCGGGAACGCGACCGTGGTTCCGGTCGCCACTCGGGGGACGTACAAACCCGCCAGCGCCAAACGGCGTTGGCGGCCACGCGTCGACATCATGGTCGGCGAACCTTTCACTCCCGCGATCGGGAAGGGAAGGACAGGGCTGGAGGAGGGAACCGAGCGGCTTCGCATCGCGCTCGCGGACCTCGTGAAGGCACTGGACGAATGGCGCTTGGAGCACGGGCTCCGAGACACGCGACAGGATTGAGAAAATGACAGAGCTTGACGGAGTCGGCGAGATCGACGGCTCCTGGTCCGACGAATCCGAATTCACCGCGCTCGACGCGCAGATCGCCGCGGGCGAGGCCGAGGAGGAGGCGCAGCTCGCGCAGCCGGTCCTCGCCGTCGTCGGCAGGCCGAACGTCGGCAAGTCGACCCTGGTGAACCGTATCCTCGGCCGCCGGGAGGCGGTCGTGCAGGACGTTCCCGGCGTGACCAGGGACCGCGTCGCCTACGACGCGTTCTGGGCGGGCCGTCGGTTCACGCTGGTGGACACGGGCGGCTGGGAGCCGGACGCGACCGGGCTGCAGGCCTCCGTCGCCGCGCAGGCCGAGATGGCGATGGCCACCGCCGACGCGGTACTGCTGGTCATCGACGCCAGCGTCGGCGCCACGGCGACCGACGAGGCCGTCTCCAAGGTGCTGCGCCGCTCGAAGAAGCCGGTGCTGCTCGCCGCCAACAAGGTCGACGACGACCGCCTCCTCGCCGACACCGCGTCGCTGTGGTCGCTCGGCCTCGGCGAGCCGTACCCGGTCAGCGCGTTGCACGGGCGCAGCTCGGGCGACCTGCTCGACGCCATCGTCAAGGCGCTGCCGTCGATGCCGCGTGACGGCGACCGCGCCACCACCGGCCCGCGCCGCGTCGCGCTGGTCGGCAAGCCGAACGTGGGCAAGTCCAGCCTGCTGAACAAGCTCTCCGGCGAGGAGCGGTCCGTCGTGGACTCGGTCGCAGGCACCACCGTCGACCCGGTCGACTCGCTGGTCGAGCTGGACGGCGAGACCTGGCGGTTCGTCGACACGGCCGGTCTGCGCAAGCGGGTCAACTCGGCCAACGGCGCGGAGTACTACGCGTCGCTGCGGACCAAGACCGCGATCGACGCGGCCGAGGTCGCGATCGTGCTGCTGGACGCCGCCGAACCGCTCTCGGAGCAGGACCTGCGGGTGCTGACCATGGTCGTCGAGGCGGGCCGCGCCTGCGTGCTCGCCTTCAACAAATGGGACCTCGTCGACGAGGACCGCCGCCACGCCATGGTCCGTGAACTGGACCGTGGCCTGGTGCGGGTGCCGTGGGCGGACAAGGTCAACATCTCGGCGCTCACCGGCCGGTCGGTGCGCAAACTCGCGCCCGCGCTGCGGACCGCGTTGAAGTCCTGGGACCAGCGTGTCCCCACCGGTCAGCTGAACGGCTGGCTCGCCGACCTCATCGCCGCGACCCCGCCGCCGGTGCGCGGCGGCAAGCAGCCGAAGGTGCTGTTCGCGACCCAGGCGGGCATCCGGCCGCCGACGCTCGTCCTGTTCACCACCGGATTCCTCGAGGCGGGCTACCGGCGGTTCATCGAACGGAAGTTCCGCGAGCGTTTCGGTTTCGAAGGCACCCCCGTCCGGGTGAATGTCCGGGTGCGGGAAAAGAAGCAAAGGCCCAAGGCGGGCGGAAAAGCGTCCGGAAAACCTAAGACCCGCTGATTTCTCACGATGTAGGTGGATATTTCACTGGGTGGACACGCCGATGACCTCGGGTTTCGGCGTGTCCGCCGGTGAGGTTCGACACTCCGCCGAGACCCTCCCGAGATATGTCGTTCACCTGCGGTAAAGTCATTGGTCTGCTAGCGGGCGCCTCATTCGGAGAGCGAGCCCGAATGACGCACTTCGCGAAAGGTGTGTGATGGGCTTGAGCGCCCATGGTTCTGTCCTGCCCGTGGTGACCGCCCGATGACACTGACCGCCGATTCCCGGCCGATCGCTTGCGTCGCCGACGTCACCGTCGCTCCCTCGCCCGCCCCCGTCGCCGACCGTGCCCTGTTCTGGTCCGGTCTCGGCGCCGGTGAGCGCACCCTGCTCGACATCCTCGCCGAGACCGCCGCCCGCCACCCCAACGCGGGCGCGATCGACGACGGCGAGAGCACGCTGTCCTACCGCAAGCTCGTCGAGGAGATCGACGCCTACGGCCGCAAGCTGACCGCCAACGGCGTCGGCGTCGGCGACCGGGTCGGCGTCCGGATCTCCTCCGGCACCGCGGAGCTCTACGTCGCGATCCTCGCGATCCTGTCCGTCGGCGCCGCCTACGTGCCGGTCGACGCGGACGATCCGGACGAGCGCGCCGAGCTGGTCTTCGGCGAGGCCGACGTCGCCGCCGTCGTCACCGATGGCGGCGCGATCACCGTCGTCGGCTCGCCGAGCGGCGTCGAGGGCTCGCCCGCGCCGACGGATGACGCGTGGATCATCTTCACCTCCGGTTCGACCGGGAAGCCGAAGGGTGTCGCGGTCTCGCACGCTTCGGCCGCCGCGTTCGTCGACGCCGAAGCGCAGCTGTTCCTCACCGAGGAGCCGATCGGCCCCGGAGACCGCGTGCTCGCCGGGCTGTCCGTCGCGTTCGACGCGTCGTGCGAAGAGATGTGGCTCGCCTGGGGGCACGGCGCCTGCCTGGTCCCCGCGCCGCGTTCGCTCGTGCGCACCGGCGTCGACCTCGGCCCGTGGCTGGTCGCGCAGGGCATCACCGTCGTGTCGACCGTGCCGACGCTGGCCGCGCTGTGGCCCGCCGACGCGCTGGAAGACGTCCGCCTGCTGATCTTCGGCGGCGAGGCCTGCCCGCCGGAGCTGGCCGAACGCGTCGCCGTCGAAGGCCGCGAAGTCTGGAACACCTACGGCCCGACCGAGGCCACCGTAGTCGCGTGCGCCGCGCAGATGACCGGCGAGGGTCCGGTTCGCATCGGCCTGCCGCTGGTGGGCTGGCAGCTCGCCGTCGTCAACGAGGCGGGCGAGCCGGTCGCGATGGGGGAGACCGGCGAGCTGGTCATCGGCGGCGTCGGCCTGGCCCGCTACCTGGACCCGGAGAAGGACGCCGAGAAGTTCGCGCCGCTGCCGTCGCTGGGCTGGCGCCGCGCGTACCGCAGCGGTGACATGGTCCGCGCCGAAGCCGAGGGTCTGCTGTTCCTCGGCCGTCTCGACGAACAGGTCAAGCTCGGCGGCCGCCGGATCGAACTCGGCGAGGTCGACGCCGCGCTCCAGGCATTGCCGGGTGTGCAGGGCGCCGCCGCCGCGGTCCGCCGCACCAAGGCGGGCAACCAGGTGCTCGTCGGGTACGTCGTGCCCGCCGAAGGCGTCGAGTTCGACCACGACGAGGCCGCGACCCGGCTGCGCGAGCAGCTGCCCGCCGCGCTCGTCCCGCTGCTGGCCCTGATCGACGATCTGCCCACGCGCACCTCCGGCAAGGTCGACCGCAACGCGCTGCCCTGGCCGCTGTCCACCGTGGACGCCGCGAAATCCGGTCTGTCGCCGACGGAGAGCTGGCTCGCCGAGGGCTGGGCGGAGATCTTGGGCGTCTCGGTCGACAACCCGAAGGCCGACTTCTTCACCAACGGCGGCGGCAGCCTGACCGCCGCGCAGCTGATCGCGCGGATCCGCACCCGGCACCCGCAGGTGTCGGTGAGCGACATCTACGCCAACCCGAAGCTCGGCGCGCTCGCGTCGATGCTGGACGCGCTGAGCGGCGAGAAGACCGAACGCCGCGACATCGCGCCCACCCCGCGCAAGGCCGGGATCATCCAGTCGCTGCTGATGATCCCGCTGATGGGCCTGGTCGGCCTGCGCTGGACGACGATCGCCGCGACGCTGTCGAACGTGCTGTCGCTGGCCGGTTTCGCCTGGGCGCCGACGCTGAACTGGGCGTGGATCGCGGCCGCGTGGATCGCGCTGTTCAGCCCGGCCGGGCGGATCGCGATCTCGGCGACCGGCTCCCGGCTGCTGCTGCGCGGCATCCGTCCCGGCAGCTACCCGCGCGGCGGGAGTGTCCACTTGCGACTGTGGACCGCCGAGAAACTCGCCGAGTTCAGCGGTGCGGACAGCGTCGCGGGCGCTTCCTGGATGACGACGTACGCCAAGGCTCTCGGCGCGCGGATCGCGAAGGACGTCGACCTGCATTCCCCGCCGCCGGTCACCGGCATGCTGAAACTCGGCCGTGGTGCCGCCGTCGAACCCGAGGTCGACCTGTCCGGGCACTGGGTGGACGGCGATCTCGTGCACATCGGCAAGATCCGGATCGGCGCCGACGCGCGGATCGGCGCGCGCAGCACGCTGTTCCCCGGCGCGCGGATCGGCAAGGGCGGGGAGATCGCGGCCGGGTCGACCGTGCGCGGCAACGTGCCGGCCGGGCAGCGCTGGGCCGGTGCCCCCGCCGCCCGTGCCACGAAGGACTCGCTGAAGTGGCCGTCGAGCCGTCCGCCGCGTTCGCGCTTCTGGTCTTCGGTCTACGGTGCGACTTCGGTCGCGCTGGGGCTTCTGCCCGCCGTCGCCGCCCTGCCCGCCGTCGCCGTGCTGGGTTACGCGATCGCCGGTGCCTCGTCCCTGGGCGCCGCGCTCGGCCAGGCGCTGCTGTTCACGCCGCTCGCGACCGTCGCGTACTTCCTGTCCTACGCACTGCTCGTCCTCGTCGGTGTCCGTTCGCTGAGCATCGGCATGGTCGAGGGCTACCACCCCGTGCACGGCCGCGTCGCGTGGCAGGTCTGGGCGACCGAGCGGCTGATGGGCATGGCGCGGGAAGGGCTGTTCCCCTTGTACGCCAGCCTGTTCACCCCGGTGTGGCTCCGGATGCTCGGGGCGAAGGTCGGCCGCAACGTCGAGGCGTCCACGGTGCTCGCGCTGCCGAAGATGACCCAGGTGGACAGCGGCGCGTTCCTCGCGGACGACACCATGGTCGCCACCTACGAGCTCGGCCACGGCTGGCTGCACGTCGCGCCGGCGCGGATCGGCAAGCAGGCGTTCCTCGGCAACTCGGGGATGGCCGCGCCGGGACGTTCGGTGCCGAAACGCGGTCTGGTCGGGGTGCTGTCGTCGGCCCCGCTCAAGGCGAAGAAGGGCTCGTCGTACCTCGGGATGCCGCCGCTGCCGGTCCGCCGGTCGGTCGGCGAGTCCGACACGAGCCGCACTTTCACGCCGCCGCTGCGGTTGAAGGTGGCCCGCGCGCTCGTCGAACTCTGCCGCATCGTGCCGGTGATGTGCGGTGTCGCGCTGACCGTGCTGGTGGCCGCGGGGATCTTCGCGCTGGCGTCGTCCTTCGGCTTCCTGGTCGCGGTGCTGCTCGGCGGGCCGCTGCTGCTCGCCGCCGGTGCCGTCGCCGCGCTGACCGCCACCGCGATGAAATGGCTGCTGGTCGGCCGGTTCCGCGCGGTCGACCATCCTTTGTGGAGCTCCTTCGTCTGGCGCAACGAACTCGCCGACACCTTCGTCGAGGCGCTCGCCGTGCCGTGGCTGATCGGCTCGCTCGGCGGCACGCCGCTGCTGCCGGCGTGGCTGCGGACCATGGGCGTCAAGATCGGGCGCGGCGTGTGGCTGGAGACGTACTGGCTGCCCGAGTCGGACCTGGTGAGCCTCGGCGACGGCGCGACGATCAACCGTGGCTGTGTCGTGCAGACGCACCTGTTCCACGACCGGATCATGACGATGTCGCCGGTGACCCTGGACGAGGGAGCGACGCTCGGGCCACACGGTATCGTGCTGCCTGGCGCGAGCATCGGCGCGCGGACGACCGTCGGACCGGGCTCCCTGGTGACCCGGGGCGACGCGGTTCCCGCCGACTCGCGCTGGCTGGGTAATCCCATCTCGGCCTGGACGAAGTAGGGAAGCGGGGTTCTTCGCGGGTGATTTCGAAGGCCTCCGCGCAGCCCTCGCCCGGCGCGGAAACCTCCGGCGACTCCTATCTGCCCCGTCACGGTAACGGCGGTTACCGGGTCCGGCACTACGATCTGGAGCTGGACTACAAGATCGGTCCCAACCGGTTGTCCGCCTCCGCGGCCATCACCGCGGAGGCGACGCAGGCACTGTCGCGGTTCACGCTCGACTTCGGCGAATTCCGGATCAACCGGGTGCTCGTCAACGGGAAACCGGCCAAGTACACGCGCCGAGCGCACAAGCTGCAGGTGAAGCCGGCGAAGTCGGTGGCGCTCGGCAGCGAGTTCCTGGTGGAGGTTCACTACGTCGGGAATCCGCGGCCGCTTCCGGGACTGTGGGGCGACATCGGCTGGGACGAACTGACCGACGGCTCACTCGTCGCGAGCCAGCCGGTCGGGGCGCCGTCGTGGTTCCCGTGCAACGACCATCCGGCGGACAAGGCGACGTACCGTGTCGCGCTCACGACGTCTTCGCCGTACCTCGTGGCCGTCACCGGGAATCTCGTCTCCCGGTACACGCGCGCGAGCACCACTCAGTGGGTCTTCGAACGGCCCGAGCCGACGCCGACGTACCTGATGAGTGTCCAAATCGGACGGTACGACGACATCGTGCTCGCCTCCGGCGGAGTCCCGCAGCGGGCAGCCGTTCCGCCGCGCCTGCGCCGGGCCTTCTCGCGCGATTTCGGGCGGCAGGGCCAGATCATGGAGTCGCTGCAGCGGCTGTTCGGGCCGTACCCCTTCGGCGAGTACGTCATCGTCGTCACCGACGACGACCTCGACGACCCGATCGAAGCGCAGGGCATGTCGATCTTCGGCGCCAACCACGTCGACGGACGGCGCACGCACGAGCGGCTCGTCGTGCACGAACTGGCGCACCAATGGTTCGGCAACAGCCTGACCGTCGCCGACTGGCGGCACATCTGGCTGAACGAAGGCTTCGCGACGTACGCGGAATGGCTCTGGTCCGAGGAATCCGGCGGACAGAACGCGCACGCGTGGGCGAAAACGTGGCACGCGCGGATGAAGGCGAAACCCGCGGACCTGCGCCTCGCCGACCCCGGCGTGGCGCGGATGTTCGACGAGCGGGTGTACAAACGCGGCGGCCTTCTGTTGCACGCCTTGCGTTGTACCGTCGGCGACGCGGTGTTCTTCCCGCTGGTGAAGGCTTGGGCGCTGGAGAACCGGCACGGCCTGGTGACCACTGCCGCTTTCGTCGCGCTCGCTGAACGCTTTGCCGGGCGGTCGCTTGCTTCTTTCTTCGATGCCTGGCTGGACGCTCCGGCGCTGCCTCCGCTTCCCTGACGCTTCGCTCCCGCGGCCTGATCGGCGCCGGATGTCCTGAAGGCCACCTTTGAGACATCCAACGTCTCAAAGGTGGCCTTCAGGACATCCGGCGAGTTGTCCACAGGCGGTGCCGGCGCGGCGAGTTGTCCACAGATTGCTGGAGGCACTGGCGAGACGCCGTCGAAAGCTCAGACGATCATGGGGTGAAAATCGGAGCGTGGGCCGACGATCCCGAACGGCTCTACCAACACAGTCGCGGTGGCGTGATCACCGTCGCCCGGCTCGTGCAGCTCGGCGTACCCGCCAGGACCTGTTATCGCCGCTGTCAACCGGGACGTACTTGGCGACGCCTGTTGCCGGGTGTGCTCCTGCTCGGCAGCGGGGAGCCTGACCACCGGCAGCTGGTGGACGCCGCGTTGCTCTACGCCGGCCGGGATGCCGTGGTCACCGGTGCGGCCGTCTGCCGCCGCCAGGGCCTGCGCTCGGTGCCCGCGGGACCGATCCATGTGCATCTACTGGTCCCGCATGAACACAAGATCAGCAGCTCTGGATTCGTGATCGTGGAGCGCACGACGCGGATGCCGCCGCGGCGGTTCGACGACGGAGTTCCGGTGGCGCCGTTCGCCAGAGCCGTCCTCGACTTGTGCAGGAGGCTCCGCTCACCAAGCGGGATCTCAGCCTTGCTCACCGAGGCAGTGCAATCAGGTGGGCTGAGTCCGGCGAAGTTGCTGGAAGAACTCGACGCGGGAAGTAATCGCGGCACGGCGATCCCACGCCAGGTACTGGGTGATGTCCTCAGAGGGGCACGGTCTGTCGCCGAAATCGACGCGATGCGCGTTTGGCGGCTCTCCGGCCTGCCCGAACCGCTCTGGAACCACGAGCTCCGAGACGAAAAGGGCGAGTACATCGCGACACCCGACGGCTACTTCAAGGAAGCCGCCCTCGCTTGGGAGATCGACTCCTATGACTTCCATTTTGCGAAGGCGGACTACGCGAAGACCTTGGACAGGAACGCCAGATACGCCGCAGCAGGGATCGCCGTCCTGCAAACGCTGCCCAGCCGTCTCAGGTCGGAGCCCGAGGCAGTCGCTCGGGAGCTTCGCCAGGCGTATGAGGCTCGACGCCGCGAATTCGATGAACGTACTTGAACTCAACCCAGGTTGAGGAGGCAAGCTCAGGCCAAGCGAACTCCCTGGGAGGTAACGAAAGTGATTCTCCAGCTCGTCGAGGCGGACGGCTGTCCGCGGGACCTCGTCGGCGGCAAGGCGGCGAATCTGGCGGCAATGATCTCGGCGGGTTTCCCGGTGCCGGAGGGCTTCTGCGTCACGACCGCCGCGTACCGGCAGGTGCTCGCGGACGATATGGAGGGACGGCCGGACGTGCCGCTCCCGGCCTGGCTCGAAACCGGGATCGTCGAGGCGTACGAACGGCTTTCGCGGGACGGTCCGGTCGCGGTGCGGTCGTCGTCGACCGCCGAGGATCTGCCGGACGCGAGTTTCGCCGGGCAGTACGACACTTTCCTCGGCGTCCGGGGTGCGGACGAGGTGCTCGCGGCCGTGCGCCGGTGCTGGGCTTCGTTGTGGTCCGGCCGGGCGGTCAGGTACCGCGCGGCGCACGACGCCGATCGCGCTCCCGCGATCGCGGTGATCGTTCAGCGAATGGTCGACGCAGAGTGCGCCGGGGTGTTGTACACGGCGAATCCGGTTTCGGGCAACCGGACCGAAATCGTCGTCGACGCCGCGCCCGGATTGGGTGAGGCGGTGGTTTCCGGTGCGGTGAAGCCGGACCACTACCTGCTGAGTTCCGAAGGCGCAACGGGCGAGGGCTGCCTGACGCCGTCACAGCTGGGTGAGCTCGCGGCGGTCGGCAGAAGGCTGGAGAAGCATTTCGGCGCGCCGCAGGACGTCGAGTGGGCGTTCGACGGCGACGGTGAACTGTGGTTGACCCAGTCGCGGCACATCACCACCCTGTTCCCGGTCCCGGAGAGCGAGGGGGAGCCGCGCGCGTACTGGTCGGTCAACGTCTACCAGGGGATCGATCGCCCCTTCACGCCGATGGGCGCGTCCATGATCCGGGAGCGCCAGCGTGGGATGGCGACGTACATGAGCGCGCTCGGCTTCTCCGACGAGATCATCGACGTGGACGGGTGGCTGTTCTGGGACATCACCGACGGCGTGCGGAGCCCGGCGAAGCGGCCGCAGATGGCCGCGTTCATGGACAATCTCGCGGCGCCGTCGGGCAAGCTGGTCGAGCAGCTCGGCCGTGACCAGCGGTTCCCTTCCGTCCCGGACACACCGCCCAAGAAGCCGCGACGCCGCTGGGGACGGATGCTCTTCGCGTGGCTGTGGCCGGATCAGGCCCGCGCCAAGGTCGTCCGCGACGCCGAGCGACGGCTCGCCGCTTTCGCGGGGCCGGCCGAAGCGACGGCCTCGGAACGACTGTCCTTTGTGGATTCCGTCCGGCGCGACGTCTGCCGGATCGAGGCGGATCTCCCTCGTGACGCCAATACCGCGGGCGGGTCCGGCGGGCAGTTGGCCGGGCGGTTGCTTCGTGGCTATGTGGACGAGGAGGAGATCGCCACCGTTTTCCGTGGTGTCCCGCACAATCCGACCACCGAGATGGATCTGGCGTTGTGGCGCACGGCGGAGACGATCCGGCGTGACGACGAGGCGTCCGGGCTGCTGCTGGACACCGCGCCCGGCGAGTTGGCCGCCAAACAGGTCGCGGGAACCCTGCCGGACGTCGTCCAGCACGGCGTCGCGGCGTTCCTGGCGGAGTACGGTTGCCGTGCCACCTCGGAGATCGACTTCGGCGTACTTCGCTGGGCCGAAGATCCCGAGCCGGTTTTCGCGATGCTGGCGAATCTGCTGCGTGCGGAAGGTGAAGAGCAGAACGCGGAAACCCGCTTCGAGCACGCGGCCGCGGCGGCCGAGGCGCGGATCGTCGAACTCACCGGGCGGCTTCCGGTGACCAAAGCGCACCGCGCGATCTTGGGTCGCTTCCTGCTCCGCAGGTCGAGGCGATTGCGCGGACTGCGCGAGTTCCCGAAGTTCTGTCTCATGCGCGGTTTCGCCGCGCTCCGGAAGCAGTTGCTCCTCGTCGGCGAGGAGATCGTCGGGCTCGAACAGGCCGATGACGTGATGTTCCTCGACCTCGCCGAGGTTCGGGAAGCCTTGGACGGCAGGGATTTCCGGGCGACCGTGGCGCGACGGCGGGAGATCTGGGAGCGGGAAGCGCGGAGGCCGCGGGTGCCGTCGGTCCTGCTTTCCGACGGAACCGTGCCCGCCCTCGAATCCGACGCGGGCGAAGGTGACCTCACCGGGCTGGCCGCGGCGGCCGGGACGGCGACCGGCCGGGCGAGGGTGATCCACGATCCCGAGGGGGCGCGGATCGAACCGGGCGAGATCCTGGTCGCCGCGACGACGGACCCCGGCTGGACGCCGCTGTTCCTGACCGCGGCCGCGCTCGTGACCGAAACGGGCGGGATGGTCTCCCACGGCACCACCGTGGCCAGGGAACACGGGATCCCGGCCGTGGTCGGCGTGCCCGGCGCGACCGTGCTGATCACCACCGGCCGGGTGATCACCGTCGACGGCTCGGCGGGGACGATCACGTTCGGCGAGGAGTCCCGGTGACTTCCGCGCTCACCGGCGCGTTCAACTTCCGCGACGCGGGCGGCGGGCCGATCCGGCGGGGACGGCTGTTCCGCAGCGACACCTTGCAGGCCCTGACCGGGACGGACGAAGAGCTCCTGCTCGACCGGTTCGGTATCGAGGGCGTCCTCGACCTTCGTTCCAGTGCCGAGACGGTCGGCGCGGGCCGGGCGGAGTTGCCTGGCGTCCGCTACGTCAACGTGCCGTTGCGGACCGTCCAAAGCGGACAGTCGAACGCGCTGGAGGAGATCTACGCGGACCATCTCCGGCACGACGACAACCTTTCGGTCGCCATCGAGATCCTGGCGGTCCTGCTGGCCCGGCCCGTCGTGGTGCATTGCGCGTCGGGCAAGGACCGGACCGGGATCGTCACGGCCCTCGCGCTCGGCCTCGCCGGGGCACCGCGGGAACTGATCGTCCAGGACTACCTGCGCAGCGCGTACAGCCTTCCCCGGGTGATCGAGCGCTTCCGTTCGCTCCGGTTGCCGGAGGAACTGTTCCGGTGCACCGAGAGCACGATCAACGCCTTGCTGGACAGCGTCGAGGACGATTTCGGAGGCTTCGCCGGCTGGGCACGGCAGCGCGGCGTGTCCGGCGCGGCGGTCCGGGCACTGAAGGCGAATTTACTCAACGGTACATGAATTGTCCGATGAGACATCGGATGTCTGTACCGCTGCGCGAGTGAAAGGGGTGGCCAAAGCTCGACTATTTCTGGAAACATGCCGGTCGCCAGGACTTGATCTGCGGTAAACGTAGTATGAATCTGGAGGCGACCCATGGCCGAGCTGTCCAGGCGATCGATGCTGAGGGTCGCGGCGGGGGCGGCGGCGCTCGGCGGGCTCTGGGCGCAGGGGGCGCCACCGGCACTCGCCGGGCAAGACGTCCATCGCCGGATCGTCGACGACGCGCGCATGGTCTGGAAGCGGCTGCCGACGGGCTGGCAAGAGGGTCCGTTCCTCGCCAACGGCTTCCTCGGCGTCCAGTTCTACGCGGGGGCGCGGCCGAACGTCCTCAAGGTGATGCTCAGCCATTCCCGCGTCCAGGACCAGCGCGGGCAGTGGGAAGCGGCCATCGGGTATTCGCGCCTCCCGATCGGCTACCTCACCCTCACCTTCGAGGGCGCGATCACGGCGGTGGACTGGCACCTCGACCTGTACAACGCCGAACTCGGCGGCACGATCACCACCACCCGCGGCTCGGTGCGCTTCTCCGCGCTGGTCCACAACGACCAGGACCTCCTCCTCGTCTCGCTCACCGGGGAGGCGGCAGCGGAGTGGGGGTTCACACCGCTCGAGTCGGCGACGACCAGGACGATCCGCAAACCGCCCGAGTACACGGCCAATCCCGATCCGAAGCTCGCCAGTGCGGGCGCCGTCCGGTACTGCGAGCAGCCGCTCCACGCGGGAGGTGGGTACACGACGGCCTGGCGTGAGCGGACCATCGGCACGCGACGGCTCCTGGCGGCGACGGTCGCGTACGGGTTCCCCGAGCCGACGCACACAGCGGAGGCGATCACCAGGGTCGATCGGGCGTCGGCGACGATCCCGGACCTGCTCGTCGCCGGCCATCGGCGCTGGTGGAACGCCTTCTATCGCCGCAGCTTCGTGTCCATTCCGGACAAACGGATCCAGCGGTTCTACTGGATCCAGCTGTACAAGACCGCGTGCGCCACCCGCGCGAACGGGCCGGTGGTCGCCGAATGGGGGCCGTGGTTCCCGGAGGTCGGCAACAGCTGGACGGCGGTGTGGTGGAACTTGAACGTCCAGGTCACGTATCCGATCGTCAACAGCAGCAACCATCCCGAACTCGACGCCGTCACCGCGACCTTCCGCCGCGACCACGCCAACCTCGAACTCTCGGTGCCTCCCGCCTACCGGGACGGCGACACGTACGCGCTTTCGCATCCTGGTGACTGGCGGCTGCGGCCCGGCGGCACCCGCGCGGTCGGGATCCCCGGGCCCGCCACCAAGAACGACCAGACCGGGAACCTCATCTGGGGCCTGCACAACGTCTGGCTCGCGTACCGGCACAGCATGGACCAGAAGGTCCTGCGCGACGTCCTTTATCCGACACTGGCCAAAGCGCTCAACTACTACCGGCATTTCCTCGCGACCGGCCCGGACGGTGCCCTGCATCTGCCGATGACGCGGTCGCCCGAGTACGCCGACGCGGCCGACTGCACCTACGACCTGTCGTTGATCCGCTGGGCCGCGCGCGCCCTGGTCGAATCGGCGGCGAAGCTGCGGATCGACGATCCGCGGGTGCCGGCGTGGCGGGAGATCGGCGAGAAACTGGTGCCGTACCACCAGGATCCCGCCCAAGGCGTGATGATCGGCGACGGTGTCCCACTGGCCGGCTCGCATCGGCACTTCTCGCATCTGCTCTGGCTCTATCCGCTGCGTGAGAAACTCTGGGACCGTCCCGGCGACCGGGATGTCATGCGCCGCACGTTCGCGCATTGGGCGGGCGCGCAGGAGAAATGGCACGGCTACAGCTTCGCGGCGGCGTCGTCGATGAGTTCCGTGATGGACGAGCCCGAGGAAGCGTTGCGCTACCTGAAGATCTTCCTCGACGGCACCGTCGTCGACAACACCCAGCTGACACCGAACACGATGTACCGCGAGGGGGCGAACCTCGCGATCGAGAGCCCGATCACCGCCGCGCAGTCCATTGTGGACATGCTCCTGCAAGGTGACCACGGCGTGCTCAAGGTCTTCCCGTCGGTCTCGTCGGCGTGGCCGGACGCGTCCTTCGAAAGCCTGCGCACGGAAGGGGCGTTCCTCGTGGACGCCTCCCGCCGGAACGGCGCGACCGAATGGATCCGCGTCCGCAGCGAGGCGGGGGAGCCGCTCACCCTGCGGCACGGGATACCGGGCGACATCGAGGTCCGTGACGCGCGCGGACGGCGGATTCCTTGGCGTCACACGGGCCCAGGCACGATCTCGATCCCGCTCCGCCGCGGCGGGACGGCGGTCGTCGCGCGGCGCGGCGCGCGTCCGGACCTGGAGCCGCGTGACGTACCTGGTGACCGTGGAACTCCGGCATGGGGAGTATGAGCATGGACATCACTCGCAGGACTGTGCTCGGCGGGGCGTTGGCCGGTGTGGCCGCGGCCGGATTCGCGCCGTCCGCGTCGGCGGTGGAGAACGACTTCGCGCTCGGCGGCCTCGACTGGCCCGGTTTCCTCGGCACGGCCGACCTGATCTGGCGCCGGATGCCGAAGACCTGGTACGAAGGCCCCTTTCTGGGCAATGGTTTCCTCGGCTCGGGCATCTACGCCGAACCCGGCCGGAACGCCGTCCGGTTCAACGTCCAGCACAGCGAGGTGCAGGACCACCGGCCGGAGTTCGGCTCCCTGTTCGGGCTCGCGCGGCTGCCGATCGGGTATTTCACCCTCGAACCGGTCGGCGCCATCACCGGGATCGACTGGCGGATGGACCTCTGGAACGCCGAACTCAGTGGCACGATCACCACGGCCGCGGGCAGCCTGTCGCTGCGGGCTATCGTCCACACCGGACGGTCGCTGCTGGCCGTCGAGGTCGAGCCGACCGAGGGGGAGCGCGGATTCGGATGGGTCTTCCATCCGGCAGAGGCAGTGAGCCCGAGAACGGATCCGAAGTTCGGGAAGCCGCCGCCCGCCGGGTATGTCGCCAACCCGCCCGCGAGCCTGGAAAGCAGTGGTGACAGCAGGCTTTCCGTGCAGGGCCTGCTGGCGGGCGGTGAGCATGTCACGGCGTGGCGCGAGGTCGCCCAGGGCTCGAAGCGGACGCTGTACACGTCCGTGGCCTGGTCGTATCCGAAGAGGACCGCCGCGCGGGAGGCGTTGAAGACGATCCGTCACGCCGAGCCGTTCCCGGTGCTGGTGGCCGGACACCGTCGCTGGTGGCACGACTACTACCGGCACGGCTTCCTGTCCATTCCGGACACCCGGCTCCAGAGCTTCTACTGGATCCAGCTGTACAAGATCGCCTCCGCCGCGCGCCGGGAGGCGCCGGTGATGGCGACCTGCGGGCCGTGGCTGGAACCGACCCCGTGGCCCGCGACGTGGTGGAACCTCAACGTCCAGCTCGAGTACTGGCTCATCCACGGATCCAACCACCTCGAACTGGACGCCGTCGGCCACGCGCTCGGCAAGTACCGGGCGAACCTGACCAGCCAGGTCGCCGAGCCGTACCAGCACGACTCGGCGGGCATCCCGCGTACGACGGACATGAACCTGCTCAACGGCGCCGTCGGGACGAACGCGGGGTTCCCGGTCGGCATCCCGGGCAAGGCGACGCCGACACCGGAGGTCGGGAACCTCACCTGGGCGCTGCACAACGTCTGGCTGTCCTATCGGCACACGATGGACCGGCGTCTCCTGCGGGACACCCTGTTCCCGTTGCTGCGCAAGGCGATCAACTACTACCTCCATTTCCTGGCCCCCGGGGCGGACGGGAAGCTGCACCTTCCGGCGACGTTCTCCCCGGAGTACGGGGTCAACGCGCCCGACTGCAACTACGACCTCGCGCTGATCCGGTGGGGCTGCAAGACCCTGCTGGAGTCGGCGGCGGAACTGCGCGTCGACGATCCGCTCGCGCGACGGTGGCGGGAGGTCCTGGCCACGCTCGTCCCGTATCCCGCCGATGCCAACGGCTACATGATCGGCGCGGGGGTGCCGTTCGCGAAGTCGCATCGGCACTACTCGCATCTGCTGCAGATCTACCCGCTGTACGAGATCACCTGGGAGCGGCCGGAGCACCGGCGGATCATCGAGACCTCGCTCGACCACTGGGTGGGCTTCGAGGGGGCGTTGCAGGGATACACGTTCACCGGTGCCGCGTCGATGTCGGCGCAGATGCTGCGCGGCGAGAAGGCGGAGTTCTACCTCGGCGAACTGCAGCGGCGCTACATCCAGCCGAACACGATGTACAAGGAATCCGGCCCGGTGATCGAGACGCCGCTCTCGGCCGCGCAGTCGCTGCACGACATGCTCGTGCAGAGCTGGGGCGGCGTGATCCGGCTCTTCCCGGCCGTACCGGCGAAATGGGCGGACGCCGCGCTGCGCGACTTCCGCACGGAGGGCGCGTTCCTGCTCAGCGCCTCCCGGCAGGGCGGGAAGACGCGGTGGGTCAAGATCACCAGTGAGGCGGGGGCGCCGTGCGTGCTGCGGACGGACCTCGACGGGGAGCTGACCGTCCGTGACCGGTGGGGGAGGTCGAAACGCTGGCGGCGGCTGCCGAACGGGGACGTCCGGATCGAGCTGCGGCGCGGTGAAGAGGTCGTCGTGCACCGTGCGGGCGACCGGCCGGACTTCGAGATCCGGCCCGTCCCGGCGAACGGGGACGGCGCGCCGTGGGGGATGCCGTGACCTGCTGAACGGCGATACGCGAGAGTGTTCCTGTACTTCCTCCGGACGACAGGAGCACCGATGTCCCAGCCGCCGCAGCCGGGCGAGCCCGAAGGCCAGGCGCCCGACCCCGGCCCTCAGCCGGGGCAGCCGTACCCGCAGCAGCCCTATCCGCAGCAGCCGTACCAGCAACAAGGCTGGTACGGCGCGCCGCAACAGCCGCCGCCGTCTTCGAACAAGACGGCGCTCTGGGTCGGGCTCGGGGTGCTGGGACTCGTCGTGGTGGTCGCCGTCGTGGCGATCCTCGGGTTCGTGGCGCCTGGGTTCTTCCTGCCGGATTCGAAGGGCGACAGCGCGGTGGCGTCGTCATCGTCGGCTCCGACGTCCAGCTCCCAGGAGGACACGGCGACGCGGAGCCCGGTGAACATCCCCTCCGCCCGCACCGAGCTGCCTAAACGCTCGACGCCGCTCGCGGATCCGACGGACTGCGCGTACCCGGCGGATTCCACCGGTCCGGTACCGAAGAAGGCGAACCCACCAGCGGCGGGCCCGACCCCGGCGTCCGGCACGATGGCGGTCACACTCAAGACGACGGCGGGTGACATCGGGCTGACGCTGGACCGCGGGCTCGCGCCGTGCACCGTGGCGAACTTCCTTTCGCTGGCGCAGCAGGGGTACTACGACGGCACCTCGTGCCACCGGCTCGGCGTCTCGGAGCTGCAAATGCTCCAGTGCGGCGACCCGGAAGGCTCCGGGATGGGCGGACCGGGGTACACCATTCCGGACGAGGCCTTCCCCGAGGCCAGGTACGGCCGGGGCATCCTCGCCATGGCGAAGAAGCAGGCGCCGGACTCGGGCGGCAGCCAGTTCTTCATGGTCTTCGGTGAAGCGGAACTGCCGCCGGACTACACGGTGTTCGGCAGCATCTCGGACGCCGGTCTGCAGACACTGGACAAGGTCGCGCGCGGTGGCGTGGACGACGAGAAGGGCCCCGGCGACGGGACGGGACCGCCGCGGATCGAGGTGAAGTTCCAGTCGATCGCGGTGGGCTGAGCGCGCGGTTGCCAGGAAAGGACCTTTCCTGGCAACCGGGTCAGCCGGCGGTCCGCGGCTCCACGCGCAGGATCCGCCAGCACAGGTAGAGGCAGACGCCCGCCGCGGGCGCACCGCCGAGCAGGGTGGCGGCGATGCCGAGCGGGATCACCGTCCCGGCAAGGTACAGCGGCACCAGCGCCGCCGTGGCGATCGCGAACTTCGCGAGGAACACCGCCGTGCACAGGTAATACCGCCGCCGCTGCCGTCGATCACGCCGCCAGGTACGGCGTTCGCCGCGGAGCCTGCCCAGCACCAGGCCGACGACCGGCCGTCGTACCAGGATGGATACTCCGAACAGCACGCCGCCGCCCGCCTGCCAGAGGACCGTGCTCAGGTAGAAGTCGGCCGCGTGCCCGGAATTCCCGGCCAGCAGCGCGGACACCCCGACCACGATCACCCCGATCGCCGGTTGCCAGACCTTGCGGTCGGTGAACAACCGCACGACGGCCAGCACGACCACGCCGCCGACGGTGATCAGTGCCGACGTCAGCACCTGCCCGGTCACCAGGTACGCGACGAGGAACAGCACCCGCGACGCGACACCTTCGGCGACCGTGCGCCAGCCGCCCACCGCGCTGAACAACGACAGCGACTTCTGGGTCAGCATGCCGAGACTCATGCGCTCACCTTCGTGAAACCGTCGCGGCGCATCGTGTCCTCGTACCGGCCGATCGCGTCGAGCAGGCCGAGCCGTCCTTGGTGTGCTTCGGCCAGCGCCTCGCAGAGACGGCGCGCGTCCCGCATCGCCAGATTGCCGCCGAATCCCGGCGCCAGGTGGATGGCGTCGCCGAGGAGCGTCACCGGACGTGCGGGCCAGACCGGCGGTGGCGGAATCATGCCGCCGCGCAGCGCGACCGTGAAGTCCGGCCAGGCTTCGCCGACGATCGTCCGCAATGCTGGAGGCAGCTCCATGGCCGGCTCCCGTGTGGCGGGCAAGGCCCACATCACGTAGTCCTCGATTTCGGCCGCGGTGCGACGCAAGGCGGGCAGCCATCGTTTTCGCGCGGCCGGGGGAGCCTCGGTGAACCGCAGCACGCCCAGCACCATCGTCGTGCCGTGGAGGTGGACCCGGGCGGGGCTGTCTCCGATCAGGCCGGGCAAGCCGGTGCCGAGTACGGCGCGCAACGGGGTCGCGCCCATGATCATCCGGCGTCCCGTGTCCACCACCCGCACGTCGGGCAGATACCGGCGGCGGACCGCCGAGCCGATCCCGTCCGCGCCGACCAGGACGTCCGCGGTATCGGTGCGGCCGTCGGCGAACCACGCCCGGACCGTGCCGTCGGCACGCCGCTCGAACCGCGTGAACTCCGCCCCGAACCGGACCACGTCGTCGAGATCCGTCAGCAGCACCGCTTTCAGCAGTGGCCGATGGACCTGCCTGCCAGGTCTGGCCCGGCCCGCCGCGCCGTCGCACGGCCGAGCGCCCGTGACCGCGAGCTCTCCGTCCGAACAGGACAGTTCCAAGGTCTGCTCACGCGGTCCTCCCGTGGTGGCCTCGACCATCGCGAAATGGGCCGGTGGCAGGCATGCGCGTAGAGCCGACATGCCGCGCTCGTCGACGTGCAGGCTCACGCCCTGTGGACGTCCGGACGCGGCGTCCCGCTCGTACACCACGACGTCGACGCCCGCCCGGCGTAACCCGTGAGCGAGCGTCAGCCCGCCGAGACCGGCACCGATCACGATCACCTTCATCGCGCCACCCCATTCTTCACCGCCTGATGAAGAACACGGTACCGGCAAACTTCATCGAGTGGTGAAGAAATCGGTGTTAGGCTTCGGCCGTCATGACAGAAGACGAGAACAACCGCCGTCCCGGGCGCTGGCGGTCCGGTGTGGAGAGCAAGCAGCGGATCCTGCGGGTCGCCCGCGAGCTGTTCCATGAGCACGGCTACGGCGGCACCACCGTGCGGATGATCGCCACCGCGGCGGAGGTCGACCCGGCGATGGTGTTCTACTTCTTCGGTACCAAACAGGGCCTGTTCAGCGCCGCGATCGAGATGTCCGGCGACGTTCCGCCCGCCGTCGAAGCGCTGTTCGACGGCGATCTCGGCACCATCGGCGAGCGTGTCGTCCGGACCCTGGTGGAGAACCTCGACAAGTCCGACCGCACGCCGTTGATGATGCTGACGAGGTCGGCCCCCGCCGACCCGCGGTCCGAGGCGCTGTTGCGCGAGTTCATCGACCGGGAGATCACCGGCAGACTCGCGGCGCTGCTGGACACCCCGGACGCCGCGATCCGGGCGGGCATGGTCAACGTGCAGATCCTCGGGCTCGCGGTCGCCCGGTATCTGGTGCGGATCGAGCCGATCGCGTCGTCGTCCGTCGACGAGCTGGTCGCCACGTTCGGCCCGCTCGTGCAGCACTGCCTGACGGGACCCGCGCCCTCGTCGTGATCGCTCTTGTATCTCCCCCGAGGGGAGGTGCGAGGGTAGGCGAATGGACGACCCCCGGTACTCGATCGGCGAGCTGTCCCGGCGGACCGGGCTGACGGTCAAGGCCATCCGCTTCTACTCCGACCGGGGCATCGTGGCCCCGTCCGGCCGCACCGCGTCCGGGCATCGCCGCTATGACGTCGACGCGCTCGCCCGCCTGGAGCTCGTGCGCACCCTGCGTGAGCTGGGACTCGACCTGGCCACGATCCGGAAGGTCGCCGAAAGCGAAGCCGCCCTTCCCGACGTCGCCGAGGCGCATATGCGGGCGCTGGAAGCGCAGATCCACGTGCTGCGTCTCCGTCACGCGGTGCTGAAAGCCGTGACCCGGCGCGGAGCCACTCCCGAGGAGATCACTCTCATGCACGACCTGGCCAAGCTGACCGAGGAGGAACGCCGCCGACTGATCGGCGACTTCCTCGACGCCGTCTTCGGCGGTCTCGAGCATCCCGGATTCGCCGGGATCGCCCGCACGCTGACGCCAGAACTGCCCGAAAGTCCCGCGGCCGAACAGGTCGACGCCTGGGTGGAACTGGCCGAGCTGGCCAGGGATCCGGATTTCCGTGCCCTCATGCGACGTCTCGCCGAAGGCTACGAAGCTGCCCCGCGGCGAGATCTGCCCTGGCTGGACAGCGCCGACGATCCCCGGCGGGTTCGCTATCTCGAACTGCTCGCCGTGATCAACGGGTGGGCGGCTCCCGATCAGCGCCGCGTGCGCTGATCCGGCGAGAGGAGCTCGGCCAGCCGGAGGGTGTCTTCGAGGTAGCGCTCGTAGGGGAAGCCCGCCGCGACGAGGGCGGTGCGGAACTCGTCGTAGAGCGGTTTTCCGGCGGCGTGGAAGGCTTTCCGGCCGGCCTCGGTGAGGCGGACCAGCCGTCGGCGCGCGTGTTCGGGGTCGACGGTGATCAGTACCAGGCCGTCCGCTTCGAGTGGGCGTAGCGCCCGGCTGATCGCCGGGTCGGACACCGAAAGCGCCTGTGCGAGCCGATGCTGCGTCGCCGGCTCGATCTCCTCCAGCGTGCCCAGAAGCCGTATCTGGCTGTAGGTCAGGCCGTCGGCGTCTTCGGTGCGCCGCCGGGCGTTCTCGCCCAGCAGCATGACCACGCGATGCAACAGGTCTGCGAGTCCGTCATCCACGAGGGTCACTATACCTCATTGTTGACGAGTTAATATTAACTAGGTAAGACTGAAGGCATGAGCAACTTCTCTTACCTTGCCCAATCCGCCTTCCCCCTGGTCTGGATGCTGGTGCCGGCCATCGGCGCGTTCCTGCGGGCCCGCCACGCCCCGTCGGCGCGGGAACGGCTGGAGATCTGGCAGCGCTGGTGGGCGATCGGCGCCCTGGGCTTCGGCAGCCTGTGGATGACGGTCGCGTTCCTCGCCTTCCCCGACGTCATGGCCACCGCCATCGGCTTCGACCGGACGCCCTTCCTGTTCGAGATCGCCTTCGCCAACCTCGGGCTGGCCGTCATGGGATTCCGCGCCGCCTCGGCCTCCGCGCGCGAACGCGTCACCATCGGGCTCGGGGCCGGGATGTTCCTGTGGGGAGCCTTGGCCGGCCACGTCTACCAATGGTTCGCCAACGGTGTCCACAGCCCCGGCAACACCGGCGGTGTCCTCGCCAATGACCTGCTCATCCCCGCCGTGATGATCATCTTGGCCGTGCGGTCCCGGAAGCTCCGTCCGGCAACCGTCGCCTGACCCAGAGGGAGATTTCTTCATCATGGCGACTCAGGCCCCTCCCGAGCGGCTCACCATGTTCATCGACGCGGTGATCGCGATCGCGCTCACCCTGCTGGCGCTGGAACTCCACGTCCCCGCCGGCGACACCACCGAGGCGATGCTGAGTTCGGTGTGGGACCACGGAAAGGAGTACCTGGCCTTCGCGGTCAGCTTCGTGGTGATCGCCGCACACTGGCGCGCGCACCACGAGATCTTCGGATATGTCCGCTCACTGAACAGCCGCCTGATCAGCCTTACCCTGGCCTGGCTGTTCATGCAGGTCCTGACGCCGTTCGCGACCCGGGTGATCACCGCGGACGGCGCCTTCCCGCCCCGGTTCAGCCTGTACGCCATCGTGCAGGTGCTGGCGTCCTCGACGTTCGCGCTGATCATCCGGGAGATCCGCCGCGAACATCTTTACCGCACGGACGCGCCGCCGCGGGCGTTCGTACAGAACCTGGTGCGCAGTGTGTGCCTGGCGGCGGTGTTCGGGGTTTCCGTGCCTGTTTCGTTCCTGACCGGGGGCACTTGGGCGTACTTGTGCTGGCTGGCGGCGCCGCTCGTGCTCGCGGTGGCCGGGCGGGTCCAGGGTAGGCATGGGGTATGACCGACCGTGTCCCGTGGCAGGCCGACGCTTATCTCGATCTCGCCCGCCGAGCGTGCTTCGTCTGTGAACTTCTCGACGGCAACCCCGACTACCCGCATCACATCGCCTATCGGGATGCCGACGCGGTGGTCTTCGCCAGCCGCTTTCCGTCCGTGCTCGGGCATTTTCTCGTCGCCCCGATCAAGCATCGAGAGCACGCGATCGGCGACTTCACCGCCGACGAGTACCTGGCCATCCAGCGGGTCGTGCACCGTGCGGGCAGCGCGTTGAGCGACTTGTTGACCGTCGAACGGCTTTACGTGCTGTCCTTGGGGAGCCGGCAGGGTAATCGCCATGTCCACTGGCACCTCGCGCCTTTGCCGCCCGGCATCCCCTACGAACAGCAGCAGACGGCGGTGTTCGACCCCGCGCGCGGCTACTTGGACGTCCCCGACGACGAATTGGCCGATCTCGCGCGACGGCTCGGCGATCGCATGACCGGCTGAGGGGGCCGGCACTGTGTGGAAATAGGGACGTTGAGTGTCCCTATTTCCACACAGTCCTCACCCGGCGTCACCATGTTGGCTTCGCGTCACCGAAAGACCTCAGAGCGGGTTGTGCGCCCCCAGCGGCGCGGTGCAGAACGGCCCGCCGACGTACTCCGCCGCCACCCCGGTCGGCGCGGGCATGTCCGCCAGCTGGGCGGCGTAGGTCTCCGCGTCGTCGAGGGATTTGTAGCCCAGCTCCTCGGCCTCGGCGAGCGAGTAGATCCGGCGCGTGTTGTCGGAGACGCCCCAGATCAGCCGGTAGCCGGGGGAGGGGTAGCTGAGGCAGGCCTCGAACAACCGGGCGCCGTCGTCGGGGGAGAGCCACGTCGTCAGGCCGCGCGGGCCGAGGACGAGCGGGCTTTCGAAACAGGAGCCGATCCGGATGACGATCACGTCCATGCCGAACCGCGAGTGGTACAGGCTGCCGAGTGCTTCGATGGCCGCCTTGCTGACCCCGTAGTAGGTGTCGGGCCGGGGGGTGGAGTCGGCGGGGAGGCCGTTCTCACCCGCTTCGTCGTTGCGCCGGAAGCCGACGGAATGGTTGCTGGAAGCCAGGATCACGCGCGGCACACCGGCGGCGCGCGCGGCTTCGAGGACGGTGTGGGTGCCGTTGATGTTCACGTCGAGCGTGGCTTCCCACGAGTTCTCGCGGCTGTGCCCGCCGAGGTGGATCACCGCGTCGACACCGGCGCAGGCCTGCGCCATCGCGTCCGGGTCGGTCACCGAAGCGGTGATCAGCTCGACGTCCTCGCCGCCCGCCGCCTCGGGCTGCGCGGCCAGGTCCAGCAGGCGCAACACCCGTCCGGAACGGCGCAGCCGCGGCCGCATCAGGGTGCCGACGATACCCGCCGAACCGGTGATCAGGACGCGCTGGTCTGCCATGTGAACCCCTTGTCAGTGAAGGAAAGTACGAAACAGGTCAGCGGATGCCGGCGCGGCGCAGCTGCTGGCCGAGCTCCGCGGTGATTTCGGCGAGGAGCTCGCCGACGCGCTGAGCGTCGGCGTCGGTGACCTCGGTGACCGGCATGGAGCAACTGATCGCGTCGGTGCCGGGGATGCGGTACGGGATCACGGCCGCGACGCACCGGACGCCGAGGCTGCCTTCCTCGATTTCCGAGGCATAGCCCCGTTCGCGGGTCTTCGCGCATTCGGCGTGCAGCGCCTCGGCGGTGGTGATGGTGTTCGGGGTGAGCGCCGACAGCTCCCCGGTCAGGAGGCCGTCGATCTCGTCGTGCGTCAGTTCGGCCAGCAGTGCCTTCCCCAGCGCGGTCGCGTGGGTGGGCAGCGTGCGGCCGACGCGGGACACGAGATGCGTCGAGTGCCGGGACTCGCGCGTCTCCAGGTACACGACGTCGGTGCCCTCGCGGCGCGCGAAATGCGCCGTGTAACCGGTCTTCTCCCGGATCCGCTCCAGCGCCTCGGTCGCGTACGGGACGACCGGGTCGCGGTCCAGGTAAGCCGTGCCGCAGATCAGCGCGCGGACGCCGAGTCGGTAGCGGGCGGTGTTGGTGTCCACTTCCAGCCAGCCGGCTTCGAGCAGGGTGCGGAGCAGGCCGTGCAGGCTCGACCTGGGGAAACCGGTGCGCGCGTGCAGGTCCGACAGCGAAAGCCAGACGTCGTTCGCGGCGAAGGTCTCGATCAGGTCGATCGCCCGCCTGGCCGACTTCACCCCGGCGGGTTCAGGCGCGCCGTTCGCCACCGTGACAGCGGCTTCCTGCTGCGGCATCCGCGCTCCTCCATCCGGCCGTTGACTTGTGACTCCGGCCATATTAGCGTCCCGAACAGCGTTCTTATGGATGAACATAATCACTATAACAGACTCCGTTCATGGATGTGAACAGGTCGGGCTGGGCCTTCGTGAACGCGGAAAGGAGTCAGCGGTGCACGTACTCGACTGGGCGATGGTCTGCGCGTATTTCGCGTTGATGGTCGTGATCGGCTGGTGGTCGCACAAGCGGATCCACGATGTGAAGGACTTCTTCACCGCCGGGGGCCGGATGCCCTGGTGGCTGACCGGGATCTCGCATCACATGTCCGGCTACAGCGCGGTGCTGTTCGTCGCCTACGCGGGGGTGGCCTATACGAGCGGGATCACCGTCTACTTCTGGGGCATGGCCAGCATCGGCATCGGCGTCGGTATCGGCAGCTGGCTGTTCGCCGCACGGTGGAACAGGCTCCGGTCGAGGCTGGGGGTGGCCTCCCCGCTCGAGTACCTCGCGCGGCGGTTCAACGTCCCGACGCAGCAGGCGCTCGCGTGGAGCGGCAGCCTGCTGAAGATCTTCGACATCGCGGCGAAGTGGTTCGCCATCGCGACGATCCTCAACGTCTTCGCCGGGGTGGACTACACCTGGGGCATCATCATCACCGGTTCGGTCACGCTGGTCTACTGCACCGTCGGCGGTCTCTGGGCCGACGCGCTCACCGACTTCGGCCAGTTCGTGATCCAGGCCATCGCGGCCATCGCCATGCTCTGGGTGGTGCTGGGCAAACTCGGCGGCGTCTCCGGTCTGTGGACGATGTGGGGCGACCTCCCGCCGAGCCACCTCAACCCGACCACGTCGAAGTTCACCACCGTGGTGCTGCTCGTCTACGTGCTGGTGAAAACCCTGGAGTACAACGGCGGTATGTGGAACCTGGCGCAGCGCTACATGGCCGCGCCGGACACGCACGCGGCACGCCGGGGCGCGCGGCTCTCCTCGATCCTGTACCTGGTGTGGCCCCTGTTCATGATGTTCCCGATGTTCGCGGCACCGCTGCTGATCCCGAACATCGAGAACCCGGACAACGCCTACGCGATCATGACGACGACGTTCCTGCCGCCGGGCCTGATCGGGCTGGTGCTGGCAGGCATCTTCTCCCACACGATGGCGATGGTGTCGTCCGACGCGAACGCGATCTCCGCGGTCATCACCCGTGACATGCTGCCGGTGCTGATCAAGAAGACCCGGCGGTGGACCGAAGCGCAGGGGCTGCTGGCCGCCCGCATCACGACCGCGATCTTCATCGTGCTGACCATGGCGGTCGCCACGCAGGCACCCAAACTCGGCGGCGTGCTCGGCATCGTGGTGCTCTGGGTCGCGGCCCTGATGGGCCCGATCTCGGTGCCGCTGCTGCTCGGCATGCTCCCGTGGTTCCGCCGGTCCGGCTCCCGCGCGGCGCTGATCTCGTGGGCGGGCGGTCTCATCGCCTACGCGATCGCTTACTACGGCTACAACGCCACCCTCGCGGTCACCGTGTCCACCCCGATCCTGGTCTCACTGGGGCTGTTCATCGGGCTCGGCTACCTCATGCCCGAGCGCAAGGCCTCCACCGACGAGATCATCGACACGATCGACCGTGACGACGAAGTCACACCCAGCAAGTCGCAGGACGGCACCACCGTGCCCGCCTGACCGGGCCCGTACCCGGGACCATCCACAAAGAACGAAAGAGAAATCCATGGCAGAGCGCAAGATCGAACTCGACGGCCTACTGGCGTTCCCCTTGACCCCCTTCACCGAGGGTCTGGAACTGAACCTCGACGCGTTCGCGGAAACCGTCGAGAGCCACGTGGCCGCCGGAGCCGGCGCGCTGTTCGTCGCCTGCGGTACGGGCGAATTCAGCTCGCTGTCCCCGGACGAGCACGCAGCGATCCTGCGCAAGGCTCGTGAGGTCGTTTCCGGGCGCGTGCCCGTATGGGTCGGCGCGGGCGGAGGTGCGGCGTCGGCCCGCGCCGGGATCGCGGCGGCGGAGGCGGGCGGCGCGGACGGCGTCCTCCTCCTGCCGCCGTACCTGGTGACCGGTCCGCCGTCCGGGCTGGTCGACCACGTCCGGTACGCCGTCGGGGATTCCTCGATCCCGGTGATCGTCTACCACCGTTCCACCGGCGTGCTCACCCCCGATTCGGCCGTGGACCTGCTCGGCATCCCGTCGGTGGTCGGTATCAAGGACGGTTTCGGCGACGTCGAACTCATGAGCCGGATCATCACCACGATCCGCTCCACCGGCACCGACCGGGCCCGGGATTTCCTGTTCTTCAACGGTCTCCCGACGGCGGAGGTCTCCGCGCGCGCCTACTCCGCGGTCGGCGTGGCGCGGTACTCCTCGGCCGTGCACTGCTTCGCCCCCGAGATCGCGGCCCGGTTCCACCGTGCGCTCGCGGAGAACGACGACGCCGTCATGGAGGCGCTGCTCGCCGGCTTCTACCTCCCGCTGGTCGCGTTGCGGGACGAGGGACAGGGTTTCGCCGTGTCGCTGGTCAAGGCCGCCGCGCGTCTTCGGGGTGACAAGGTCGGCTCGGTCCGGCCGCCGCTGGTCGAGCCCACCGCGGACCAGATCGCCCGCCTGGAGAAGATCGTCGACGACGGGTTCGCCGTCCTCAAGTCCGTCGAGGCCGGTGCCTGACGATGAAGGTTCTCGACGTCGTCCTGACCCCGGTCGCCTTCGCCGACCCCCCGCTGCTCAACGCGATGGGCGTGCACGAGCCGTTCGCGCTGCGCGGGGTCGTCCAGCTGATCTGCGAGGACGGGGTGGTCGGCCTCGGCGAGTCCTACGGTGACCTCGCGTTCCTCGAGCAGGTCCGGAAGGTGCTGCCGGAACTCAAGGGACACGACGTGTTCGACCTGCCCGGCCTCCGCCGGAAGGTCGCGACCACGCTGGGCGAGGTCGTCTTCGCCGACGCGCACGGGCTCACCGGCGGTTTCTCCGTCAGCAAGACCGTGGCCAGCGTGTACTCGCTGTTCGAGGTGGCGGCGCTCGACGCTCAAGGCCACTACCTCGGCAGGCCGGTCGTGGACCTGCTCGGCGGCAAGGCACGCGACGCCGTCGACTTCTCCGCGTACCTGTTCTACAAGTTCGGTGCCCACATCGGCGCCGAGGAGGACTCGTGGGGCGAGGTGACCACGCCGGAAGCGCTCGTCGGCGAGGCGCGCCGCATGGTGGAGGAGTACGGCTTCGGCTCCATCAAGCTCAAGGGCGGCGCCTTCGACCCCGACCAGGAGATGGACGGGATCCGCGCGCTCGCGGACGCCTTCCCCGGCCACCCGCTCCGCATCGACCCGAACGCGGCATGGACGGTCGAGACGGGGATCCGGGTCGCCGAAGAGCTCGACGGCGTCCTGGAGTACCTCGAAGACCCGACGCCGGGTATCGAGGGCATGGCGCGGGTCGCGGAGAAGGCGAACATGCCGCTGGCCACGAACATGTGCGTGGTGCGCTTCGCGGACATCGAGCCCGCGTTCCGGCAGCGAGCGGTCGGGGTCATACTTTCGGACCATCATTACTGGGGTGGTCTGCGGGACACCCAGGCGCTGTCCACCACGGCGGAATGCTTCGACGTGGGGCTGTCCATGCATTCGAACAGTCATCTCGGGATCAGTCTGGCCGCTATGGTGCACGTGGCCGCGGCGACGCCGCATCTGACCTACGCCTGCGACACCCACTGGCCGTGGAAGACGGCCGACGTCATCGCCCCGGGTGCGCTGGAGTTCGTCGACGGTGCGGTCGCGGTGCCCGACAAGCCGGGGCTGGGGGTCGAGCTCGACCCCGACGCGCTGGCGCGGGCCCATGAAGACTATGTCCGAAGTGGACAGACCAAACGGGATGACGTGACCTATATGCGGAAGTTCGTCGGAAGTTTCGAACCGAACACGGCACGGTGGTGACAGCGTGAAGGTCACCGGATACGCCTACCCCTGGGACGTCGTCGACGATCCCGGCTTCGTCGAGCGCGTACGCGAGCTCGGCGTCGACGAGGTCGCCGTCGCCGTGTCGTACCACAGTGCCCGCGCGGCGACACCCTGGTCGCCCGAGCGCACCTCGGTCGTCGCGCGCCACGCGGCGCTGTACCGGCCGGTGCGCGACGAGGCCTGGGGTGAGCTGAAGCCCGCCGAGCCGGACTGGGTCGAAAGCCGAGACAGCGCGGGCGACGCCGTCCGTGCGCTGACCGAGGCGGGCATCCCGGCCGCGGCGTGGCTCGTGCTGACCCACAATTCGCAGCTGGGCACGGAATTCCCGGATTTCACCGTGCGCAACTGTTTCGGCGAGCGGTACCCGTGGGCGCTGTGCCCCGGCCAGCGGGCGGTGCGCGAGTACGCGGCGAACGTGACGGCGGAAAGCCTCGCCGGGCTCGACTTCGCGACGGTGATCCTCGAAGCCTGCGGTCCGCTCGGCGCCGTGCACCAGCACCAGCACGAGAAGACCGACGGCGTCTGGTCGCCCGCGGTGGCCCGGCTGCTGTCGATCTGCTGCTGCGACGACTGTCTCGACGCCTGGGCCGCGGCCGGTCAGGATCCGGCGAAGGCGCTGGGCAAGCTGCGGGCCGAGGTCCGGCGGCTGATCGACAGCGGTGACCTGCGGGCCACCGAGGACAAGATCCTGCCCACGCTCCGACAGGTCCTGCTCGACACCCGGCAGAACGCGACCGACGCCCTGCGGCGCGCGGTGCTCGAGAAGATCCCGTCCGGGCCCAGGATCGTGCTGCACGGCGCGATGGACCCGTGGGTCACCGGCGCGCTGCCGGGCCTGACGCCGTCGGCCCCGGACGACGTCGACGCGGTGGTGCTGCAGAACTGGGCACCCGGTCACCCCAGTGTGAACGCCGTCGCGGCGGCACGGGCGAAACTGCCGGAGAAGGTCGCCATCGGCAGCTACATCACCGCGGTGGCGGCGAGCCCGGTGCCCGACATCGAGGCATACACCACCGAACTCGGCAAGGCAGGCGCCACCGAACTGCACCTGTATCACCTCGGCCTCGCCGGCCCGGGGCGCTGGGCGGATCTCATCGCCGCGGTCAGCGCCGCGCAAGAACTCTAGGAGAAGCAAGAACCATGAGCCAGGCAACGGATCCCGCCACGCTCGACCAGATCCTCGCGGCCGCCGCCGATGCGGCAGGCACGGCGGCGGCCGCGACCCCAGCCCAGCGCGCCGGCTGGCTGCACGCGGCCGCGGACGCCCTGGACGCGGCGGCCGAAGAGCTGATCGCGCTGGCCAACCGGGAGACGCATCTCCCGGCGTCCCCGCGGCTGCAGGGCGAGCTGAAGCGCACGACGTTCCAGCTCCGCCTGTTCGGCGAGGTGCTGGCCGACGGCGAGTTCCTCGGCGCCACCGTCGACCACGCGGACGCGGCCTGGCCGATGGGGCCGCGGCCGGACATCCGGCGGCTGCTCACCCCGATCGGGCCGGTGCTGGTGTTCGCCGCCAGCAACTTCCCGTTCGCGTTCAGCGTCGCGGGCGGGGACACCGCTTCGGCGCTGGCCGCCGGGTGCCCGGTCGTGCTCAAGGCACACTCGGGACACCCGGAGCTGTCCGCCCGCACCGGCGAGGTCCTGCGTGAGGCGCTGGTCGGCGCCGGTGCGCCGGAAGGGATCTTCGCGGTCATCCACGGCCAGCAGAACGGCGTCACGGCGCTGAAGGACCCGCGGATCCAGGCGGCGTCGTTCACCGGCTCCCTGCCGGGCGGGCGCGCGCTGTTCGACATCGCGACCTCGCGGCCGTCGCCGATCCCGTTCTACGGCGAACTCGGCAGCGTCAACCCGGTCGTCGTCACGCGGGCCGCGATCGACGCGCGCGGTGAGGCGATCGCCAAGGGTTACGCGGGTTCGTTCACCCTCGGTGCCGGGCAGTTCTGCACCAAGCCGGGACTGCTGTTCCTGCCCGAGGGCCACGGCCTCGAAGACACGCTGCGCGAAGCCGTCGCGGCGGTCCCGGCGCAGCCGATGCTCAACGAGCGTATCGCGGCGGGCTTCGCCGACGGACTGGCGAAGCTCAGCGAGGTCGACGGTGTCGAGGTGCTGTCGGAATCCGGTGGCGCGGAAGGGATCTCGCATGGCGCGACGCTGCTCGCCACCACCGCGAAGGCCTTCCTCGCCGACGCCGGCACGGTCCGCGAGGAATGCTTCGGCCCGGCGTCGCTGATCGTCACCTACGCCGACCAGGCCGAGCTGATCAGCCTGCTCGGCGTGATGGAACCCGGGCTCACCGCGACCATCCAGGGTGAAGAGTCCGATGTGGACTGGATCCGCCCGGTCCTCCCGTCGCTGACCCGCGTCGCCGGTCGTCTGCTGTGGAACGACTGGCCGACCGGCGTCACCGTCACCTGGGCACAGGAACACGGTGGTCCCTACCCGGCGACCACCGCGCCGACCAGTACCTCGGTCGGCACCGCCGCGATCGAGCGGTTCCTGCGACCGATCGCCTGGCAGGGCTTCCCCGACGCGCTGCTGCCGGAACCGTTGCAGGAGAACAACCCGTGGGACCTGCCCCGCAGGACCGACGGGAAACGCCAGTAAACCTCGTGAGTGGTAAGGACGGTTCTAACCGTCCTTACCACTCACGAGGCCCCAGCACCCGCCGCCGCCCTTGAACCCGTCTCGACGCCCTTTGGGAGGCACTGTCATGCCCGGTTTCGGTTACTTCGACAGGAGAACGGCCTTGCGGGGAGGCGCGGCAGCGGCCGCTTCGATGGCGCTGACATCCGCTCTCGCGGGCACTTCGTCCGCGCAGCCCGCCGCTCCGGGGACGTCTTCCATCGTGAGGGGCTATCGCGAACTGCAGACCGGCATCGACCGGCCGTCGGCGGAGCGCACGGCCGCGCTGGCGAACCTCGACAGGGTCGCGAAGGCCTATCACGACAGCATGACGGTCGGCGACGGTCCACTGTGGAAGGATCTCCCGCTCGGCCCCGGCAGCGAATTCACGACGTCGATGTACGCCCGGCTCCGCGCGATCGCGGTCAACTGGGGTACTCCCGGCGGCGCGCTCGCGGGCGATCCCGCGGTCCTCGCGCGGATCAAGGGCGCGCTGGAACTGCTGTACACCAGCGATCAGTACAGCGAGAAGACCGCCGAGATCGGCAACTGGTACACCTACGAGATCGGCATCCCGCTCTACCTGCTGCACATCCTCGCGACGGTCGCCGACGAGCTCACCCAGGACGAGCTCGCCAGGTACCTGAAGCCGGTGCTGAAATTCTCCGGCGACCCGAACCGCCGCACCAACAACCCCAGCGTCGTCGAGACCGGCGCCAACCGCGCGGACAAGTCGACGATCTCCATCGTCTCCGGCGCGATGCTGGGCGACGCCGAGCGGATCAAACGCGGCGTCGGCGCCTTCACCGACGTCGAAGGCGGGGGAGCGGCGAGCGTCATCGCCAAGCTCCATCGCTCGGCGGGCGACGGTTTCCACACCGACGGATCGTTCCTGCAGCACGATTCGGTGCCGTATCCCGGGCATTACGGGATCATCCTGCTCACCGCCGTCGCGTCGGCCATCCATGTCACCAAGGGCACGGAGTTCGAACTGCCCGCCGACGTCCGCGACGCGGCGTACGCGCTGGTCTCCGACACGTTCGCGCCGTTCGTGTACGCGGGCGCGCTGATGGAGTCGGTCCGCGGCCGGTTCCTTTCCCGGCAAGGGGAGTCCGCGCATGACATCGGGCACCAGCTCACCGGCGCGGTGGTGTTGCTGGCGCGGTCGGCGAGCGGGAAGCGCAAGGAGGCGCTCGGCGGTCTCGCCGCGAAGTGGATCACCGAGGACACCTTCGCGCCGTACCTCGAGATCCCCGACCCCGAGCGGTTCGCGCCGGGGCCGGACCTCGTCGGCATCCCCGGTATCGAGTTCGCGCAGGAGCTGCTGGCGACCAAGGTGCGGGCGACGCCGACGGTCGCGACACATCGCGTGTTCGGCCAGCAGGACCGGATGGTGCACATCACCGAAGGCTGGTCGGCCTCGCTCGGCGTCGCCTCGACGCGGATCTCGCGGTACGAGTCGATCAACTCGATGAACCTGCACGGCTGGTACGTCGGCGACGGTTCGCTGTATCTGTTCCTGCCCAAGGCGAAGGGGCATTTCACCGACGCCTACTGGCCGACGGTCGACCCGCTGCTGCTGCCGGGCACGACCACCAAGAGCGGCCCGGCCCCCAAACTGGAGTCGGTGCCGCTGACGAGCAAGGATCACTGCGGCGGCGTCCGCTGGGACGCTCGGCACGGCGCGCACGCCCTCGACTTCGTCTCGCAGGACGGCACGCTGACCGCGAAGAAGTCGTGGTTCTTCACGCCGTCCGGTGTGGTGTGCCTCGGTGCCGGGATCACCGACTCCTCCGGCGAGCGGGTCCGCACCACGATCGAGAACCGCAACCTCGGCGAGAACGGCAGCGGTGTCCTGCTGGCCGACGGCCATCTCGTCGGCGGCTCGGAGTCCTTGCGGCGCAAGCGATGGCTGCATCTCGAACGGGTCGGCGGGTACGTCCTGCTCGACGACGCCGAGGTCACCGCGCTGCGCGAGGACCGGACAGGGACCTGGCGCGACATCGACAAGGGCGCCAACACCAAGGGCACCACGGTGCCCTACACCCGGCGCTATCAGAATCTGGTCATCGAACACGGTGCCAAGCCGTCGAACGCGAGCTACGCGTACGCCGTCCTTCCCACCGCGTCGGTGCTGCAGACGATCGCTTCGGCCTGGTCGTGGCGCGTGCGGTCCAACACCGCGACCGTGCAGGCCGTCCGGCTCTGGGACGCGACCCTGCTGGCGAACTTCTTCGCCGCCGGCTCGGTCGACGAGGTGTCGGTGTCCGGTCCGGCTTCGGTGGCGCTCGGGCGGACCTCGAACGGTTGGCAGCTGGCGGTTTCGGATCCGACGCAGCGACAGGAAGTCCTGCGCGTGACCGTGCGACGGAAGACCGTCGAGGTCCCGGTGAAGGACACCTTCGGCGCCACACAGATCGTCCGCGTTTAGCCGACTGAACGCGGGTCGGTCGCCGGGCCGTTGTGACGGGGGCTTTCATCGCATCGGATGCGGGGAAAGCCCCTTCGCCCCTCAATGCTCGCCAGGGGACACGTCTGGACCACGAGCCCGCCATGAACGGCGGCCGCCAGGGCCTTCAGGCGGATCGCGCCCGCTGACTACGGCCGATCATTCAGGTCAGGATCTGGCCTGAATGGCCCCTACGGTCACCTCATGACCGACATCGAGCAGTTCCGCATCGACATCCCGCAGTCCGATCTGGACGACCTGACCGACCGGCTGGCCCGCACGCGCTGGCCGTCGGCGCTGCCCGGTGCCGAGTGGAGCCGGGGCGTCCCGGTCGCGTACCTCAAGGACCTGGCCGAGTACTGGCGAGACGGCTACGACTGGCGCGCGTTGGAGAAGCAGCTCAACGAATTCCCGCAGTACACCACCGAGATCGACGGCCAGCGCGTGCACTTCCTGCACGTCCGGTCGCCGGAACCCGGCGCGATCCCGCTGATCATGACGCACAGCTGGCCCAGCTCGATCGCCGAGTTCCTGAATGTCCTCGGCCCGCTCACCGACCCGCGAGCCCACGGTCTCGACCCGTCGTGCGCCTTCCACGTCGTCGCGCCGTCCTTGCCTGGCTTCGGTTTCTCGCCGTTCCCGGAGCCGGCCGACGAACGACCGTGGGACATCGCCCGGGTGGCGCGGGCCTGGGCGGAACTGATGAGCCGCCTCGGTTACGAACGCTATGGCGCGCACGGGAACGACGCCGGCGCGCTGGTGACGCCCTGCCTCGCGGTGCAGGCGCCCGAGCACGTCATCGGCTCGCACATCACGTCCGGGCTCGGGGTGCCGACCGGCGATCCGGCCGACTTCGAGGGGCTCACGCCGCAGGACCAGGCCGATCTCGCGGGGCTGCTGGAGCGTTTCGCGGGCGGCAGCGGATACGCGCCGTACCTGACGAACCGGCCGCAGACGCTGAGTTTCGGCTTCCTCGATTCGCCGGTCGCGCAGCTGGCGTACCTGGTGGAACGGTTCAAGGAGTTCGACGGCTGGCCCGACGGCACGGCGCCCGCCGAGCCGATCGACCGCGACCTGCTCCTCACCAACGCGACCTTGTACTGGCTGACCGGGACCGGCGGCACCTCGCTGTGGCCCTACTACGAGGGGCAGGCCGCGATGCCGATGGACCAGACGGCGGTGCCGACCGGCGTCTCCCACGGCGGGCCGTCCGCGTTGCGCGCGATCGCCTCGCGCAAGAACGACGTCGTGCGCTGGGCCGAGCACGAAAGCCCCAGTCACATGGTCGCGATGGCCGTGCCGGACGACGTCGTGGCCGAACTCCGCGAATTCTTCGGAAAACTCCGGAAGTGATGTCGAGCGGTGGTCATCGGCTCCGACCCAGTGCCGAAGCTAGAGTGAAGCGACCCTGTGGAGGACCTGATGACCACCTCGTTCGAGACCGTGATCTCGGCCGACGGCACCCCGATCGCCTTCGACCGCACCGGTGAGGGCGCGCCGGTGATCCTGGTCGGCGGCGCGTTCAACGACCGGACGACCGTCGCCGGCCTGGCCGCGACCCTGGCGCCGGAGTACAGCGTGATCGCCTACGACCGGCGTGGCCGGGGTGACAGCGGCGCCGGCGCGGTCTATTCGGTCGAGCGTGAGGTCGAGGATCTCGCCGCGCTGATCGAGCACGTGGGTGGTTCGGCGGCGGTGTTCGGGCACTCGTCGGGCGCGGTGCTGGGGCTGGAGGCGGCCGCCAGAGGCGTCGCCATGACCGGCCTCGCCGTCTACGAGCCGCCGTACGTCGTCGACGACAGCCGGGAGAGGCCCGCGGCCGACCTCTTCGACCGCGTCCGTGCCTTGATCGCCGACGGCGACCGCGACGGCGCGGCGGAGCTGTTCCTGGTCGAGGGGACGGCGACGCCGGAAGAGGTCGTCAAGGGCATGCGGGACGACCCGTTCTGGGCGTGGTTCACCGGGCTCGCCCACACGCTGCCCTACGACCTCGCGCTCTGCGGTCCCGGAAACGTGCTGCCCGCGGACAGGCTGGCCAAGATCCCGGTGCCCACGCTGGTGATCGACGGCGGGGAGAGCGACGCCTGGATGCGGGCGGGCACCCGCGCGGTCGCCGACGCGATCCCCGGCGCGCGGTACGTCACCGTCGAGGGACAGGACCACGGCGTCCTCCACCAGCCGGACACCTTGCGCGGCCTGCTCACCGGGTTTTTCGGCTGACGGACCCGGCCTGTTCGAGCAGTTCGGCCAGCGCGGTCAGCGGCGGGTTCACGTGGCCGGTCCGCCAGACGAGGCCGAGCTGACTGGACGCTTCCAGGCCGCGGACGGGGACGTAGCGCAGATCGGTGCGGGTGTGCTGTTCCGTCAGCGGACGGCATACCAGCATCGCGTGCATCCCGGACGCCGCCAGCGCCATTCCCTGCTGGACGGTCGTGATCCCCGCGGTCGAGGGAATCGGCGTTCCCGACGGAGTGGCGGGCGGCGTACGCGCGGCCTTCCAGTAGCCGGGGCCGTCACCGGCGCGGTGGAGCAGGTCGAGTTCCGCGAGATCTTCCCGATCGATCGACTCGCGCTCCGCGATGGGGTGACCGGTCCCGACCATCACGTACTGGTCTTGCGGCGGGAACAGGAAGCCGACCGTGAGCTCGGGTTCGTGGACCGGGAGTTCGGCGATGACGGCGTCGATCTCGCCGTCGAGCACGGCGGTGAACGGTGAGCCGAGCGGGACGTCGTGGGTGTGCACGGCCACGCCGTGCCGATCGCGCAGCGCGCGGAAGATCGAAGTGACCTCCTCGTAGACCATGCCGGTGAACCCGACCCGCAGTTCCTCGACAGCGCCGCGCATCGCCCGCTCACGCGCGCGCTCGAAGGTGCGGAGCAGCGCGCGATAAGCGGGCCGGATCTCCTTGACGAACTGCGCGCCGGCGCGGGTGAGCCCGACCTTGCGGCTGGTGCGCTCGACCAGCCGCGCGCCGACCCGTGCCTCCAGCGTGGCGACGAGCTGGCTCACTCGCGATTGCGAGTAGCCGAGCCGCTCTGCCGTATGCCCGAAATGCAGTTCCTCCGCCAGCGTGAGCAGGCATTCGATCTGCTGCAGATGCGCTTGGTGCATGGTCGGAAGCGCGTCACCCATCCTCGGACGATAACACCGGATCGATGAGCCTGGCTCATCGATCGATGAGGAAGACGTCGTTGTTCGCCGGTGCCGCGCGGTGATGGGCTGGACGGCATGAGTTCCTCTGTCTCTCACCCGGATCCGGTCCGTCTGGAGCGGACATCCCCGCGGCGATGGGCCGCCGTCGGCGTGCTGACGCTGAGCACGTTCCTGGTGGTGAC
This sequence comes from Amycolatopsis sp. NPDC058340, assembly GCF_042723975.1. NCBI lineage: Bacteria > Bacillati > Actinomycetota > Actinomycetes > Pseudonocardiales > Pseudonocardiaceae > Amycolatopsis > Amycolatopsis sp. NPDC058340. The sequence goes on along the minus strand of NZ_JBHXIB010000016.1, from coordinate 85,827 downwards.
CTCCGAGATGCTGCCGGTCGGGATGCTCACCCCGATGGCGGACGGTCTCGGTGTCTCCGCGGGCGCGGCCGGTCTCAGCCTGACCGTCACCGGTCTGGTTTCGGCGGTCACCGCTCCCGTGGTGCCGCGGCTGCTCGGCGACCTCGACCGGCGCCGGGTGCTGGCCGCGGCCGTGGCGGTGCTGGCCGCCGGCAACGGGCTGACCGCGATCGCCGTCGATTTCGGGCTGCTCATGGTCGCGCGGATCGTGCTCGGTGCCGGGATGGGCGCGGTCTGGGGGATGGCTTCGGCCGTGGCCGTCAGGCTGGTCGCGGCTCGCGACCGCGCACTGGCGGTTTCGTTCACCGTCGGGGGTGTCGCCGCCGCCTCGGTGCTCGGGGTGCCGTTCGGCACGTTCGTGGGGAACGCTTTCGGCTGGCGAGCGGCCTTCTGGTCGCTCGTGGTGTGCGCGTCGGTGCTCGTTCCCGCCTTGCTGCTGGCCTTGCCTGTGTTGCGCCGTCCAGCGGTCGTCGAACAGACCGGCACCGGACGGCGCCGCTCGTTGTTCCGTCCCGCCGTGGTCACCGGCCTCGCCGTGGTGGTGCTGCTGGTGACCGCGCACTTCGCCGCGTACACCTACGTGCGTCCGGTCCTCGAAGAGCTGCCCCGGATGACGGCGGGCGCGATCGCGTCGCTGTTGCTCGTCTACGGCGTGTCCGGGCTGGTCGGCAACTTCGTGGCCGGAGCCGCGGCCGGGCGCAGGCCTCGGCCGACCGTGCTGCTGCTGGCGTCCGGTATCGCGGTCGCGCTCGGGCTGCTGGCGCTGTCCGGCGCCTCCGCGCTCGTCGCCTGGGCCGCGATCGCCCTGTGGGGGCTGGCCTACGGCGGACTGTCGGTCGGCGCGCAGCTGTGGATGACCGCACTCGCGCCGGATCGCGTCGAGCACGTCACCGGTCTCTACGTCGGCGTGTTCACCGGTTCGATAGCCCTGGGCGCTTTCGTCGGCGGCTTGGTCGTCGAGGGGGCTGGTGTCGTGCTGTTGCTGTGGAGTACGGCCGCGCTCGCCATGGTCTCCCTGCTGGTGGGTTCGATGGGCAGGCCCATCGCGGCGTAGTGGTCCCGCGCGGCTCCGGCCTGCCCCAGCCCGGCCAGCGCGCGGGCTTCCTGCAGCCGGTAGCCGATCCGCTTCGCCGTTTCGAGCGCGAGCCGATGCCGCCTGAGACCCGTCGCCGTCTCGCCGAGCGCGAGGCAGGCGGTGCCAAGGCTGTTGGCCGCCATCGCCAGCAACAGCGGATGGTTGAGCCGGGTGAGGATCGCGCACGCGCGTCCGGCCTGCTCGCGCGCGTCGCCCGGGCGATCGGCGCGCAACAGGGCGTCGGCGAGGTCGATCCGGCTCCATGCCTCGCCGAACAGGTAGCCGAGATCCCGCGAGGCGGTGATCGACCGTTCGATGACCTCGAAGGCTTCGTCGAAACGGCCGAGCCGGGACAGGACGAGGCCGAGCTGGGCCGAACTCAGGATCGTGCCGCGCTCGTCGTCGCCCAGTTCCACCGCCCGCCGGGCGGAGACCAGCGCGTCGTCCAGCCTGCCGAGGACCTCCTGGGCGTTGCTGAGATTGGTCCACAGCGTGGCGGCGGCGGACTCGTCCGCGATGGCAAGGCCGTCACGATAGAACCGGATCGCCTCGGGGTAACGGCCGAGCATGCCGTGCAGCGCCCCCACCCTGGAGAGCGCGATCGCCTCGGCCGCGCGGTCGCCGGACGCGCGGACGACGGCCAGCCGTTCCAGCGCGCAGTCCATTCCCTCGGTGAGCCGCCCGTTCTCCCAGAACGCCAGGGTGAGGCTCGCCAGGCTCAGCTGGATCGCGTGCGGGTCGCCGATCCGGCGGGCGGCGGCGATCCCGGTCCGGGTCACGGCGAGGAGTTCGTCGAGGTGCCCGCGTTCCCGGAGGTGTTCGGCGGTGTCCGCGGCGATCCGCCAGGCGTACTCGTCGAGACCGGCGTCGAGCGCGTGCCGGGTCACCGCGACGAGATTCGCCCGTTCCGTCCGGTACCAGCCGGGGCCGCCGCCTTCGCGGTAGTGGTCGAGGAGCCGGCGCACGGCGGGGCCGGATTCCTCGTCGCGTGCGGCGTTCCGGGCGTGCTCGGCGATCAGGTCGTGGAACGCGTAGCGGCCCAGCGCCCGCTGCCTGAGCAGATGGGCGTCGAGCAGGTCCTCCAATAGGCGTTCGGCCTCGCGCTCGCCGGTGCCTGCCAGCGCGGCGGCCGCGGGCACGCCGATGTCGGCACCGGGATTACGCCCCAGCAAACGGAACATACGTTGTTGGGCGGCATCGAGCTCCCGATAGGACAGTGCGAAGGCCGCGGCCACGTCGCGTCCGGCGACCTTCAGCTCGGCCAGCCGGTCGTGTTCGGAGCCCAGCCGTTCGGCCAGGGCCTCGACGGTCCACTGTGGACGATTCTGCAGCCGGGCGGCCGCGATGCGGATCGCGAGCGGCAGGTTCCCGCACAACGCGGCCACCCCGGTGTCCGGTCGTCCGGAGGCCGCCGCGAACAGGGCGCCTGCCTCTTCGTCCGGCAGCACTTCGAGACTGATCGACGCGGCACCGTCGATCGCGGCCAGCCGGCGCCTCCCGGTGACCAGGAGGGCGACCGTCGCCGAACCCGGCACCAGCGGCCGCAGCTGTTCCGCGCTCGCGGCGTTGTCGAGCACCACGAGCAGCGACCGGCCCGCCGTTCGGGTCCGCCACAGTTCGGCCCTCCGGTCCACGCCGCCGGGAAGCCGCGAAGCCGGGATGTCCAGCTGCCCGAGCAGGGCTTCGAGCGCGGCCTCGGGCGGAAGCGGTTCGCGGGCGGGGGAGTGGCCGTGCAGATCCACGAACAGCTGCCCGTCGGGGAAATCGGCGGCGAGCCGATGCGCGGCGTGGACGGCGAGCGAGGTCTTGCCTACACCGGCCATACCGTCGACGACGACGGGGCGGCCGAGCCGGACGGCGTCGGCCAGACGGCCGATCTCGGCTTCGCGCCCGGTGAAATCCGGGACGTCGTAAGGAAGGAAGCAGCGGGTCTTGCCGTACTCCGGCTCGTCGCGCAGGATCCGCTCGTAGAGTTCGCGCAGCTTCGGGCCGGGGTCGATCCCGAGTTCCTCCACCAGCCGCGTTCGCGCCTGCCGGTAGACGTTCAGCGCGTCGGCCTGCCTGCCCTGCTGGTGCAGCGCGCGCATGAGCAAGCCGGCGAACGGTTCCCGTAGCGGGTGTTCGGCGACCAGCGCCGTCAGCTCCGCGACGGAGTCTTCCCCGGCGGAGATCTCTTCGTCGAGACAACGTTCCACAACGGACAGACGACGCTCGTCGAGCTCTTCGGCTTCACCACGCAGCGCCGCACTGTCCACACCGGACAGAGCCGGTCCGCTCCAGCACGCGAGCGCTTCGCGGAACTCGCCACGCGAGACGCGCTCCTCGAACGTGCGGAGGTCGAAGGAGCTTGGACGAAGGACGAAGCCCGGCCCTTCGGCGGTCAAAACGTCGTCGGCGGCACCCTCGGCGACGAGCGTGCGCTTCAACGCGGTGGTGAGATTACGGATCTGGCGCGTGGCGGTGGCGGGCGGATCCTCGTCCCAGACGACGTCCACCAGCCGCGAGACCGAGACGACCCGATCGGCGCCGAGCAGCAGCGCGGCGAGGATCCGCTCCTGCCGCGGGCCTGCCAGTTTCACCGGCCGCGCCCCGTTCCGGCACTGCACCGGGCCCAAGATCCGGAACTCCATCGCACCCCCTACCGCGAGGTTAACCGGCCACCCGCCCGCGCCGGTGCGGAAGTGATGCAGCTGTGATGCGCCGCCCGGCGAACCTGCTGGTGGACGGAATACGGGACGTGATGAGGAGAACCCCATGCGCAAGCGGTATTACGCGGCGTTGGCCGGGCTGATCGTGGCCGCCGCGGGAATCGGCGTGCCCGCCGCGGCGGCGGCCAGCGACCAGCGGGCCGAGTCGGAACGGCAGGCCTGTCAGCGCGCGTTCGACCGCGCGGTCTGGGAGGACATGGACAGCTTCAACAAACGCGACGAGGCCCGCTACCGGGCGATCATCCACCAGAACATGGTGACCATCGGCCGCAAGGGTCAGACGATCATCGGCTATGCCGACAACGTGGAGCCTGTGGTCGACGTGCAGTTCAAGCTCCCTTACGAATACAGCATGCCGTGGACGGTGACCCACACCGTCGTCGAGGGCTGCAAGATGGGCTACGCGATCCTCGACGCGTACTACAAGGTGCCGTCGCAGAACATCAACCGGCACTACACGATCAGCCTGACGCTGGTTCGCGAGCACGGTAAGTGGCAGGTCATCAAGGACACCGTGACCGACGTGCTGCCCTGAGGAGCTCGTGAGTGGCAAGGACGGTTCTAACCGTCCTTGCCACTCACGAGGCTCCGGGGCTTCGGACCTGCCACCGGCGCCGAGGCCACGGCCGTAGCGCTCGCGTGGTTCCTCCACGAGATCGGGGCGAGGCCGGACATCGAGCGCCATGCCGGTGATCGCGCGGCCGCGAACTCAAGGCTGACGGTGAACGGTCGATCACCAGGTGTAGGGTTCATGCTTCTTCCGAGCGTCCCGATTCCGGAGAGGGTTCTGTGAGAATGCCGCTCGAACTGGTCACCGCGGTGGCCGCCTGCTGCGTGCTTCTCTATGGTTTCCTGGTCGCGGCCCCCGCCGGGGCCGTCGACGTCCGCTGCTCCGATCGGGATCTGCCGGCCACCGGCCCGCTCGGCGAACCCGCCGCGGTGCACGGCCGGTTCTGCCTGCCCGAGGCTGTCCGGCTGCTGGTGCACGGCGGTACCTACGACAGCGCCGACTGGGACCTGCCCTACGACCCGGATCGCTGTTCCTGCCGGCGGGACATGGCGAAACACGGCTACGCGACCTTCGCGGCGGACCAGTTCGGCTCGCTGGGCAGCGAACCGCTCCATTCCTCGACGAAACCGGGAGCGCGTGCCGGACTGTTCTCCGCGACGGAAAATACCGACCCCAAGGTCGTCGAAGCGGATGAGGCGGCCAAGGATCAGGTTTCGGTCCCGGGAATGGGGACGGTCGCCGTGTTCGGCATCGGGCTGCCCGCGACTAACGAGATCCGGGTGCCGGTTCTCCAGGCCGTCGGATCGGGGGACATCCTGTTCTGCGGTCTTTTCCCGCTTCGCGACTGTTCGAGCGGCGAGACGCTGCGCCGGGCGGAAGCACCGTTCTACCGGCCCGAGGCCGGGCTTTCCACGTATGTTCTGTCCGGTGCCGGACATTCGCCGGCGTTACATCGCAACGCGTCCCGGTATCGGGACGCCACCCGCATGGTTGAGGGAAAAGGCCGGTGTTGCAGTACCGTAGGGTGACCACCCGAATGGATGACCGTTAAACGGTGAGTACGGCTTCAGAATCGTGGAGGATGTTCCTCCACCACGGAATACGAAAGCGACCCCAGGACCGGCGGACGTGACTGCTCCACTTCCGGACGGCGATGAGTTCCCCGTATCGCCGGACGCCCCCAAGAGACCTTCTTCCTCCGCGGCACCGAAGCGGAGGAACGCCGCGCCGACCCGTGCCACGCTGGCTCGCAAATGGGCTTACCTGGTCACCGGTACGGCGTATCTGCCGTATACCCACGCCCAGATCGAAGAGCATTTCGCCGCTCTGCTCGACCAGGTCTTCGAGGCGGTGCTGAGTGAGGACGCCGAGCCCGCGCAGGCCACCGAGGCCGGCGCGCGGCTCGTCGCGCTCAGATGCGTCGGGCCGGACAGCCTGCGTCGCACGATGGACGTACTCGGCAAGGGGCTCTTGCACGAACCGGAGTTGCGGGGCGTCAAGTCGCTCCCTGAACGGGTGTTGCAGGTGCTCGGCGCGCTCGCGTCCGGCTACGGCGAGGCGTTGCGCGAGAGCATCCAGAGGCAGCAAGAGGATCTGAGCCGCACGTTGGTCACGCTCGAACGCGAGACCCGGCGTGAGCTGGTGCTGACACAGGCCCGGTTCGAGCAGTTGTTCACCGGCTCGGCGACCGGTGTGGCCGTGACCAGGGTCGACGGCCGCGTCCAGCGGGTGAACCCGGCGTTCGCCGAAATGCTGAACCGGCCCGTCGCGGACCTGATCGGGCTCAACCTCTACGACCTCGTGCACCCGGACGACGCCGACGGCCTGCGCGAGGGCTACCGGAAGCTGCTCGAAGGCGAGAGCCAGCGGCTCGAGCTGTCGCGAAGACTCGTGACCGAGGACGAGGAACCGCCGTGGGCGGGCTTCACCGGCGCCGTCATCCGCGACCCGGCGGGCGAAGCCCAGCAACTGATCACCCTGGTCGACGGCGATACGGACGTCTCGTTGCTGCAGCGGCAGCTGAGCCGTCAGGCCCTGCACGATCCGCTGACCGGCCTGCCGAACCGGCAGTGCTTCGGCACTCGCCTGGAGAAGGCGTTACGGCACGCCGACCCGTCCTTCGGCGTCACGGTGTACCACCTCGATCTGGACGGTTTCTCGCTGATCGCGGGCGGCCTCGGCCAGAAGCAGAGCGACGACCTGTTGAAGAACGTCGCCGCGAAGCTGCGGACCGTCGTCGGCGGCGAGGACGCGCTCGTCGCCAGGATCGGTGGCGACGAATTCGGCATCCTCATCCAGAACACCGCGACCAGCCCGGACGTCGCCACCGTCATCGGCATGATCAACCAGGAGCTGTCCGAACCGGTCTACCTCGAGAGCGGCAGCGGCGTCGCGGTTTCGGCCTGTGTCGGCGTCGTGCACCGGCCGCCGAGGGATATCGCGCCGAACGAGCTGTTACGCGTCTCGGACATGACGCTGCGCCGGGCGCAGGCCAACGGCTACCGGCAGTGGGCGCTGTCGGATTCCGTGCTCGACAGCAGGGAACGGCACGAGTTCGGCCTCGCCGTGGCGATGGCGGGTGCGTGGGAGACCGGTGAGATCGAGATCGAATTCCGGCCGCTGACGTGGCTCGCGGACAGCAGGCCGGCGGGTATCGAGGCGAGGCTCGCGTGGAACCATCCGCGTCACGGCCGGATCGGTCACGACACCTGCGTCCGCTTCGCCAACGAGACCGGCCTGATCGTGCCGCTCGGCGAATGGCTCATCCGCACCGCCTGCGAGGAATCGGACGACAGGCTCCCGATGGTCGTGGGACTGACCTCGCATCAGGCCGCCGACCCCGATCTCGTCGGGTCGGTACGGAACATCCTGACCGCGACCGGGCTCGGGCCGTCACGGCTGAGGCTGGGCTTCCCCGCCGACGCCGTGCTCGCGGATCTCGGCGAGACCGTCGACAACCTGCACCTGCTCGCCGAGATCGGCGTGGACGCGGAACTGCAGGGTTTCGGCGCGGGCAGTGATGTCGTGTGCCTGGTCGACGTGCCCGTCCGGGCGGTCCGGATCGCTCCCGGCCTGGCGGAGCGGCGCACGGAACCACTGGCGGAACGTGCGCTGCGGAACCTCATCGACACCGCGACCATGGCGGGCGTGACGGTGATCGCGGACGGCATCGACTCGACCGGCGACGCCGGCTGGTGGCAGTCCGCCGGTGCCCACATCGGCGCCGGACGGTATTTCGGCTAGACCGTTCGGCCGATCACGCGTGATCGGAGCCGGAACTCGCGTGATTGAAGCCGTAACTTGCAGTTCCGCCTTCGATCACGCGAGTTCCGGGTTCGGTTAGACCGTTTGCCGCAACGGAAGGCGCCAAGTTACCCGAGGGTTGACGTTCGCGGGCGGATTGGGCAACATCCCAGGTCCTCACCCCGCACCTCGGAGGCACGCACATGCAGGACGGCCCGAGGCGTGGCGGGCGGTTCGACGCGCCCGTGGTCGTCTTGAGCCTGTTGCTGGTGATCGCGCTCGGCGCTTGGTGGGGTGTGGACTACCTGCGCGCCCGGTTGGCGGGCAACGGTTGTGACGCGCTGACGCCGGTCGAGATCACCGCGGCGCCCGACGTGGCGCCCGTGCTCACGCGGCTCGCGAAGACCGTGCCGCAGGAAGAATGCTTCAGTGTCAACGTGACCGCGAGCGAGTCGGCCAAGGTGGCCGACCTGCTCGGGACCACGGCCTCCGGTGGGCCCGACGTCTGGATCCCCGAGTCGAGCACGATGTTGTCGCAGGCCAGGGACGCCGGCGCGTGGAACCTGCCGGAATCCGGTCAGTCGGTGGCGAATTCCCCGGTGGTGCTGGGACTTACGGACGAAACCGCGCGGCGGTTCGGCTGGCCGGGGAAAACCCCCTCATGGCAAGAGATCCTCGACGGCTCACCGATCGGGATCCCGGATCCGGCACGCGATCCGCTCGGCGTCGGAACGCTGCTCGCCCTGCGGAAGCTGACCGAGAAGGAGCCCGACCCGGCCGCGGCGTTCACCGCCGCCATGCGGAAACTGAATCCGGCGCCGAGCCAGTTCCCAGGCGCCTTTCCCACGACCGAACAATCCGTCCTCGCGCGGAACCTGGTGGCGGCTTACCCGGGCGTCCCGGTGCACGGGTTCGACTACCCGTATGTCGTGCTGCCCAAGGCATCCGAAGCGTCGAGGGCCGCGGCGGAACGCTTCCTGCGGCTGCTGCTCGATCCGGTCGCCGGCGCCATCTTCGCCGACGCGGGATTCCGGGCGCCCGGCGGTCAGTTCGCCGTGCCGCGGGCGCAGGACAGCCGGACCGACCCGGCACCGCGTCCGCCGGGAGCCCCGCCGGTGACGGAGTTGTACGCCGTACTGCAGGCCTGGGCGGGGACGAACCTGAGCGCCCGGGTCCAGGTGCTGCTTGACGTCTCCGGTTCGATGGCCGCCGCGGTTCCGGGTACGGGCAAGAGCCGGATGGAACTCACCCTGCAGGCCGCGACGCAGGGGCTCGGCCTGTTCAAACCCACCACGGAACTGGGTTTGTGGCTGTTCTCGACCAAATTGGACGGTGACAAGGACCATCGTGTCCTGCTGCCGATGAAGACGATCGCCGAGCAGACGGCATCGGGCGGCGTCGCGCGGCTCCAAGCCGTGCGGCCGAAAGCCGGTGGCGCGACCGGGCTTTACGACTCGATCCTCGCGGCGTACCAGAACGCCAGGCAGAACTGGAAACCCGGCCGGATCAACCTGGTCGTCGTCCTCACCGACGGGCGCAACGAGGACAACGAGACGATCGGGCTGCCGCGGTTGCTGGAGGAACTGGGCAAACTGCAGGATCCGCGGAAACCGTTGCCGGTCATCGGGATCGGTATCGGGCCGGATATCGACGCCTCCGAACTGCGGCAGGTTTCCACCGCCACCGGCGGGGAATCGTTCACCACCCCCGATCCGAGGAAGATCTCGGACGTCTTCTACCAGGCGCTGAGCAAGATCATGTGCCAGCCGCCGACCTGCAAGAATTGAGGCGACCCGTGGCTCTCCGGGGGAAAAGACCTTCGCCGGTCGCGCTCGCCGCGTTCGCCGCCGGCGTGCTCCCGTTCGTCCTGCACGTGTGGGCCGCGCTGCGCGGCAGCCTCGCGCAGGACGACTTCGTCATCACCTATCACGCCGCGAAGTCGGGCCCGTTCGACTTCGGCTACTTCTTCCAGGATTACCACGGCCATCTCGCGCCCGGCGGATTCCTGCTCGCCGATGTGCTGACCGCATGGGCACCGCTGAACTTCGCCGTCCTGATGGCGCCGGTCCTGCTGATGCAAGGAGCGGCGTCGGTGCTGCTGTGGGCGGTACTGGTGCGCTGTTTCGGGCGCCGGTGGGGGATTCTCGTCCCGTTCACGATGTTCACGACGTCGACGTTGCTCCTCGTCCCGACGTTGTGGTGGGCGTACGCGATCCAGATCGCGCCCGTGCTGCTGGCCGCCACCGCCGCCCTGCACGCGCATGTCCGCTATCTCGCCGACGGCGGCCGCTGGGCGATCGCCACGGTGGCCTGGACCGTGTTCGGGCTGGCGTTCTACGAAAAGGCGGTGTTCATCCCGGTGCTGATCGCCGGGATCACCGTGCTGCTCGGGATTTCCTTGCGCCGCCACCTCGTGCTGATGGGTGTCCTCGCGGCTGTCCTCGCGGGCTATGCCGCCGTTTTCCTGGTGTTGACCACGAGTCAGGTCGGGCAGGGCGGCGGCCCGGTCACCGTCGGCACGGTCGCGGACATGACGGGCCGGATGCTCGGCGACACCCTGATCCCCGGACTGGTCGGCGGACCCTGGTCGGGCCCGGGCCCCGGCGCGACTTTCGCCGCTTCCCCCACGGTGGTGCGGATCGTGCTGCTGCTCGTGGCCGTCGCCGTGCTGGTGACCGGGATCCGCGTCGGCGGGCTCCGGGCCAGGAAGGCGTGGCTCCTGCTGGGCCTGGTGTTCGTGGCGGATATCGGGCTGTCGGCGGCCACCAGGCTCACCGAGGTCGGTCCGGAACTGGGCAGCGATCCCCGCTACGTCGCCGATCTGGCGCTCGTCGTCGCGCTGTGTCTCGCTTTCGCCTTCCTGGAGCCCAAACCGCTCGACCGGTCATCGGATCCTGCGCCGTCCTCGGCGAAACGCGCGGTCTCCTTGGCGTTGTGTCTTGTGCTCCTCGTGAGTTCCGCCGTGGGATTCTCCCGGCTGGCACCAGGGCTACGGTTCGACCACTCGCGGGAGTTCCTCGCCAACGCGCGGGCGTCGATCGAACGGGATCCCGGCCTCGTCCTGTACGACACGGCCGTGCCGAACGACGTCCTGCACGGCTGGTTCGGCGAGAACGCCCGCACCTCACGGGTGGTGGGCCTGATCCCGGGTTTCCAGTTCGACCAGCCGACCAGCCGGATGTCCCTTTTGGACGATTCGGGCACCGCGAGGACGATCACCGGCGTGGAACCGGTGTCCCGCGGCTTGCCCGGCCCGGTGACGGGCTGTGGGTACACCGTCGGTGAGCAACTGGTGCGGATTCCGTTGGACGCGCCCGTTCTCGGCCGGTACCTGCTCCGGATCGACTACTTCACCTCGGACGGCGGCGAAGGGTTCGTGGACCGCGACGGCGCACGCGTGCCCGTGTGGTTCCAGCCCGGGCTGCACACGATGTACCTGCCGATCGAGGGCCTGTTCGACAAGATCGGCTTTCAGTTGTCCGCCAAGGGTGCTCCGGTCTGTCTCGCGAAGGTCGAGGTCGGCAAGCCGCTCACTCAGTAGGGGTCGTACGGGCTGTCGTGGCCGAAGACCCGCGCCACGGGCGCCAGCCGGAGCCGCAGCAGGATCTTGATCCCGACGTTGCGCGCGAACCACGGCAGCTGGGCGAGCACGCGCAGCCTGTCCTTCGCCGACGGCGGGGCGAGCCGGAACCGGGCCAGCGACGTCGCGCGGTCGAGATAGGTGTAGCGCCGTCCGAAGAGGACTTTCGCGATCGTGCCCAGTGTGACGCCGATGGAGGAAAAGCAGTCGTGGACCAGGATTTCCGCGCCGTCGTCCAGGTTCGCCGACCAGCGCAGGTCGTCGGTGTAGGTCCAGTAGTCGTGTTTGCCGTCGATGTAGAGCAGCTGGATCGGACGGTCCCAGCGCGGGCGGAGTTTCGTGCTGTACTCGGCCACGAGTTCCACGACGTCCTCGACGCCCGCCTTGCGCAGGTTCGCCTCGAACCGTTGGCGTGTGGGCGATCCGCCGAACAGCCGTCCGTCGACGAACGGGTCGACGGCGACCACCCGCGCCCCGACCGTGCGGGCGGCACTCGCCAGCACGATCGTCGAACGGCCCTGGTGGCTGCCGATCTCGACGATGAGATCGCCCTTGTCCAGCCGGCACGCGGCGTTCCACAAGGCGAGGCCCTGATCCCTGGTCATCCAGCCCTTGACGGGTTCGGCGAGCGACCACGCTTCTGCGAAACCGTCTGTCATAGGGCGCATAGTAGCCACGTTTCCGCCTAGTATCTACCGGATGGTAACCCCCGGCGCGCTCGTGAAGAGGCCGAGCACGTGGATCGTGCTGGCATTCACCGTGCTGTCCTTTGTGCAGCGTCCCGGCAGGACGACCTTCGACACGAAACTCGACCTCGCCGTGGATCCGCTGGCCTTCCTCGGCAGGGCGCTGCATCTGTGGAATCCCCAGGCGACGGCGGGGGAGCTGCAGAACCAGGCGTACGGCTATCTGTTCCCGATGGGGCCGTTCTTCGCGGTGTGCCAGGCCGTCGGCATGCCGGTGTGGATCGCACAGCGGCTGTGGTGCGCGATCCTGCTGTCGGTCGCGTTCGGCGGCGCCTTGCTCGTGGCCCGCGCGCTGAAAATCGGGAACGAACGGACTCGGCTGATCGGAGCAGTCGGTTACGCCCTCGCGCCGAGGATGGTCACCGAAATCGGTTCGCTGTCCTCGGAAATGCTGCCCGCGGTCCTGCTGCCGTGGGTGCTGCTGCCCTTGATCCTCGCCGATCGCATCGGCTCGCCGCGCCGTGCCGCCGGGTTGTCCGCGCTCGCCGTGCTGTGCATGGGCGGGATCAACGGCGCGATGGTCGTGATGGCGCTCGTGCTCCCGGGCTTGTGGTTGCTGACCCGGAAGTGGCGGAGCACCCATGTCGCGCTGGTGATCTGGTGGTTCGTTTTCGTCGTCGGCGTGGTGCTGTGGTGGTTCCTGCCACTGGTGCTGCTCGGCCAGTACAGCCTGCCGTTCCTCGACTACATCGAATCCGCGACGAACACCACGGCGCCGATGTCGTTGTTCGAGGTGCTGCGCGGCACGAACCAATGGGTCGCCTACGTCGTGCAGGGCACGCCATGGTGGCCTTCGGGCTGGGCGCTGATCGACAATCCGGTGCTGATGGCGGCGACCGGGCTGGTGGCCGCGGTCGGGCTGTTCGGCCTCGCGCGGCGCGGGCTGCCCGAACGGCGCTTCCTGGTGCTCGGTGTGCTGACCGGGCTGACGCTGCTGACCGTCGGCTACGTCGGGACGCTCGACAGCCCGCTGGCCGAACCCGTGCGGCATCTGCTCGACGGACCGCTCGCGCCCCTGCGGAACGTGCACAAATTCGAACCGGTGCTGCGGATGCCGCTGATGCTCGCGTTCGTCCACGGCATCACGAGCGCCGCGCCGGCGTTACGGCGGAATCTGCGTCCCGCGCTGGGAGCGCTGCTGGTCGTGGCGATGGCCGCGCCGGTGTGGCTGCTGACGCTGCGGCCGGGGCCGGGCTGGGACGAGGTACCGGGATATTGGTACGACGCCATGGGATACGTCGCCAAGACCGACGCGACGGCGCGAACGTTGCTGCTGCCCGCGACCGGGTTCGGCGAGTACGACTGGGGCCGCACGGTGGACGAACCGGCGCAGGCCATCGCGGACAGCCCGTGGGCAGTGCGCAACCAGGTCCCGTTGGGCTCGGAGGGCAACACCCGCCTGATGGACTCGGTCGACGCGGCGTTGGCCGACGGCAGAGGGGATCCCGGGCTCGCGGCGCTGCTCGCGCGGTCGGGCTACCGGTTCCTGCTGCTGCGCGGCGACGTCGACCGCGCCAAGGTCGGCGCGCCCGATTTCACGACATTGCGCGCCGGACTGGCGGGATCGCCGGGGATCGAGAAGTCGGCCCAGTTCGGGCCGCTGGAGGTCTTCGAGGTGAAACGCCCGGTGCCGCTTGTCACCGCGACGTCCACGAAGGACGTCCCGACGGTGAGCGGCGGACCGGAGAACCTGTTGCCGCTGATGAACTCCGGACAGCTCGACCCCGGCACGCCGACGGTGCTGACCGGAGACGGCGGCTCGCCGACGGGGCCGAGGCTGGTCACCGACGGGCTGCGCCGCGCCGAACGCAACGTCGGCGGCGTGCGGGACAACCTGAGCCAGACGCTGACCGCCGGTGAATCCCCGCGCCAGCAACGAGCCGCGCTGGACGTCCTGCCGTTTCCGGGTGAGCAGCACCAGACCGTGGCGGCGTACCGGGGGATCCGTTCGGTCACCGCGTCGACGGCGGCCTCGTTCGCGGACGCCTTCGGCGGCTCGGATCCGAGCCATCAGCCGTTCGCCGCGCTGGACGGGGATCCGCGCACCGCCTGGCATTCGTCGAGTTTCACCGGGCCGATCGGGGAATGGCTCGAAGTCGAACTCGACACCCCGAGGCTGGTGAACTCGGTCGATCTCGCGATGGTCGACGACATCCGGGTCGGCTGGCCGCCGACCAAGATCCGGATCACCACGGACAACGGTTCCGTCGATCACCAGGTCGTCCGGGGTGCGGGGGCGCACACCTATCCGGTGCCGGCGGGGGTGACCCGCAAGGTGCGGATCACGTTGCTGTCGCTCGTGGTCGGCAGGCAGGACGGGAACGTCGGGATCTCGGAGCTAAAGATCCCCGGCGTGGAACCGCAGCGCGCGCTGGAAGTCCCCGCCGATCTCGGGGCGGGTGCGGCTCCGGGGTTCGCGTTCACGCGCGGGCCGCAGCCGAGGTACGCGTGCGTGCCCGGGCGCTGTGACGCCAACGCGGGCCGCGACGGGGAGGAACCGGACGGGATCCGGCGGCTGTTCTCGACGACGTCGCGGAGCGCGTACGAGTTCGGCGGCACCGTGCTGCCCGCGGGCGGTGGCCGGGTCCCGGTGACGCTGCCGGGCCTGCGGGTTTCGGCGACGTCGCAACTGGGCGGGGATCCGTCCGCGAGCGCGTTCGCCGCGGTGGACGGGAATCCCGCCACCGCCTGGCAACCCGACATCACCGACCTGCGGCCGACGATGACGCTGGACTGGGCGAAACCGCAGACGATCTCCGGAATCCGCGTCGCCGCAGACGCGCGGGCGCCGAGGCGGTTGGAACTGACCACTCCGACGTCGAGCCGTTCCGTCGAACTCGACGCTTCCGGGGCGGCGACGTTCCCGCCCCTGGAGACCTCGCAGCTGAAGATCGCGTTCGCGGGTCTCGACGACGACCAGCGGACCCGGAACTCGCTCGGAATCGGGAGCCTTTCCCTGACCGGCGCGGAACTTCCCGCTCCGGCCGCGGAATTCGCCCTGCCCTGCGGATCGGGTCCGAACGTGCGTCTGGACGGCTTCGACTACGACACGTCCGTGCGCGGCACGCTCGCCGACTTCGTCGCGCACCGGCCGCTGACGCTGTCCGCTTGTCCCGATTCGGCGGGCGGGGTGGACCTGGCGGCCGGCGGGCACGAACTGCGGACCGACCGGTCCGAGTCCTTTGTGGTCCAAGACCTGTGGCTCAAACCCGCCGGCCGCGCTGTCGCGCCCGCTACACATCGCGCGGTCACGGTGGAATCCTGGGACGCGACGTCCCGCTCGGTCACCGTGGCCGGTGGTGACGAGTCCATTTTGGCCGTTCCGGAGAACGCGAACGCGGGCTGGACCGCTTCGCTGAACGGGACTCCGCTGGTGAAGACGCGCGTCGACGGCTGGCAGCAGGCGTGGATCCTGCCCGCGGGCTCCGGCGGTGTCGTGCAATTGGAGTTCACGCCGGACTGGAAGTACCGGTCCGGACTGCTGATCGGGGCGGTCGCGATCCTGCTCGTGCTGATCGGCGCCCTGTGGCCGGTCCGCCGGCGCCATGTTTCGGTGGAAGCGGGCTCCGGGCGGGTGGTGCCGGTGGTGCTGATCGGACTGCTGGCCGTCCTTGGCGGGATGCTGCCGATCGTGCTGCTGATCGCCGTCCTGCTCGCCCGCCAGTTCAGCGAACGCGCGCCGCGGTATCTCGCCTTCGGCGGGATGGTCGCGGGAACGCTCGTCGCGGTGGTGGGGCGGCTGCTGGGGCACGGACAGGAGTGGGCCTATGGTCCGGTGACCCAGGCTTCGCTGCTGTTGGCGGCGGCGGCGATGGTGGCGATGTGTGTGCCTTGGTTCGCGGGGCGGTCACCCGAGCCGGACGTCGGGCCGGGGTCGTAGCCGGGCGCTGTCCAGCGCCGCCCGGAGCTCGGCCACGACCCCGCTGGGCTCCGAACGCAGTCGTGATGGCAGCGTTTGGACGACGACGATCCCGGCAGCGGCGTAGCGGGCGTTGCGGGCGAGGGTTTCGCGGAAGCCGGTGTCTCCCGCGTGATGCCCGAGGGAATCGATTTCCCAGGCGAAGCCCAGTTCGTCGCACCAGCCGTCGGGCTGCGCGATGTAGGTGCCGTCCGCGTCGAAGATCTTGACGTTCCACTGGCATTCGGGAAGGTCCGACCGCTGCCAGAGACGCCAGGCATCGGCTTCGGCGACCGATCGGGCGCCACCCAGGATCGGGAGGAGCGCGCTTCGCAGGAGCTCCTTGCCCGTCCGGCGGCCCTCGTCGAGCTCGTCGGCAAGGGATCGAGGCAGGCAGAACCCTCGCTGGACGGACTCGGCCAGCATCGCCGTGATCGCGTCCTTGTGCGGTGTCCTTCGTGCCGCGTCGATCACCGCGCGGGGTACTGGAGCTGTCGGGACTCCGGACCGCGGTCTGGGATTGGGGAGACGTCGTGACCGTTCGATGTGGACGAACCCGCAGTTCGCGACCGACCGGTTCGCGGGGACGAGCACGTGGACCTCCTCGGTGTCCGGGAGGTTACGCAGCCCGTAGCGCTCCAATGCCCGCACGCCGGTCAGGATCGAGTCGGTGCCGGAATGCAGGAGCGCGGCGTGGATCTTCTGCTCGCCCGTCGGGTCGCCGTTCTGGAGCAGCACCACGCCGGGGAGCAGCATTCGCCACGTTCCGCCGGGCCCACACCGGCGCGAGATCGTCCGGCGCGGCATGCCGATGGCTTCGAGCTGTTTCGCCGCGATCACCTTCGAGCCGTTGGTGATCAAAGGGTGGCGTGCCCAGTCTCCTCTTCGCACTCGAGCAGCATGGAGCCGATCACCGACAGAACCTGCCAGCCTGGGATCGTGACCGGACCTTTCATACGTGACCGTGTGGATTTTGGGACATCTGACGTCCCAAAATCCACACAGTCGCGGCTCATCGTCGCGACCGCAGCTCCAACACCGCGCCAGAGAGCGCCAACCCGCCAGCACAGCAAGCGGCGACAGTAACCACCTGGACGGCCGACGAGTGCAGCCAAGTGGTCACCAGCACCGTCTCCACCACCACGGTCGTCCACATCAGCACGGTCACCCGCCGGTCACCGGCGGCGAGGCGCGAGAACAGCAGGATCTGCACCAGCGCGAGCATCGAGCCGGCGAGGGCGAACGGCCAGACCGGCATGGTGCTGGCGGCGTAGCCGGAGCCGCCGATGAACGAGAGCAGACGCGGCCCGAAAGCGAAAGAGACCAACAGCACGAAGGCGTCGAGAGCGGCACAGACGGCCAGGGCGGCGGGCAGGATGCGGCGGCGGTCGGCGCCGTTCGCGAAGCGGGGAAGCACCAGGACACCGACGGCTTGGGGGAGCCAGTAGGCGATTTTCGTGACGATCGCGCCGAGTGCGTACTCGCCTGCTTCCGCAGCGGGGAGGGTGTGGCGCGCCAGCACGAGATCGAGGTTCACCAGCAGGACCAGCGCCAGCATCGCCTGGGCCGCGTGCAGGACCTCGCCCGCGTGCCAGCCCGCCTTGCGGGGCCGCGGCCGTCCACAGAGGACCCAGCCGCAGAAGATCACCAGGTACGAGCCGATCGCGGTCCCGGCCAGCGCGCCGGTGGCGTCGCCGCCGATCAGCAGGCCGAGCAGCGAACCGCCGACCTTGCCCACGCCTTCGAGCGACATGAGCCCGGCCAGCAGCGCGAAGCGGCCACCGCCCTGCAGCAGGCCGTGGAAGAGGCCGAGCAGCGTGAGCGGGCCGAGCGTGACGGCGAGCAGCAGCGCGGGCACCACCGAATCCAGGTGCAGCACGAAGACCAGCACCGGCGCCAGGATCAGGCCGATCGTCGCGACGATGGCGCTCGTCGTGAGGCCGAGCGCGAGCAGTGTCCCGCTGTCCTGCGACTCCTTTGATGAACGCAGCCGGGCCACCCGCAGCGCGACCACGGTTTGCAGCCCCATCGCGGGCACGACGCCGATCACCAGCACCGCCAGCAGCGAGCTCAGCTCACCGAACGCGCTCGGCGCGAGCAGCCGGGCGGCGACGATGCTCAGCGCGTACGCGCCGGCGTTGTTCGCGGCCAGCGCGAGCGAGACGAGGATCGCCGCGACACGCTTGTCGGTCCTGGTCTGCCCGACCTCGGCGTCTACGCTCAACGGAGCTCCCATTACCGGCGAGTAATCTCCGCGACCATAACCGCGATCGAGGCGGAAAGGGAAGAGCACTTGGACGCACGGCGCGAACGTCTGGTCTTGGCCGCGGTGTCGGCCGGGCTGACGCTGCTGGTGTTCCTGCCGGTGCTCGGCCGCGGTTTCGTCCTGAGCTACGACATGGTGTTCGCCCAGCGTCAGTCGCTGATCCCGGACGCGCTCGGGCTCGGTTCCGCGCTGCCGCGATCGGTTCCCGCCGACGCCGTGATCGCGCTCGCGACCACCGTCGTCCCCGGCGATATCGTCCAGAAAATCATTCTGTTCCTCTCGCTGTTCGTGGCGGCATACGGCGCAGCGCGGCTGGTCCCGACGGAGCAACCCGGTACGCGGATCGTCGCCGCCACCGCTTACGCGTGGACGGCGTATTTCGCGGAGCGGTTGTTCATCGGGCATTGGCCGCTCCTGCTCACCTACGCCTGCCTCCCGTGGATCGTGCGCGCCGCGCTTTCCCTGCGCCGGAACGAACCGAGGGCGTTCGCGCGGCTGGTGCTCGCCTGCGCCCTCGCGATGCTCACCCCGCCTGGCGGAGTGCTGGCCGCACTCACCGCGATCGCGCTGGCCGGACCGCGAAAACTCGGCCACACCGTCGGTCTCGCGGTGGTGCTCAACCTGCCGTGGCTCGTCCCGACGTTCCTGCACGACGGCGGCACGCTGTCCGACCCCGCCGGGGTGGCCGCGTTCAGCGCCCGTGCGGAGAGCTGGGGCCCGGCCATCCTGAGCGTGCTCGGGCTCGGCGGGATCTGGAACGGCGACGTCGTCCCCGGCAGCAGGGGCGCGCCGATGGCACCGGTGCTGATCCTCGTCACGGTCGCCGTGGCCTTGGCCGGGCTCCGCCCGCTGGCGCGAAAGTGGGGCACACCGCCCGCGAGAGCATTGCTGCTGCTGGGAGTTCTAGGTGTCGTGCTCGCCTCGCTCGCGACCCTGCCGTTCGGCGAACCCGTGCTGTCCTGGGCGATGGGACACGTGCCCGGCGCGGGACTGCTGCGGGACGCGCAGAAATGGGTGGCCTGGTGGGCGCTTCCGGTCGCGCTCGGCTTCGCGCTCGCGGTCGAGGCCGCCGCCGCGCGTCTGCGGACCGGGGCCGCGCGTGGAGCGCTCGTCGTGGCCGCCGCGCTGTTTCCCTTGCTCACCATGCCTGATCTCGCCTGGGGCGGCTGGGGAAGGCTCGAAGCGGTGCGCTACCCGGACGACTGGAACGCCGTCCACCGCGTTCTCGCCGAAGACGACCGGCCCGGCGACGTGGTCGCGCTGCCGCTGTCCACGTTCCGGAGTTTCGCCTGGAACGACCACCGGACCCAGCTGGACCCGGCACCGCGCGCGTTGCCCGAGACCGTGCTCGCCGACGACACACTGCGCGTCGGCGGCGAGGAGATCTCCGGCGAGGATTCCAGAATGGACCGTGTCCGCGCGGCGAAGTCGCCGGAAGACCTGTCGGCGGCGGGAATCGGCTGGATCCTCGTCGAACACGGGACGCCGGGGCGCGTCGATCCGCGGTTGCTGACTGGCGCGGAACCGGTGTGGTCCGGTGAGTGGCTCACGCTTTACCGCACTCCCGGTGAGCCCGCCGTGACCGGGACGCGATCACCGGTCTTCGTGGTGCTGGCAAACGGAGTAGCGCTGGTGACGATCGCGGCCGCACTGTTGTGCCTCAAGTTACCGGTGCGTACATTGAGCCGACGCAGGAATTCCCTGTCGCGGAAGGAGTAGGTCTTGGGCACCCTCATCGGCGCGGCCGCCGCCGTCATCATCGGGCTCGCAACGGCCGCGGGCGGGAGTTACGCGCTGACGAACACCGCCGACCCGGACACCGCACCCCAGGTGCAGGCGAAGATCAAGGAGCAGTTCAACCCGAACTCGAGCCCCGAGCACGTCATTTACGGCAACCGCTGAGCCGGTGTCCGAGCTCGCTTCCGACCACGCCGGCCGGGTCGTCGGGCTCTACGGCGACCCCACCGTTTCCTGGAGCATCCTCCTGGAAGCGAGGCTGTCTTCGGCACTGACACCGGAAAAGGCTCGCATGCGGCTGGCGGTCGCGGTCGAGGAACGGCCTTGGCTCGGCGCCGCTCCGGACGTCGAAGCCGTTCGGAGCGAAGAACTTCCGTCGGTCCGCGATCGGTTCGCCGAGGCGGCGTACGAACGCGGCGCGCCGCTGCTCCGGGTCGCGGTCGGCGTCGACGAACCGGTCGTGCTGATCGCCGCGCACCACGGCGCGCTCGACGGTCTCGGCCTGCTCGCCGTCCTCGGACTGGCCCTCGACGTCCCGATCTCGTCCGCCGCCAAGGGAATCGGTACCCGCACGGCGGACCGCTCGTTTCTCGTCTCCGCCTTCCAAAGGCTTGCTGAAGCCGTTTTCGCGCCTCCGGCGAGAATCACCCCGGAACGCGCAGAAAGCGGCCCCGGTGACGTGTTCAGCGCCAGGATCCTCCCTCGCTCACGATTCGGGTCCGCAGCCTTCGCCGCGGCCGCCGCGGACCTGACCGAGACGTGGAACGCCCGGCACGGCGAGGAAACCGCACGGGTGGTGGCCGCGGTCGGGGCCTCGTGGCGGGGCGGAGCCGCGCCGGAACCCCTGCACGACAGCGCGTTCTTCCGGTTGCGGCTCGGCAGGAAGCCCGCGGTCGCCGAAGTCGGCGCGCTGCTGGCCACACAGCCGCCGGAGCCCGATTTCCCCGCTCGCAGCAGCCGGATCGCCCGGCTGGGCACCCGGCTGCTGGCGGGCAGACTCGGTTCGACCTATCTGGTTTCCAATCTCGGCGTCGTTTCGGCGGCGGACGCGGTCACCTCGATCGCGTTCTATCCCGCCGCCAGCGGCCGCTCAGGCGTGGCGTTCGGCGCGGTGACCGTCGGCGAGACGAGCACCGTCACCGTGCGCGCACGCCGCAAGGACTTCGACGACGCCGCCACGGCCGACCTGGCCGACGGGATCGTGGAAGCCTTGCGACGTCAATACCCTGGGCTGCGGGATGGCCACCCCGGCCACGTCGCGCACGAGTGATTCGAAGCGGCTCACGCTGTGCTCCCAGTCGAACAGGCCCGCCCAGGTGACGCCTGCCTTGCCCATTTCGGTCCGCCGTACCCGGTCGGCGAGCAGCCCGCCGACGTGGGCGGTGAAATCGGCGAAGTCGTCTGCCAGCAGACCGGTCTTACCCTCCACAATGGACTCGGCCACCCCGCCAGCCGCCCGGTAGGCCACCGACGGCACGCCGTGCGCGGCGGCCTCCATGATGACGATTCCCCAGCCCTCCTTGACCGACGGGCACAGGTGCAGCCAGGACCGTTCCAGGATCTCGTGTTTCTCGTTCTCGTCCACCCAGCCGTGCAGCCGCACCCGGTCTTCGACGCCCCGGTCGCGGGCGTGCTTGCGCAAGACCTCTTCCCAAGGCCCCTGGCCCACGATCTCCAGCTTCAGCGTCGGCCAGCGCCGGGAAAGTTCGGCGACGACGTCGATCGCGTGCTCGATCCGCTTGTGCGGCACCAGCCTGCTGACCGCGACCAGCGTCGGTTCGGTCTCCCGGACGGCCTTGCCGCGCGGGGGAGTGTCCAAACCGTTGGGGACCACGGTGATCCGCGAGCCTTCGATCCCCAGACCCGCCAATTCGCCCTTGGTGATCTCGGAAACCGTGACGTAGCGGCAGTGGCGGAACAGCCACGGTGCCAGCCGCGACTCGATCCACCAGCCGATGCGGCCCAGCGTCTCGCCGAGCGCGCTGATCCACTGCTCCTTGTGGACGTGGTGCACGAGCACGAGAACCGGGCAGCCCGCGACGAGCCTGGCGAAGAACGGCATCCCGTTCTGGACGTCGACGACGAGGTCGGCGTGCGCCTTCCGGATCGCCCGGAGCGCGTGAAGGTACACGCCGAACTTGTTGCCACGGCGGCGATAGCGGACGCCGTCGCGCCATTCCCCGGCGTTCGCGCCCGGGTACGCCGCGCACTGGATCTCCACCCGGTATCCGGCCTTGGCGAGCCCCTCGGCCATCCGCTCGACGTACCGCTCGGAGCCGCCGCCCTCCGGATGCCCGGTGTCGCGCCAGTTGACGAGCAGCACACGTGGCCTTTCCATCGTGGTTCTCCCAACCTGTTAGCGACAATGCTAGGTTACCGGTGCGTACACGGTAGATGAATCATTCTCGGAAAGCGATGGTTCGATGGTCGGTAATCGGTCGGTGGCTCCAGTGACGATGCCTCATCGCGCCACCTTGCGCAGATCGGTGACGTTGTTCCGGGCTTTTCTCACCGAACAGACGGATCCGGACGGTTTCTACTCGGTGCTCGCCGAGGACTCGGTCCGGCAATTGGCGCAGCACACTCCGTTGAACGGCCGAACCGTCGTCGACGTCGGCGGCGGTCCCGGCTATTTCTCCGACGCGTTCCGTGCCGCCGGAGCCACGTACCTTGGCATAGATCCCGACGTCGGCGAGCTGACGGCACGGGGCGAGGCCGGTGAGAACATGGTGCGTGGCAGCGGGACGAAACTGCCCGTGCGCACCGCGTCCGTCGACGTCTGCTATTCGTCGAACGTCCTCGAACACGTTTCCGAACCCGAGGTCATGCTGGCCGAGATGTGCCGGGTGACCAAACCCGGCGGAACGGTTTTCGCCTCGTTCACGCCGTGGTATTCGCCGTGGGGCGGGCACGAGACGGCACCGTGGCATTTCCTCGGTGGCCACTACGCCCGTCGGCGTTATCTCGAAAAGAACGGGAAGGAGCCGAAGAACAAATTCGGCGAGAGCCTTTTCGCCTTTTCGGCCGGCGCGGCCATCCGGTGGGGGAAGGCCGCGCCGCTCGCCGATCTCCAGGAGGTCTATCCGCGATACCACCCCTCCTGGGCCCAGTGGATCGCGCGTGTCCCGGGTGTCCGGGAGGTCGCGTCGTGGAATCTGGTGATGGTGCTGCGCAAGCGTCAGTGACGGGAAGGGGCGGGGCGGCGCTTCACCAGGAGGAAGACCCCGAGAGCGAGGAAGGCCGCGCCGGCGATCCCGAGCACGATCGGCCCGGTGCTCCCGATGAAGTCCAGCTTCCCCTTGTTCTCGTCGACCTGCTTGACCATCGCGTCGACGGTCGCGTCGGTGAAGGCCAGCTTGCCGTCGAAGACCACCGTGGGGGTGGGATTCGCGGCCGACCGCAGTTCCTGGTGCGACTGCTGTTCCTGCCTGACCTGGATCCCGGTCACCGGCTCGATCCAGCTCGTGATGGTGCCCTTGTAGAACTGCCCCGCTTCGACGGAGTCCCCGGTGGCGCCGATGAGCGAGCCCGGAACCTTCTTCGTCGAGATCTTCGTGTCGGGGATCTCCTGGACGAACTTGTAGACCTCGACGCCCTTGATGTCTTCGACGCCCTTGAACCTGGCCTGCACCGCGCGGCCGGTGTTGTCGTCGTAGACCTGGTAGTCCTTCTGCTCGGTGCCGAAGGGGAACTTGAAGTTCAGGCCGGGCTGCGCCTTGTACTCCTGGACTTCCTCGGGCTTCTCGCCCTCTTTTTCCGGCTTCTCCTTGAGTTTGGTGACGAAGCTGCTGTTGGCCGAGCACTTCGCCTCCTGGTCGCCACCCGGCGGCACGTAGCCCTCGGCGGTGCGGCGATCGAAGCAGACCTGGCGTTTGCTCGCGCTGACGACGGTCTGGTCGCTGGTGTCGACGACCGAGACGGCCATCAGCCAGACGGCGACGTCCGTGCCCTCCCGCATCTCCGGCGGCGCGAAGTTCGCCACCACGCGAGCGGTCGCCTTCAGTTTGGCGTCGTCACGGATCTCCGTGACGGTCTTGCCGCCCACGGTCTTCACCGCCAGCACCTTCGACGCGGTGCCTTCGAGGATCGACGTCGATTCCTGGTTCAGCGGCACCTTGGCGAGTTCGGGTTTCACATACGTCGGCAGCAACACCGCGCCGGCGACGGCGAACACCCCTAGGGCCAAGAAGATCAGGCTCAACGCTCGACGCAACGGTCCTCCTGGTGAGACACATTACCCATCGGTAATCAGTCGCCAGATACTGGCCCGCGGACCGGTCGGCGTCAAAGGTGTGACCGACGGTCACAGGCACGCCGTGCGACCGGAAGGTGGTACGGGCGCCCCCATTCGGCGCAGTCAGCCAAACATGTTTGTTCCCCGGAACAACGTGATCGGGACCACCATCGGACGACTTCCGGTGCGTGGAAAGGAACTCTGTGCCGCAGGACCCGAACGATCGCCGCGCGCTGGACATCGGCGCGTACTCGGATTCCATCACCGACGTCGAGCTCCGGGACGCCGTCGCCGACGTGGCCGCGCTGCTTTCGTTGCACGGCAACGTGATCCGTGATCTCGACGCCAGGAGGTCACGGTGGCGCCCCGGGCGGCGGTCGCCGCATCCCGACATCGTCCTGTCCGCCGCCGGGCGCCGTCCACAGTGGACGAGATCCGCGAATCCCGAGGTGACCCTGCCGGTCGCCACGACCTCGCGCGGCCGCACCCTCGCGGTGCGGCTCATCGCGCGGCCCGGTCTCGGGCACACGCTGCTGGACCTGGCGAGGATCATCGACGCCGACTTGGCGCCGGAGCGGCAGGCCTAAATGTCGGTCAGCCGGACCGCTTCCAGCGCGACATAGAGTTCGCCGACGTCGACCGGGTCGGAAAGGTCGCGTTTGGTCAGCTCCTGCACCCGGCGCAGCCGGTAGCGGACCGTGTTCGGGTGGACGATCAGCCGGTCCGCGGCCTCCTTGGCCGAGCCGTGCCCGGCGAACCACGCGATCAGGGTGTCGAGCAGGACCTGCCGCTCGGGTTTGGGCAGCACCAGCAACCCGGTCAGCACGGAACGCAGCACGTCCCGCGACATCTCCGGCGCGCTCGCGACCAGCGTGGTGACCGGCGAGTCGCCGAAGACGGCGACACCGGCGGCGCCCGCGGCCAGTGAGCGACGGGCGATCCGGGCCCGGTGGACCGCGTCCGGTACCTCGAGGAATCCGTTGAACGGCCTGCTCATCCCCGCCGCCAGCGGCAGGGTGCCCAGCAGGTCACGCAGCCGCCGGACATCTTCGACGCGGTCGATCACCACGAGTCCGACCTCGGCGCCGGGCCGCCAGGCCGATTTCCAGCGCCGTGCCCGCAGCAGCGCCTCGACACCGGGCCGTTCCTCCGGCTCGACGGCTTCGGTCACGACGGCGACGAACGTGCCCGCGGCCGGGAGGTCGAGTTCCTTCGCGGCGTTTTCGAGCTCCGGCTGGGTGGCGAACCGGCCCTGCAGCAGACCGTCGAGCAGGGCGAGCTTCTCCTGGGAGAGTTCGGCGGCGACCTCGCTGTACGCGGTGGTCAGCGCGTCGGAGTAGAGGTCGATGGTCTTCCACACGTTGGAATTGATCTCCACCGTGCGGGCCGGGTTGATGAAGCCGGGGCCCGCCAGCTCCAGCAGCCGCTCGTAGACGAAGATCCCGCCGATGCGGAACGCGCGGAGCACGGACGGCAGCGGGATGCCCTGCCTGGCTTGGGCCAGTCCGGTCTTGCGTGCCGCGTCGAGCGGCAGCCCCCGCCCCTCGACGAGCGCGGTCAGCGCCCGTTCGAGATTCGCCCGGCAGACCTTGCGCAACTCGTCCGGCGCGGTGCTGTCCACCTGGTGATAGAACTCGTCCTCGTCGCTGAGCAGCTGGGCGAGGCGATCACTGAACTCGGGCAGCCGGGTGAGCATCGCCTGCATGAGCACACGCTGCTCCCGGGGTGCGGGAGTAGCGAGAGCTTCGGTGCCCATCCGTCAACTCTAACCCGATGGAGTGGCCGCTTTTTATCACGATGCGACGAAAGGGCGCTTTCAGGAGCTGAGCGCGGCTGACAACCTGCGCAGCGTGTCGCGGGCCCGGCGCAGCTCCTCGGTCGTGACACCGCTGCCGTCGAGCACGTCCCGCCGCCGGGTTTCGCTCGCGTCCCACAGCCGCTTCAGCAGCCGTTCGCCCTCGGGGGTGATGGCGTACAGGGCCGAGCGGCGATGGGCGGGATTGGGCCGCGCGCACAGTTCGCCGGCCTCGGTGAGGTCGTCCACGACGCGCTGCACGGCCTGGCGGACCTGGCCGAGCCGTCGCGCGATGGCGGGGACGGCCAGCGGTTCTTCGGACACCGCGCTCAGCACGTGCCAGCGGGCGACCGTCGTGCCCTGTCCGGCGGCTTCCCGTTCGCTGATCCGGCGGCTCACTCCCGCCAGCTCGTAGACGTCGGCGATCAGCAACCGGTAGTCGTGGACGAGCTCGCTCATGGTTGACAGCATACTGTCAAAGTGCCCATTCTGGCCGCATGGACGTCACCGAACGGATCGCCGCCGTTTTCACCGCCGCCGGACCACGCCCCGAACTCGCCGGACGGCTGAGCGTGTTCGAGCCACTGATCGGCAGCTGGGATCTCGTGGTGCACAACCACGCCGAGGACGGGACCGTCCGGACCGTCGACGGGGAATGGCATTTCGGCTGGGCGCTGGACGGCCGTGCAGTGGCCGACGTGTGGATCAGTCCCGCCAGGGCGAGCCGGACCGGCGGCGTGGACGGGGAGTGGGGGATGAGCCTGCGCTTCTACGACGAGAAGATCGACGCGTTCCGGTCGACCTGGCTCGGCCCCGGCAACGGCTGGGTGATCCCGTTCCTCGGCAAACGGACCGAAGACGGCTTCGAGATCGAGGCGGACACCGGCGGCGTCCGGCGCCGGTGGATCTTCTCCGAGCTGACCGCCACGAGTTTCTCCTGGCGGGCGGAGGAAACGCTGCCGGGCGAGGACCCCTTCGTCCGGCAGCGTTTCGAAGCCACTCGAGCGGTCAGTGGTTGATCTTGAACCACGGCTGCGACCAGCCGAGATAGGTGTAGCCCCAGGTGTTCTTGATCTCCGCGATCGTGGTCTCGGTGAAGCTGCCGGGGCCGTGGATGTCGTTCGACAGGAACTTGCCGCCGCCGATGGAGAACATCGCGTGCCCGGTACCGCCGTTGCTGAAGAAGGCGAGCCCGCCCGCGGGGACCTGGGTGTCACCGGGGTGCTTGAACGAACCGGGGATCTGGGTCCAGTGGACGTAGGCCGTTTCCGAGCCGCTGGCGTTCCAGCCGTAGGCCCACGCGTTGATCCGGTCGCACCAGCGGTAGTAGTCGGGGTCGTTGTGGGTGTGCACGTGCGCCTTCGCCCACGCGATGGCTTCGGCGCAGGTCCTCGGGTTGCCGGTGCCGGCGGTGGAACAGGAGAGCGTGCTGCCGGCGCAGTCCGGGGCGACCCGGCCGTCCGAGCCGGTGTAGACGTAGGCGTCGCTGATGTAGCCGCCCTTCGACGGCACGTAGTCCCAGATGTCGGTGGTGCCGTACTTCCCGGTCACCGTCGTGCCGTTCGTCTGGCAGTCGATCGTGACGGCGGTGCCGCTCGCGACGGTGCCGACCGAACTCGCGCTGGTACTCGGGCTCGACCGCACGGTCACCGCCGCCCCGGAGTCGGTGTTCACCGTGCCCGTCGCCGCGAGCGCCTCGCCCGCGCCGCCGAGCATGATCGCCCCGGCCAGCGCGATCGTGCCCACGGCGCCTCTGGCGATCCTCGATCGGAACTTCATCTGTGTCCTCCAGTGGTTTCCCCGATTGGGGGGCCAGGATGGAGGAGCGTCGTACAAGCGCCGTACAAGAAGGGCAACGTCCTAAGTGGACTTTTCTATACCGGGACGAGCTCCGGTTCGGGGATTCGCCCGATGATCGGGACATCGTTCGCGTAACGGGCGTTCCGCTCGGTGAGCAGGACCCGCAACCGGGCGAGCGCCCGGAACTGCGCCGCGCGGACCGCCCCCGCGCTCGGCAGGCCGAGCCGTTCCGCCGTCTCCTCGGCCGAAAGCCCGAACACGAACCGCAGCGCGAGCACCTGCCGGTGCGGCATCGGCAACCTCGCCAGCAGGACCCCGGCCTGCAACCGGTGCTCCAGCCGTTCGATCTCGTCCGGATCGCGGCGCGCCCACGCCGTCAGCCCGTCGCCGATCTCCGGTACGGAGGCGACCGGCTCGCGGGAACGGCGCCGGTGCAGATCGGCCACCTTGTGCCCGGCGATACCGAGGACGAACGCGAGGAACCGGTCCGGCCGGTATCGGTAGCGGGGCAAGGCGATCAGCATCGCCTGCAACACCTCCTGCGCGCAGTCCTGCGCGTCGCAGGCGCCCGTCCCGGCGGTCCCCAGCCTGCTCGCGCAGTAGCGGAACACGTGCGGGGAAAGGAAACGGGTCAGGTCGCGGAGCGCGTCCGGGTCACCGGCCACGGCCGCCCGGACCAACCTGCTGTCCGGGTTGGGCAGCCGCCCCGCCGTGGCGGCGGCACGGGAGTCCGCGGGTACCGTCGAGGGCGCTACCTCGTCCAAATCTGCACTCCTGGTTCGGGGGAACTGGCCGCCAAGGTGCGCCCGTCATCGGGGGCCGGGACTTCGTGCGCGGTTGTCCAGCTTGCCGTTCCGTGCGGAGGATGTCCATACGACGGGCCGGAAGTCATCCGAACCGCGCAATGTCTACTATGGACTGTTACCTGGCTGCGATACCTTGAGGCAGGACAGCACCGGGGGATAGGCGGTCGTGTCGGTGCCGAGGAGATCGGCCGTCCAGACCACGCAGTGCGCGAGCACCCGGATCCGCTGGTTGAGATCGGCGTTCTCACACGCTTGCCCGATCTGGTCGGCGCAGGTGTCCCGGTCGTCGCGGACGCTGGCGGCGATGGCCCGCACGATCGCGGCCACTCCCGGATCGAGACGGTCGGGCCGGACCGTCATGCCCGCGTGATCCCGCAGACGCAGCGTGAACGGTTCGCCGATCCGCAGCGAACGGCGGCGATCCTTGGCCGCCAGGGAAAACGTGTCGACCAGTCGCCCGACGACGTCGTCGAGCGCCGGTTCTCGCCGGGTGGAGGTGGCGATGGACACCAGGGCGGTGGCGAGCCGGTCGGCCTCACCCGATCTGGTGAGTGAAAGGAGATCGCGTGCGACGGTGTGCGCGCGTTTGGCGGTGGGTTTCATGTCGGGCCCCTCGTTCGTCGTGCCGCCTCCCGATACCCGTCCGGGTGAGGGCCAAACCCGATCGGCGGTCGATTGCCGCCAGTGGGGGCGTGAGTTGGGCCGTTCGGCTCAGGCCGATGGCAAGGATTCCACGAGGGGGTCGTGAGTGAGGAAGACCGTTAGAACGATCATTGTCACTCACGACCTTGCCCAAACCGTTCTAGCGCGTGAGCAGATCCCTAAGCGCCTTCACCACGTCCGCCGGTGATTCCTCGGCCATGAAGTGACCCGAGGTGACCGTCCGGTGGTCCAGGTCCGTCGCCCACGCCTGCCAGAGCGCGACGGCGTCGTAGCCGAGCACGGCGCCCCAGTCCTGCTGAAGCACGGTGAGCGGCATGGTGAGCCGGTTGCCCGCCGCGCGGTCCGCCTCGTCGTGCTCGACGTCGATCCCCGCCGACGCGCGGTAGTCGGCGACGATCGACGGCACGGCTTTCCGTGACGCCTCCAGGTACGCGGCACGGACGTCGGCGGGGATCGCATCGCCGTTCCGGGTCCAAGCGTCGAGGAAGTGACCGAAGAACGCGTCGGGCGCGCCGGCGATCAGCCGCTCGGGCAATCCGGGCGGCTGAGCCATCAGGTAGAGGTGGAAGCCGACCGCGGCACCGGCGCCGTGCAGCACGTCCCACATGTCCAGCGTCGGCAGCACGTCGAGGATCGCGAGGTGGCTCACCCTGTCCGCGTGGTCGAGCCCCGCCCGCAGGGCGACCAGCGCGCCGCGGTCATGCCCGGCGAGGGCGAACCGGTCGTGGCCGAAGGCCTTCGCGACGGCGACGACGTCGGCCGCCATCGACCGCTTCGAGTAGGTGTCGCCGGTGTCGGCGGGCTTGTCGCTTTCACCGTATCCTCGCAGGTCAGGGCAGAGGACGGTGTGATCGGCCGCCAGATCCGCCGCGACGTGCCGCCACATCAGGTGGGTCTGGGGGAAGCCGTGCAACAGCACGATCGGGCTGCCCGTCCCGGCGACGGCGACGTCGAGTGCCACGCCGTCCGCCACGGGCACGCGCTGGTAGTCGAATCCGGTGATGCGCATGGGTACCTTCCTGGTCGTTCCGTGATGACAGCCAGCGTCCCCGGCCCGAATCAGCACCCGGTCAGCGTCCGGGGCACGATGATCACCGCCGGTGAAGGAGGTGACGATGAGGTTCGGGGTGCTCGGCCCGCTCGTGGCCGAGGACGGACGAGGCGAAGTCGGGCTCAAGGGCCCGCGGCACCGCGCGGTGCTGGCCAGGCTGCTGATCGCCCGCGGCCGGGTCGTGCCGGTGGAACGCCTGGTCGACGACCTGTGGGAACGGCCGCCCGAGGGTGCGGTCGGCGCGGTCCAGACCTTCGTCGGTGCCTTGCGCCGCGCGCTGGAACCGGATCGCGCGCCCCGTGAGCCCGCGCGGCTGCTCGTCACGGTCGCCCGCGGCTACGCGCTGCACGCGGATTCCGTCGACGCGTGGGACTTCGAGGCCGGCGTCGCCACGGCCCGTGAGCTCCTCGACGCCCGCCGGGCGGACGCCGCACTGTCCCAAGTGGACACCGCGCTCGCGCTGTGGCGCGGCCCCGCGTACGCCGGGTTCGCCGAGGAAGGCTGGGCGCTCGGCGAGGTCTCCCGGCTCACCGAACTCCGGTTGCTGGCCGGTGAACTCCGTGCCGAAGCCCTGCTCACGCTCGGCCGGGCCGCCGAGATCGTCCCCGAACTGGAACCACGGGTCCGCGAGTATCCCTTGCGAGAAAACGGTTCCCGGCTGCTGGCCTTGGCGCTCTACCGTTCCGGGCGGCAAGGCGACGCCCTGGCGGTGTTGCGCGCCACGCGGGAACGGCTCGCCGACGAGCTCGGCATCGACCCCGGCGCGGGCCTGCGAGACCTGGAAGCCGACATCCTGGCGCAAGCGCCCCGGCTCCGGCCGTCCGTGCCCACGATCCGCGAGCGGCCGTTGATCGGGCGGGACGCGGAACTGGCCAGGCTCGAAGAGGCCTCGGAGGGGTCGCGGCTGGTGCTCGTGTCGGGTGAGGCGGGGGTGGGGAAGACAGCGCTCGCCGAGGCGTTCTCCGCCCGTCTCGCCGCGCGTGGCTGGACCACGGCCTGGGGAAACAACCCCGACGACGAGGGCGCGCCGCCCGCCTACGCCTGGACCCGGATCCTCGCCACGCTCGCCGACGCGGGATACGGCGCGCCACCGGTCGCGGACCCGGCGATCGAAGATCCCCTGGCCGCGCGCTGGCGATGGCACCGGGCGGTCGCCTCCTATCTGTCCGGTGCCGCTCCCTTGCTGCTCGTCCTCGACGACCTGCACTGGGCGGGCGAGGAGACGTTGGCGCTGCTGACCTCGGTACTGGACGAGCCGGTGCTGATCGTCGCGACCTATCGCGGCACCGACCCGCCCGCGCGGTTGACGGATTTCCTCGGCCGGGCCGCCCGCCACGAGCCGGCGCGGATCTATCTCGGCGGGCTGCCCGAGACCGAGGTCGCCGCGCTGGTCAGGGCCACGATCGGGGAGGACGTCGATCCGGAAACCGCCGCGGCGATCCACCGGCGCAGCGGCGGGAACGCGTTCTTCGTCCGTGAACTGGCCCGCCTGCTGGCCGCCGAGGGGCAGGCCGCGTTGGCCGCGGTGCCGCCGGGAGTCCGCGACGTCGTCCGGCACCGGGTGGACGCGTTACCGGACGAGGTCCGCGGTGTGGTGCGGCGCGCGGCGGTGATCGGTACGGACGTCGATCTGGACGTGCTCGAGGCCCTGGTGGGGGAAACCGCCCTTGACGCGGTGGAGATCGCGGCCAGGCAAGGAATCCTGGCCGAGCGGGCGCCGAACCGGTTCCGGTTCGCGCACGCGCTCGTGCGGGACACGCTCTACCACGACCTCTCACGTTCGCGGCGGGCGCGCGAACACGGCGGGACAGCCGAGGTACTGGAACGTCTTCGCCCGGACGACGTCGACGCGCTGGCGCACCATTTCCTGCTGTCCGGGGAGCATGGCGACCGTGCCGCCCGGTACGCGCGAGCAGCCGCGGAACAGGCCGAAAGTCGTTTCGCCTCAACGGAAGCGGCGCGACTCTGGGATGCCGCGCTCAGCGCGTACGACCGATCCGGCGGCTCCGATCCGGAGAAGCGGCTGGAGCTGATCATGGGCAAGGCGCGCGCTTCGGCCGTCGCCGGTGGCCTCGGCCAGTCCCGGCGGCATCGGGCGGAAGCGCTGGAACTGGCGGAAAAGCTGGACGATCCGCTGCTGACCGCGCGGATGATCGGCGCCTTCGACGTTCCCGCCATCTGGACCGAAAGCGACGACAGGGAACTCGCGTCCCGGATCGCGGGCGCCGTCGAGCGGACCCTCGCCGCGCTGCCGGCCGGACGCCGGACCGAGCGGTGCCGCCTGCTGGCCACGCTCGCGGTCGACCTGCGCAACGAGGGCGGGGCGCGGGCTCGCGAGGCGGCCAGGGAGGCCGAGGCACTCGCCCGCGGGCTCGATGACCCGGCGTTGCTCGCGTTCGCGCTCAACGCCCGGTTCCTGCAGTCCTTCGACCGCGCGGGGCTCGCCCCCGAGCGGGCGGCGATCGGCACCGAACTGGTCGACCTCGCCACGCGGCACGGACTGGTGACGTTCGAGGTGCTCGGCCATCTCGTGCTCCTGCAGGCGAAGAGCGCGCTCGCGGATTTCGCGGCCGCGGACCGGCACGCCGCGGCCGCGGACGGGCTCGGCGAGAAGTACGGGCTTCCGCTGGTCGGCGTGTTCACCCGGTGGTATCGCGCGATGCGGACCGCGATGACCGGCCCCGGTGGGGAAGCCGCCTACCGTGCCGCGGCGGCGGGGCTCGCCGGAACGGCCATGTCCGGAGTGGACAACGGGATCCTCGCGTTCGCCCTGTTCTGCGACCGGATCCAGCGTGGTTTGCCACCGGAAGCGCGAGAAGAGAGCTACGGCGCTTACGAAAGCTGGTGCCGTCCGGTGCCGCCGATCCCGGATTCGCCCCGGGACCTGCTGTTCGAGGCCCGCACCTGTCTGCACGCCGTGGTCGCGATCGAGCTCGGCGACCGGACGGCGATGGAACGCCTGTACGCGGAGCTTCTGCCCGCCGAGGGCGAGATCGCCGGTGCCGGGAGCGGGATGCTCACCCTCCGCCCGGTCGCCTGCTACCTCGGTGACCTGGCCACGGCACTCGGTCTGCCGGAAGCCGCCGCCGGGCACTACCGGAAGGCGCGGGCCATCGCGGCGAAGGCAGGCTCACCGCATTGGGGTCGTTAAGGCGTAACTCACGTGATTGGAAGGCGAACTCGGTGGCTGCGTCTGATCACGCGAGTGCGGTTTTCGATCACCGTCACTGCTCCCGCATCGCGCGGCGGATCTCGGCCAGCTTGTCCTTCGCGGCCTTGTCGCGGTCGGCGATCTTCTTGTCCAGCGAAGCGACGTCTTCCTTGCCGCCGAGGCCGGCGAGTTCGGTCGAGCCCAGCGACGTCGTGTACCGCTGCTCGATCCGATCCCGCACGTGGTCGAACGAGGGAACGCCGCCCTCGCTGTAGTCCGGCTCCGGGACCTCGATCGGCGCGGTCGGCGACTCTTCGACGATCTCGGCGTCGAGGATCTCCTTGTCCGGGTTCTTCTCGGTCATCGTCCACTCCGTCCTGCGTGCCATGGCACGGCTTCGGTCATCAACCCGAGCATGCCCGAAACCAGCCGCATCTGGTCGACCGTGCGGATGTCGGCCTCGACGAGCCGTGGTGAACAGACCACGATCGCGAGCGCCTGTGCCCGCGAGAGCGCCACGTTGAGCCGGTTCCGGGAGAGGAGGAAGTCCAGCCCACGGGGCAGATCGACCGCCGAGGACGAGGTCATCGTGGTGATCACCACCGGCGCCTCCTGCCCCTGGAACCGGTCCACCGTGCCCACGCGCACGCCGGGATGCCCGGCCTCGTCCAGCGCGCGGGCGACGACCCGGGCCTGCAGGTTGTACGGCGCCACGACCAGGATGTCCTCGTCGCCGAGCGGCCGGGCCTCGCCGTGATCGGTCCAGGCGCGGCCGTGAAGCTCGGCGACGAGGGCGGTCACCGCCTCGGCCTCCTCGACCGACCGCGTCGTGTTGCCGTGGTGGTCGACCTCGGCGAGGTACAGGCCCGATTCGACGCCGTCGATCGCCCGTTCGGCGGCCGAGGGATGCGAGTGCAGACGGCCCGCGTAGGACAGCCGCGACACCGGCGCGCAGACGGCCGGATGCATCCGCCGGGTCTCGTCGAGGAAGTACCCGAGTTCGGCCGGGATGATGTCGGCCTCGCCGATCAGGTGCCCGAGCGCGGACGCCTCGGCGCCCGCGGGATGCGTGCCCTGTACGACCTGCGGCAATTGCTGCGGATCGCCCAGCAGCAGAAGATTCTTGGCGCACATCGACACCGCGAGCGCGTCGGCGAGGGCGAACTGGCCCGCCTCGTCGATGATCAGCAGGTCGAACGGCTCCTCCCGGATCGCGGCGTTCGCGAACGTCCAGGCGGTGCCGCCGACCAGATGGCCGGTGTCGTGCTCCTCGCGCCACTTCACCAGCGCGGGATTGGTCTTCGGCTGCTCCCACGGCGCGGCCGGATCCGGGGTGCGTTTGGCGCGTTTCGCACACGGCAGATCCGGCGCGTTCTTCAGCGCGGCGGACAGCACGTTCTCCACGGCCTTGTGGCTGGTCGAGGTGACGGCGATCGTCTTGCCCGCGCGCACGAGTTTCGCGATGAGCCTGCCGGCGAGATAGGTCTTGCCCGCGCCCGGCGGGCCTTGGACGGCGAGTGTGGAGCCATCGAGCGCCTCGACGGCCTCGATCACCGTGTTCACCAGGTCGGTCCCGGGCTCGGGCAGGGACTTGTCGTCGCGAAGCCGGGGTGTCGTGCGCCGGAGCAGATCGACGCCGGGATGCGCGGGCAGCGTCGGCAGCCCGTCGACGACCAGACGGGCCAGGTCCGCGACGGCGTCGTCCTTGGGGGAGGGGCGGACCGGGCTCCCGGGCAGCACCGCGACCGGCCGGTCGGCGGTGGTCTCGTCGGGTGGGCAGCCTTCTTCGAGCGTCAGTTCCACGGCGGTGGCCGAGACGACCTTCGCGTCGCGCGCGGCCGCGCCGTACCGCAGGCGGACGTCGTCGCCGGGGGCGAAGGGATGCGGGCGGTCCGGGTCGCAGCGGAGCACTAGCGAGCGCTTCGCCTTGCGGACCCGGCCCGACGGCGGCACCCATTCCCCGGCCTCCAGCGAAACCGGGACGGTGCAGGCGTTGTCGGTCTCCAGATCACCGAGCGGCGCGGCCAGCTGGCGGAAGTACTCCCACCACGCCGGATTCGTCTCGCGGCGGTGGTAGCCGACCGACGCGGCCAGCAGCGCGCGGGCGCGATCCTCGCCGGTGAACTCGGCCGGATCGTCGGGCAGGCCCTCCAGGAGAGGATCGACCAGCACGGCCAGCTGCGCCGCGCGTTCGGCGCGTTTCTGGGCCGCGACGTCCTCTTCGGTCTGGCGGAGCAGAGCGTCCACATCGGACTCTTCGGGCGGCTCGGCGAGCGCGATCCCTTTCTCCGCACGGACCTTGTGCAGGAACTCGAACAGCCGCAGTGTGGAGACGCAGTCGTATTCGTTGTAGTCGCTGATCCCTCGCAGCACTTCGTCCGCGTGCTCGGTCTCGCCGGAGGCGGTCAGCGTCAGGTATTCCTCGTAGGCCTCGATGCTCGACACCGCCGTCTTGACGTCGCCGTCGCGAGCCTCCGGCATGTAGAGCGGTTCGAGATACTTGATCGAGTACGACCGCTGCGAGACCCGGAGTGCCTTGCGCACCACGGAATACAGGTCCACCAGGCCGCCGCTGCGCAGCAAGTGGTCGACGGCGTCCTCCCGGGTCCCGTGCACGGCGGCGAGCCGCTTGATCGCGGTGACCTCGTACGGCGCGTAGTGGTAGACGTGCGAGCCGGGATGCTCGGCGAGCCTCGCGGTGGCGAAGTCGACGAACTCTTCGAAGGCCCGCTTCTCCTGCGACCGGTTGTGCGCCCAGAAGGGCGTGAACTTCGTGCCGCCGTCGTCGGTCACGGCGCCGAAGAGGTATTCGAGCCCTTCGCCCGCCAGCGCGTACGGGTCGCCTTCCATGTCGAAGAAGACGTCACCGGGCGCGGGCGGCGGCAGTTCGGCCAGCGCGTCCGGATCGATGACCTCGTAGGCGATCTGCCCGGTCTCGTCCTGCCGGACCTGGATCGCGGCCTGGGCGCGCAGCGTGGCGAACGACGTCGTCGAGATGTCGCGCGGGCGGTCTTCCGGTGCGGCGGCCGCGAGCGCGTCGATGGTGCCGAGCCCGGCGGCGACGAGTTTGCGCCGCTGGTCGCCGCGCATCCCCGCGACCAGCGAAAGGTCACGGTCGGCTTCGCGGGCGCTCGCGCAGTGCGCGGCATAGGAGCAGCCGCCGCACGCGGGCCGCTCGTCGGCCCAGAGCCGGACCGGCAGGGTGGGCGGCCGGTTCCGCAGCCGGGCGCGGAGCCGGTCCACCAGCGGGAGGAAGTCGTCGACGCGGAACGACCGCGTGCTGTGATCGCCCAGCAGGAGATGCATTCGCGGACCGGCGGGCCAGCCCGCCCGGCGCAGGGCGTCGGCGTACGCGGTCAGCTGGACGACCGCGGCGGGCTTCGCGTGCCTGGCCAGCTTCGTGTCGTAGACCTCGTAGCGGCCTTCGTCGTCCCGCATCAGGAAATCGGCCCGGCCGGAGAACTCGCCGTCGTGGAAGACCGCTTGGTAGATCACCGGAGCACCGGCCCGAAGCGCTTCTTCGGTGGCCTTCGCGGCGACGGCCGGATCACGTTCGTCGATCTCGACGACGGCGCTCCGCTCGCCGCGCAGTTTGTCCAGCGTCGCGGCCTCGTGCGCGCGCCCGTGCGTGACCGCCAGCTGGTCCGGCCCGGAGCCCGGCCGTGGCGCTCCCGGCAGGCCGGCGGCCAGCGCCTGGTTCAGGAGGCTGCGGTGCTCGCATTCGAGCAGGTCGGCGAGATCGGACGGGGTGTACATCGCCCGGGAGTCTTACACGGACTCGCGCGGCGACGGCCCCGGCGCGCCGGAGTCAGCCCGAGGTGTGGTCGAACGTCAGACGCGAGGTGATCCGGTAGCGGTCGCCCCGGTAGATCGAGCGGGTGTACTCGATCACGCGGCCGCCGTCGTCGCGGGTGGTGCGTTCGAACAGCAGGGCGGGGGAGTGCTGCGGGACGCCGAGCAGGCCGGACTCGCCCGCGTCGGTGACGGTCGGTTCGATGATCTGCACGGCCGTCGCGGGCACGACCTCGTACCGCGTGCGGAGCAGCTCGTAGAACGAGCCGGACTCGAAACCCGCGGCCGTGATGTCGGGCACGAGGTCGCGCGGGACCAGGATCCGCTCGATCGCCATCGGCGCCTCTTCGACGACGCGGACGCGAGTGACCGCGACCAGGGTGTGGCCGGGCGAGACCTCGAGCCGTTTGCCGAGCCGGGCGCCCGCCGGGGTGGTGGCGAAGTCGATCACGCGGCTCGTCCAGTGGCCTTCGGCGGGCGGGGCGAACTGCTCGCCGCCGGTGGCGGGCAGGAGGTCCTGGGAGATCTTGCGCGGCGCGGTGAACGTGCCGCGGCCGTGCTCGCGGACCACGAGACCGTCGCGTTCCAGTTCGTCGATCGCGGCCCGCAAGGTGGGGCGCGAGACGCCGATTTCGGTGCTCAGCGCGCGTTCCGAAGGCAGGACCTCACCCGGCTGCCGCCGCTCGATGAGCTGGCGTAGCCGATCCTTGACCTCTGTTCGCCGCATGACCACAGCCTACCCAGTGGTCAGCGTGAATTGGCTGGTGGACAAGTTGTCTAGACCTATTGACTTTACCACTTCACCGGGCGACGGTGGAAAGAAACTGACCAGTGGTAAAGGAGACGAGATGTCGACCTCAGGGAAGTTCCGCGCCGCCGCCGTCGCGGCGCTGTCGGTCGCCGCACTGGGTCTGGCGCCGGGAGCCG
This sequence comes from Amycolatopsis sp. NPDC058340, assembly GCF_042723975.1. Lineage (NCBI taxonomy): Bacteria > Bacillati > Actinomycetota > Actinomycetes > Pseudonocardiales > Pseudonocardiaceae > Amycolatopsis > Amycolatopsis sp. NPDC058340. Next base: position 47,805 of record NZ_JBHXIB010000016.1, on the reverse strand, counting down.
CCGCCGGAGCGGCCGGTTGCGGGGCGCTGTTCGACGACTTCCACTACGGCTCGCACACCGACGGTCTCCTCGCCCAGCACGGCTGGCAGGTGCGGTCCGGCGCGGGCGGCCCCGGTGTCGGCGGCGCGCGCTGGGCGCCTGAGGGCATCACGTTCCCGACATCCGGCGGGGACAAGGTGCTGCAACTCGCCTCCACCACCGACGGCACGCCCGCGGGGACGACACAGACCGAGATCATGCAGCCCGACCGGCGGTTCTTCGAAGGGACGTACGCGGCGCGGATCCGCTTCTCCGACGCGCCGGTGTCCGGCCCCGACGGCGACCGGATCAACCAGACGTTCTTCACGATCAGCCCGCTCCGCTACGACAACGACCCGATCTACAGCGAGCTGGACTTCTCGGAGTACCTGCCCAACGGCGGCTGGGGCGAGGCGGGCCCGGTGAACTTCCAGACCAGCTGGCACACCTACACGCCGGATCCCTGGTATGCCGAGAACAAGAGCGACAGCCAGCGCCGCAGCATCGACGGATGGCGCTCCGTCGTCGCGACCGTGTCCGACGGCCATGTGCGGTACTACATCGACGGCGCGCTGGTGGCCGACCACGATCGCGGTGGGCCGTTCGACGTGTACCCGCGGCAGAACATGTCGTTGAACGTGAATCAGTGGTTCATCGACCTCACGCAGCACAGCGGCGGGACGAGCACTTATCTCGAACAGGTGGACTGGGTCTACTACGCGAAGAACGAGGTGCTGACGCCGCAGGCCGCCGCCGAACGGGCCGCGTCGTACCGGTCTTCGGGCGTGCGGTTCACCGACGATCTCGGTGGCTGTTAGATATGAACGGTGGATCGGCTGACGGAACGCTTCGAGGAACACCGGGTCAGGCTGCGGGCGGTGGCCTACCGGATGCTGGGTTCGGCCAGTGAGGCCGAAGACGCCGTCCAGGACACGTGGCTGCGGCTGAACCGCGCCGACGCGGAGGAGATCGAGAACCTCGGCGGCTGGCTGACCACGGTGGTGGCACGGGTGTGCCTGAACGTGCTGCGCTCGCGCGACCACCGGCGGGAGGAACCGCTCGACGCCGCGTTCTCCGAGCCCGCCGACTCCATGGTCGATCCCGCCGCCGACGCGGTGCTCGCCGATTCGGTGGGGCTGGCGATGATGGTGGTCCTGGACACGCTGGCCCCCGCCGAACGGCTCGCGTTCGTCCTGCACGACATGTTCGCGGTGCCGTTCGAGGAGATCGCCCCGCTGATCGACCGCACCCCGGCCGCCGCGAGGCAACTCGCGAGCCGGGCCCGGCGCCGTGTCCAGGGCCGCCCCACCGCCGCGGAACCGGACCTCGCGCGACGGCGCCAGGTCGTCGACGCCTACCTGGCCGCGGCCCGCGGCGGAGACTTCGCGGCGCTCCTCGAGCTTTTGCATCCCGACGTCGTCCTCCGCGCGGACAAGGCGGCTGGCCCGTCGCGCGAGCCGATCTACCTGCGCGGCGCCAGCGTGGTCGCACGCGGCGCGGCGGCCGCTTCGGTGCGGGCGGCGGTCACCCAGCTCGCGCTGGTGAACGGCGACATCGGCCTCGTGATGGCAAACGAAGGACGGCCTTCGGTGGTGCTCGCGTTCGTGTTCGTGGACGGGAAGATCAGCGAGATCGACGTCATCGCGGACCGGGAACGGGTGCGGGGGCTGGATTTGATGATGGTGGACTGAGCCGGGGGTTGCGGTTCGGTCGCGAACGAATACCGATGGTTCCGTCTCTCCGGTCCGGGCGTTAACGGTTCTCTGTCGTTCTCCGCCTCCTTTTCAAGGCTCTTTGAGTCATGACGAGGAGGGACCATGTCGAAGGGAATTGCCCGGCGCCACGAAGTTCAAGAGAAGGAGACCTATCGCGACGCGTACCAGCGCGATCGTGATCGAGTGCTCTACTCGTCCGCGTTTCGCAGACTGGCCGGAGTGACCCAGGTCGCCGCGGTCAATGAGCAACTGGTGCTGCACAACCGGCTCACGCACAGTTTGAAGGTCGCGCAAATGGGCCGAAGACTCGTGCAGCATCTGCGCGCTCAGTGCGGTCCAGGGGAATTCGCGCCGGAGTCGGACTTGAACGAGGACGTCGTCGAGACGGCGGGCCTCGTGCACGACATCGGCCATCCGCCGTTCGGGCACATCGCCGAGGAGGTCCTCGATCAGCGTTTGGCGCAGATCGCCGGGCTGGAGGGCTTCGAAGGGAATGCGCAGTCCTTCCGGGTGGTGACGAAGCTCGCCCGGCGGAAGGAGGAGCACATGGGCCTCAACCTGACCCGGGCGACGTTGAACGCGATCCTCAAGTACCCGCGCCTCAAGCCGCGGGATTCGGCCAAACCCATCACATCGTGGACCAACCGTGGCTACGGCGAGAAATGGGGCGCCTACCAGACCGAGCGAGACGATTTCGAATGGGTCCGGGACGGTAGCCGTGGTGATTTGCGCTCCGCGAACGCGATCCTCATGGACTGGGCCGACGACATCAGCTACGCGACGCATGACCTCGAGGACTATTTCCGGGCCGGGCTGATCCCGTTGCACAACCTCGCGATCGACAAGAAGCGCATCCTCAAGCACGGTCGCCGACGGTTGAGGAAGATCAACGGTTTCAACGAACATCGCTTTCGGGAGCAGATCGACGCGATCGTCGGCGAGTTCGGTGAAAGTCTCAGGTCGCAGTGCTGGGACACTCGCGAGAACCGGGTTCAAATGAACATGATCACCAGCAATCATCTCACCAGGCTCGTGGACGCGGTCCGGCTCGTGGACGTGGCCCCTTATGTCGAGGTCGACGAAGAGAGTCAATACCGGGTCGCCGCGTTGAAGGAGCTCACGTGGTTCTATGTGATCGACAGACCGCCACTGGCCATCCAGCAGGAAGGTCAGAAGAGAATCATCGGTTCGCTCTTCGATCGGTTGCTCATGTGCCTGGAAAAGTCGCCGAACAGTCCGAAGATCCCCATCCACCTCCGTGTGATCTACCGCGACATCAAGCGTGACGACGAGGCGAAAGGGACCTTCAAGGGCGACAAGGAGGCCCGTTGTGCCCGGGCCGTCACCGACTACATCTGTCTGCTCACCGAGGCACAGGCCGTCGATCTCGGGAAGCGACTGGCGGGCCGGTCGCAGAGTTCGATGTTCGGAACCTGGTTCAACTGAGTGAGGGCATGCCGAGGGGCCCGTCGCCATGTGGACGGCGGGCTCCCTCGGGTTCAGCGGTGGTTGCGGCGGGGTGTTTGTAGCGGGTCCAAATACTGCGGTGGGATGAATTCGGGTCGGCTGTTGGTGGTGTGGACTTTCCAGCCGGATTGTCCGTGGATGACCATGTGGTGATATCGGCAGAGCAGGCACAGGTTGTCGAGGTCGGTGTCGCCGAGTTGGCCCCAGGGGAGTATGTGGTGGGCTTCGCAGTGTTTGGGTTTTCGTCGGCAGCCGGGGAAGGCGCATCCGTGGTCGCGGAGGTTGAGGGCGCGGCGTTGGGCGGGGGTGACGGTGCGGGCGGCGCGTCCGATGTCGAGGGGTTCGCTGTCGGTGCCGAGGACGGCGGGGATGATTTTCGCGTCGCAGGCGAGCATGCGGGCGTGTCGGGCGGTGATCTGGGTGACTCCGTCCACGCAGGCGGCTCCGAGCCCGGAGGTCAAAGTTTCCAGGGGGATGGTGATGACGATGGTGGTGCGGTCGCCGGAGAGGGTGGGGGCTTTGTCGTTGGTCATGGCGTAGTGGATGGCGTCGAAGAGTGCGTCGCCGTGGCGTTCGCCGGGGGTGCGGGGGTCGCGGTTGCCGTCTTCGTCGATGGGTCTTCGTTGTCCCCAGGTTTCGAACAGGGCGTTGGTGCGGGCCCCGAATTCGGGGTCCAGTAAGCCGTTGAGCCGCCACCAGCCGTCCTCGCGTTTGCGGAGATATACCTCGCGGGACGGTGGTTTGAGATCCTCGTCCTTAGGCTCGTTGCCGTCGGGATCGAGGTGGGCGAGAAGGTCCGCGCCGACATTGGTGATCTCCTGCGGCCCGGCGTGGCGGGCCAGAGTCACCAGGATCTGCTCGGCACCGGTCCGGTCGTCCGCTGTGGCATCGGCCGGGATCTTCTTCAGCACCGCGAGGATCGGATCCAGCTGCTGATGCCCCAGATCACCCTCCGCCGCCGCCGCACCGGCAATCGGGGCGAACGCCGGCGCCGGAGTGCCGTCCAGATTCCGGCTCTCGTTCACAGTCAGCGCCCGGGTGACGGTGTCGCGGGCCTCTTTGGGGCTGATCCGGGCGGTCTCGGCGAACCACCCGGCGGTCGAGCGGTGCCCGAACAGTTCCATCGGACCCCGGGACTCGATCTCGGCCAGGAACTGCCCGACCTTCGCCAACGCCTGACGCACCACCGACAACCGCTCCACCACCCCATGCGCGAGCTCCCGCGCACCGGCACGCCACAACTCGTGCGGCGGTTCGAGGATCCGTTGACTGGACACCCCACAAGAATACCAGCAGTCGAACAAGTGTGCGAATCCGAAAAGGTTTCTCGAAAATCATTCGAATACCCCGTGGGGCACGTTGCGAAAGCCACTTTCGCAACCTTCAACGTTGCGAAAGTGGCTTTCGCAACGCCGCCGCACGCCTCACTTGCCCAAGCCGACCCCTCAAGCATCAAGGCGCAGAATGGTTTCCTCGATCTCGGCATCCCGAGCGGACGCGTAGGCGACCTCGGTCCCGACAACACTGAACCCCGCCTTCTGCAGCACCCGAAGCGACCCGAGATTGTCACTGGCGGCGCGCGCGTACAAAGGCCGGACCTCGACGATCTCCAGGAACAGCGCGAGGGCACGGCTGGCGATTCCCCGTCCCCAAACAGAACGATCGATCCAGTAGGTGATTTCCGCGTCGCCGTCCACGAAGAATCTGCCGATGGTGCCGAGGAAGCGGCCATCACCGGTCACCGCACGCACGATGAGGTCCGGAGAAGTCCGCAACCTCACCATGTGGCGGTCGAACGCTTCGCGATCGTTGGGATCCCTGGCGACGAACGCGGCCATCCGGACCGATTCGGGGTCACGCATCAGCTCGTACAAGGTGTCCAGGTCGCGATCCTCGACCGACCGCAGTGCCACCTCGACCATCGATCTTCTCCTCAGTCCATCGGCGACGTCTCAGGCGACCCATCAAACCCGAAATCCGCCTAAGGTGGCCGAGACGCCGCAGTCATTCCCGGGAGGCACGCATGTCGTTGTTGGCCCAGCTGAACTCCGCGATAACCACGGGCGCGATCGAGGTCGTCGACCTCACCGCCCCGTTGAGCGCGAGCACCCCGATCCTCCGGTTGCCGGAGCCGTTCGCGAACACGATCCCGTTCGGCCTGGAGGAGATCAGCCGGTACGACGAACGCGGCCCGCGCTGGTACTGGAACAACATCCACACCGGCGAGCACACCGGGACCCATCTCGACGTCCCCGTGCACTGGGTGTCGGGAAAGGACGGCCACGACGTCTCCGAGGTGCCGTTGCGCACGCTGGTCGCCCCGGCCGTGGTGCTCGACGCGTCGGCCCGCGCGGCCGAAGACCCGGATTACCTGCTTTCCGTCGAGGACATCCGTGAGTGGGAGCGGGTGAACGGGCCATTGCCCGATGGTGGCTGGCTGCTCTATCGCACGGGCTGGGACGCTCGTTCGCATGATCAGGAGACCTTCCTCAACAACGACGAGAACGGCCCGCACACCCCCGGTGTTTCAGGGGAGTGCGCTCGCTGGCTCGCGGAGGAGGCGCCGATCACCGGGTTCGGGGTCGAGACCGTCGGCACCGACGCGGGGCAGGCACTCGCCCTCGAACCGGCCTTCCCGTGCCACGAACTCCTCCTGGGCGCGGGGAAACACGGCTTGACGCAGTTGCGGAACCTGGCGAGCCTGCCGCCCACCGGATCGCTGCTGGTCGTCAGCCCGCTTCCGATCGTCGGCGGTTCCGGCAGTCCCGCCAGGGTCTACGCGCTGGTCGAGCGGGCATGAACGTCGCGGAGCTGGTCGGCCGCACGCTCGCGGAGCTCGGCGTCGGCATGGCGTTCGGGGTCGTGGGCAGCGGCAACTTCGAGGCCACCAACGGGTTGCGGGCGGGCGGCGCGCGGTTCGTCGCCGCGCGGCACGAGGGCGGCGCCGCGAGTATGGCCGACGCGTACGCCCGGATGAGCGGCCGAGTCTCAGTATTGAGTCTCCATCAGGGCTGCGGGCTGACCAACGCGCTCACCGGGATCACCGAGGCGGCCAAGAGCCGGACCCCGATGATCGTCTTGGCCGGGGACACCGCGGCGTCGGCGGTGCTGTCGAACTTCCGGGTCGGCCAGGACGCGCTCGCGGCCGCGGTCGGCGCGGTGCCCGAACGCGTGCACGGCGCGCGTACCGCGGTCGCCGACACCGTCCGCGCCTATCGGACGGCGGTGCAGCAGCGACGGACAGTCCTGCTCAACCTGCCGCTCGACGTCCAAGCCCAGCAGGCGCCCGAAGCGGTCCCAGTACCGCAAATCCCCGGCCCGGCGTCGATCCGCCCGAGCGCGGACGTGATCGCGAAACTGGCAGGCCTTGTCGTAGAAGCGCGGCGGCCGGTCTTCATCGCCGGCCGCGGCGCACGGGAGAGCGCCACACCACTCAAAGAACTCGCTGAGGTGTCCGGCGCGTTGCTGGCGACTTCGGCGGTGGCGCACGGCCTCTTCCACGACGATCCCTTCTCGATCGGGATCTCGGGCGGCTTTTCGTCGCCGCGAGCGGCGGACCTCGTCAAGGACGCCGACCTCGTGATCGGCTGGGGGTGCGCGCTGAACATGTGGACCACCCGGCACGGCACGCTGCTCGGCCCGGCCGCCCGGCTGGTCCAGGTCGACGTCGACCAGGCTGCGCTCGGCGCGCACCGGCCGATCGACCTGGGCGTCGTCGGCGACGTCACCAGCACGGCCGTGGACGTGCACGCCGAACTCGAAAGGCGCAGCCACAGAAGGAACCGCGAAGTCCCCGAAAGCACACGATGGAACGACGTCCCGTATAACGACCTATCCGGCGGCGGGAGGATCGACCCGCGCACGCTCAGCCGCCGTCTCGACGAAATCCTGCCCGCCGAACGGGTGGTTTCGATCGACTCCGGCAACTTCATGGGCTACCCGAGCGCGTACCTGTCCGTCCCCGACGAGAACGGTTTCTGCTTCACCCAGGCGTTCCAAAGCATCGGGCTCGGCCTCGGGACGGCGATCGGCGCCGCGCTGGCCCGGCCGGATCGCCTGCCCGTGCTCGGGGTGGGCGACGGCGGGTTCCACATGGCCCTCTCCGAGCTGGAAACCGCTGTGCGGCTACGGATCCCGCTCGTCGTCATCGTCTACAACGACGCGGCGTACGGCGCCGAGATCCACCACTTCGGCGCCGCGGACATGACGACGGTCCGGTTCCCCGACACCGACATCGCGGCGATCGGACGCGGTTTCGGCTGCGCCGGGGTCACCGTGCGGTCGGCCGAGGATCTCGCCGCCGTCAAGGAATGGCTCGACGGCCCGCGGGACGCGCCGCTCGTCGTCGACGCCAAGATCGCCGACGACGGCGGCTCGTGGTGGCTGGCCGAAGCTTTCCGCCACTAGAAGCTAAACGCCCCAGTCCGGCCGCAGCGGCATGCCCGCGTCGCCGTCCGGACCGGCCTTCACCCCGAGCACCTGGTGCAGTTCGATCTCCCGCCGCTCGAAGGCGAGGCGGCACGCGGCCATGTACAGCGCCCAGACGCGGCTCCGGCCCGCGCCCGCTTCGGCGACGGCTTCGTCCCAGTTCGCGTCGAGGTTGGCACACCAGGCACCGAGGGTGGTGGCGTAGTGCTCACGGAGGTTCTCCGAATGCCGCACCTCCAGTCCGCTGTCGTGCATCGCGGTGGCGATCTCGCCGACGGATTCCAGTTCGCCGTCCGGGAAGACGTATCGGTCGATGAACCCGCGTGACCGGTGCGGCACGGAGGTGTCCGGGTTGGTGATGCAGTGGTTCAGCAAACGCCCGTGCGGTTTGAGTTTCCCGGCGAGGAAACGGAAGTACGACGGAAGGTTGCGCGCGCCGATGTGCTCGGTGAGCCCGATCGACGACACCGCGTCGAAACCCGTTTCGGTGACGTCACGGTAGTCGAGATGCCGTACTTCGGCCTTGTCCGCGAGCCCCTTGGTCACGATGTCCTTCTGCGCCCATTGCGCCTGCTCGCGCGAAAGGGTGACGCCCAGCGCCTCGACGCCGTAGTTCTCGACGGCGTGCTCGACCATCCCGCCCCAGCCGCAGCCGACGTCCAGCAGCCGCATCCCGGGCCGGAGCCCGAGTTTCCGGCACACCAGGTCGAATTTGTGCGCCTGCGCCTCTTCCAGCGACGCGTCGCCGGACGGATACGCGGCGCACGTGTAGGCCATCGACGGGCCGAGCACCAGTTCGTAGAACCGGTTCGAGACGTCGTAATGGTTCGAGATCGCGTTGCTGTCTCGCGCTTTCGAGTGCCGTAGCCCGTCGAAGACGCGCTTGGCGCGGCTCGGCAGTTCTTCGGCGGGCGGGGCGACGCGGCGCAGGTGCCTCGGCCCGAGCTCACGCAGCAGCCACAACCGGTCCGCGGCGCTGAGCTGATCGACCTGGGAAACGAGCGCGCGCAACGCCGTGTAGAGATCGCCGTCGACGTCGAGCGCGCCGGCGACGTATGCACGGGCGAGCCCGAGGTCGCCAGGGGACGACATCAGATACGTCAGCGCCAGCGGCGACCGCACCTGGATCGACACGGGTGCGTCCGCCGGCCCGCTCGTGCTGCCGTCGTAGCCGGTGATGGACACTTCGGCGCTCGGGCCGAGCAACCGCTCGAAGATCTTCCCGACGGTGGTCGTCCCAGCCATGGTCGTCTCTCTTCTCCCGGGCCCGATCACCGCCGCCGCACGCATTTCGCGTACAGGTCGAGCAGGCGGCCATCGGGGTCGTAGGCCGTCTTCAATTTCCGGTAGGCGTCGCCGTTGTACAGCCGCCAGAACTCGTCTTCGGCATAGAAACTGTCGGAGTACAGCGATTTCCGCCCGCCGAGCCGGGTCACTTCGGCCTCGATCAGCCGATTGTGCGTATCCGGGGCCTCACCGGGGTCCAGCGGTACCGCGGACCAGAACCCGAAGTTGACGTAGAGCGTTTCGGGATCCAGTTCGTACAGTGGCGAGTTCACGCCGCCGGGCCGCTGCTTCAGCGGGCAGACCCACACCGGGCTGATCGGGATCTCGCGGCGGAAGAAGTCCAGGAACTCCGCGGCCCGCGACAGCGGTACCTCGATGTCCTGGACCACGGTCTCTTCCGGCGGAAGACGGCGCAGCTTGAGCAGTTTCGCGGCGATCCCGAACCGGCGGTCGAGCGCGACGACCTTCCAGTAGACCGACGACCGCAGCAGCCGCCTGCCCAGCAGCAGCCGGGGGAGCCGGTGCTGCACGCCGAACGCCCGCGAGCACCAGAACCAGTCCGTGTCCCAGCGCCACAGGTAGTCCCGGACGCTCAGATGGTCGGTCTCGCGGGCGCGGATCGACTTGTAGTAGATGTCGAGCCAGGTGTAATCGCTGGTCACCGGTGCCGACGAGGTGAAGGTGCCCAGGGTCAAGTACTGCTCGCCCGGCCCGAAGACCGTTCCGTCCACGAAGTCGGCCGACCCGCTGCGGCATGCTTCACCGAGCGCCGCGAAGTACTCCTCCGTGTCGTCGTACCGGACGTGGTCGAGCCGGACGTACGGCTTCACCGGCTCCAGCTCGATCTTCAACCGCAACGCGTAGCCGAGCGTCCCGTACGAGTTCGGGAAGCCCTGGAAGAGCTCGCTGTGCTCGTTGTCCGGCCTGGCGACGACGATCCGGCCGTCGCCGGTGAGCAGCTCCATCTCCAGCACCGACTCGTGCACGAGCCCGTTGCGGAACGAGGACGACTCGATGCCGAGACCGGTGACCGCGCCGCCGAGCGTGATCGTCTTGAGCTGCGGAACGACCAGCGGCATCAGCCCGTGGGGCAGGGTCGCGTCCACCAATTGCTCGTAGGTGACCATGCCTTCGACGTCGGCCGTGCGCGCCAAGGGATCGACGTCGAGCACGTGCGTGAATCCCGAGACGTCCAGCCCCGGTGTGCTGGTCGCCTTCCGTGCCCGGAACAGGTTCGACGTCCGCTTCGCCAACCGGATGGTGCCGTGGAGGTCGGCGAGCCGTGCCCGGAGGGTTTCGGCTCGCGCTTCGTGTTCCGCGAACCGGACCAGCCGCGCCGTCTCCCGGATACCGCTGTCGCTGCTCGCCATCAGTTCATCGTGCCCCACCGAACCGCCTGGCGCAGCCCTTGATTGCTAGCCGAGCCCGGACAGCGGGACGGCGTCCGCCATGGCGGTGAAGCCCTTGTCGCCGGGGTGGAGGTGATCGCCGGAGTCGTACTCGGGTTTCATCCGCTGCGGGTCGGCGGGGTCGCGGATCACCGCGTCGAAGTCGAGGTAGCCGTCGAAGAGCCGGCTCGTCCGGATGAACCGGTTCACCGCCTGCCGCGTCTCCTCGAGCTGCGGCGTGTACGAACCCCAGCCCTTCCACGGCGTGATCGTCGCGCCCAGCACCCGCAGACCGCGGTCGTGCGCCCGGCCGGCGATCTGCTTCAACGCCGAGATGATCTTGTCCGGGTCCGCCTGGTGCGGCGTCTGCTGGATGTCGTTGATGCCCTCGAACACGATCGCCGTCCGCACGCCGGACTGGCCGAGCACGTCGCGGTCCAGCCGGGCCAGCGCGTTGACGCCGTAGCTGCCGCCGTCGAGCAGCAGCCGGTTGCCGCTGATCCCGGCGTTGAGCACGCCCGTCCGCGCGCTGATCTTGTCGGCGAGCTGATCGGGCCAGCGCAGGTTCGCGCCCCAGGTGGAGTTCGCGCCGTCGGTGATCGAGTCGCCGATCGCCACGACGCTGCCGCGCAGCCCGCGGCCACGGACGTCCACTCCGGACACGTAGTGCCAGACCGCGGTCTTCTCCGGGAACGCCGCCGCCGACTCGTCGGCCGCCTTGTCGCCGTTCCGGGTGAAGTACGAGTTCTGCATCGCCAGCGGGTGGTAGGTGACCGGACCCGACGGCGCCGGCGTGTACGTGGTGACCAGGAGATCGCCGTCCCTCGGCACCGTCAGCGCCGTGCCGTCGCTGACGATGTCGGCCCCCGGCGGCACGGTGACCTCGCGGTCTCCGCCGAAGGTCAGCGTGCGCATCGTGCCGGGCACGGCCTGTGGGGTGTCCGGGCCGGCGGCGACCGCGACGGTCACGCGGCCGAACAGCACCGGCGTCCGGCCGAAGGCGTTGGACAGCCGCACGCGCACCTCGTGCCCGCCGACGCTGGTGTGCACGATGTTGCGGATCGAGAAGTTCGGGTAGCCGTTGTCGGTCCCGGCCACCCCGGCCGCGGGAGCCGCCGCCCAGGTGCCCACCCAGCCGCTCGGGGCGGCGCTTTCCACTCGAGACGGCGGGGCCGCCGCGGCGACCCCCGGTACGACGCCCAGCAACAGGATTCCCGCTACGGCGAGCTGCTTCACGCGCATTTCGGTTTCGCCTCCACCCAGTCGGCTCCACCCATCGTCAGTGAATCACCGACAGCCGGTCAACGTTCCGGACGGGACAGGTTTCTGTCGGTGGTCGCGGTTAGCCTGAACGCCATGAAGCCAGCCGCTCTCCGGAAGCTCTGCCTCGGCCTCCCTGGCGCCAGGGAGGAGTTCCCGTTCGGCGACGACATCAACGTGTACAAGGTCGCGGGCAAGGTGTTCGCGCTCGGCCCGCTGAAGGCGAAACCGCTGCGGATCAGTCTCAAATGCGAGCCCGACCTCGCCGTCCGGTTGCGCGCCGAGCATCCGGCGATCATCCCCGGCTACCACCTGAACAAACGACACTGGAACACCGTCGAGCTGGACGGTTCGCTGACCGACGATTTCGTCCGGGAGATGATCGAGGACTCCTACGACCTCGTCGTCGCGGGCCTGCCGAAACGAGAACAGGAGAAACTGAACTGGGTCGCGCTCAGCCAGGAATGACCAACCCTGGTTTCATCCGGATTTCATCCCACCGTGCTCGCCCGGCCTCCTACCGTGGGCGGAGACGGGTGCCGCCCGCCGCACGATGACTCGCTTCCCGGCGCTTCCTAGGCTGATGGCGTGCTGGAGATCTTGCGGAACCGGTTCCGGGCACGGGTGCAGGCCAGCCTCACCCGGGCGGGCTTGAGCCTGCCGTGGTGGGTTCCGGCGACCTCCACCCTGCTGAGCGTGGTGTTCGCCGTGGTCGCCGTGGTGCAGCGGGACGCGTTGGTGCCGCCGCAGCCGGTCGCGCTGGGCGGGCTGCTCGTGCTCGCCACGCCGCTGGCCTGGGCCGTCACGGGCTGGGTGGTGCCGTGGGCGCGGGTGGCGGCGCTGATCGCCGCGGCCGCGGTCCTGCTCGTCGAGCCGGCACTCCCGGATTTCGCGCCGCTGCTGCTGCTGGTCGCGGCCACCGAAGCGGGCAGTGTCCTGCGGACGACGTGGGGGATCGCCCTCGTCACGGCCGCGGGTGAGGCGGTGCTGGCCGTGGCGGGGATCTGGGGCGGGCTGATCGGCGGGCCGGTCTACATGGTCGCGATCCTGCTCGGGCTCAGCGGCGGGCTCATGGTCCGCTGGTACACCAGGGTGCTGGACGCCGAACGCGACAACCGTGACGCCTCCCGCGACAAGGCCCTGCTCGCCGAACGCCAGCGCATCGCGCGTGAGGTGCACGACGTCGTCGGCCATTCGCTCAGCATCACCCTGCTGCACCTGACCGGTGCCCGGCACGCGTTGCAGCAGGACCGCGACGTCGACGAGGCGATCGAAGCGCTGACCGAAGCCGAGCAGGTGGGACGCGCCGCGATGGCCGACATCCGCCGCACGGTCGGCCTGCTCGCCGACTCCCCGTCGGGCAGTGCCCCGCTGCCGGGCGTGGAGGACATCGCGACGCTGGTGGAACGCACCCGCAGCGCCGGACTGGCGGTGCGCTATACACAGGAAGGCGACCTCGGCCGGGTAGGCGCCTCGGAAGGATTGGGCCTCTACCGGATCGTGCAGGAATCACTTGTCAACGTCGTCAAGCACGCCCCCGGCGCGACCGCGGAGGTCCGGCTGAACGCCGGCCGTTCGGGTTTGCACCTCGTCGTCAGCAACACCCTCCCCTCGACCGTCCGCCGCGCCGCCGAGGACGGCTCGGGGCTGGCCGGGATGGCCGTCCGGGCCGCCCAGCTTGGCGCCGATCTCAGCGCCGGGCCGAGCGGCAGGCAGTGGATCGTGCGGGTCACCGTGCCGGGAGTCAAACCGTGACCGCCGCCGAGATCCAGGTGCTGCTGGTCGACGACCAGGAGCTGGTCCGGTCCGGGCTGCGGCGCATCCTGCGACGGCGCGACGGGTTCGTCATCGCGGGGGAATGCGGCGACGGCTCGGAGGTGCCCGCGGCACTGGCCGCCGCCGAGGTCGACGTCATCGTGATGGACCTGCGGATGAAGAACGTCGGCGGTGTCGAGGCCACCAGGAGGCTGCGGCGGACCGGCGGGCATCCGCCCGTGCTCGCGCTCACCACCTTCGACGACGACAACCTCTTGGCCGACGCGCTGCGGGCGGGCGCGGCGGGCTATGTGCTCAAGGATTCTCCCGCCGAAGACCTGATCCGGGCCGTCCGCGCGGTCGCCGCGGGCGACGCCTGGCTGGATCCCGGGGTCACCGGGCGGGTGCTCGCCGCCTACCGGCAGGCCGCCGGGAACGGCAGCGGCGGACGCTCACCGGAACTGCTGACACCGAGGGAACAGGACGTGCTCAGGGCGATCGGCCGGGGGCTGACCAACGCGGAGATCGCCGAGACCCTCGTGATTTCGGAGGTGACGGTGAAAAGCCATATCGGCCGGATCTTCACCAAGCTCCAGTTGCGGGACCGGGCGGCCGCGATCGTGTACGCGTTCGACCACGGGATCGTGGTGCCGGGCTGATGCGGAACGATGGGGGGATCATGTCGGATTCGAGGCTGCGGTTCGAGGTGCTCGGCCCGTTGCGGGCCTGGCACGGCGAGACCCGGCTGGACCTCGGTCCGGTCCGCCAGCAGGCCGTCCTCGCCGGTCTGCTGCTGCGCCCGGACGTGACCGTCAGCCACTACGAACTCACCGACGGGCTGTGGGAGAAGCCGCCGGAGTCGAACGTGTTGCCGGTGTACGTCCGGCGGCTGCGGCAATGCCTGGACACCTCGGGGACGAAGCCGCGGGACTCGGTGATCGTGTCCGACCGCGGCGGCTACCGGTTCGCCAGCGGCGGGGTGCGCCTCGACGTGGTCCGGCTGGAAGAGATCGCCGCCGTCGCGGCCGCCGCCGAGGAATCGGGCGACCTCGTCGCCGCGGTGGACACCTTCGCCGAGGCCCTCCGGCTGTTCCACGGCGAGCCGCTGACGGGATTGCCCGGCGCGTTCGTCCAGGGCGAGCGGCGACGGCTGGAGGAACGCAAGCTGCTGTTGCTGCGCCGGAAACTGCGGGCCCAGCTGAAACTCGGACGGTTCGACGAGGTGATCGGCGAGCTCTCGGCGCTGGTGTCCGCCGACCCGCCGAGCGAGCCGCTGGCCGCCTTGCTGATGCGGGCGCTCTACGGCGGCGGGCGGCAGGCGGAGGCGCTGGAGGTGTTCACCGAGGTCCGCGAGCGGCTGGTGGAGCAGCTCGGCGTCGAGCCGGGCGAGGAGCTGCGGCAGGTACAGGAGGCGGTGCTGCGCGGGGACGAGGCGCAGCTCGGTGTCGCCCCGCGCCGGGAGCCTGCTCGCCGGATCCGCAACGAACTGCCCGCCGCCAACGGCGAACTCGTCGGCCGGGACCGGGAACTCGCGCTGCTCGTGGCGGACGGCGATCCGGAGTCGGTCTCGGTCGACACCGTCGACGGTGTCGCGGGCGCGGGGAAGACCACGCTCGCGGTACGCGCGGCCCACCGGCTCCGCGAGTCCTATCCGGACGGTGCGTTGTTCGTCGATCTCCATGGCTACACCGAAGGTCGTGAGCCGGTGACGCCGGAGCGCGCGCTGCGGCGGCTGCTGCGCGCGGTCGGGGTCGAAGACGGGCTCATGCCGGACGATCTCGACGAGCTGTCCGCGTCGTGGCGGGCGGCGACCGCGCAGCTGCGGTTGCTGCTGGTGCTCGACAACGCCGAGTCCGCCGGTCAGGTGCGGCCGTTGCTGCCGTCCGGGCCGGGCAGCCGGGTGCTGGTGACCAGCCGTCGCCGTCTGTCCGGTTTGGACGCCGACCGCCGCGTTTCCCTCGGCGCGCTGGGTCTCGAAGCGGCGGAGCGGCTGCTCGGCCGCATCGTCGGAGCGCCGAGGGCCGAGGGGGAGCGGTTCGCCGTGCGCGCGCTCGCCGGGCTGTGCGGTCGTTTGCCGCTCGCGCTGCGGATCGCGGGCGCCCGGCTGCAGAACCGTCCGATGTGGACGTTCAAGGATCTGGTGGACCGGATGTCGGACGACGAGCGCAGGCTCGGCGAGCTGACCGCCGAGGATCGCAGCGTCGAGGTGGCGCTGCGCCTGTCGTACGAACAGCTGCGGCCCGCCGAGCAGGACGCGTTCAGTGTGCTCGGCCTGTCGCCGACGGCCGAGTTCGACCGGCTTTCTGTCTCCGCCCTGTTGGACTGCTCGCCCGCCGAAGCCGAACGGCGGCTGGAAAGCCTGGTCGACGCCAGCCTCGTGCAGGAGCCGGCGAGCGGCCGCTACCGGCTGCACGACCTGGTGGCGGTCTACGCCCGGCGGCTCGCCGGGGAGATGCCGGAAGAGGCCGCCGAAGCGGCACGGAAACGGGTGTACGGCTTGTATCTCGGCGCCGCTCGCCGGGCGAGCGAATGGGGCGTCGCGCGGTTCCCGCTGGAGACGGGAGGGCCGTTCACCGGTCAGCGTGACGCTTCCGCCTGGCTCGACGCCGTCGGCGACCTGCCGGAGGTGGTGGCCCAGGCGGCCGAATCCGGGCTGCACGACCTCGCGTGCTCTGTCGCCGAGGGGCTCGTCGACTATCTCGCCCGCCAGCAGCGATACCACGAATGCCGGACGGCGCTGCAGATCGCGCTGCCGCTGGCCGAACAGGCCGACGACGAACGCCTCGTCTCTTCGCTGCGGTTCTGCCTCGGCTACGCCTACGCCATGCAAGGCCAGCTGGACCGGGCCCGAGGCTGGTTCGACGACGCTTTGCGCGCGGGCCAGTCCTCCGGGGACCGCGGCGTGGAGGCGCGGGCGCTGGGCGGGCTCACCATGGCGGACCTGATCGCCGGACGGCACGATCTCGCCATCCCCGGGATGCGGCGGGTGATGGTCTTGGCCGAGGAGGTGGAAGACCGCTGGCTCGCCGAGAGATCGTTGTCGGCGCTGGGCTATCTCGCTTATCTGCAGGGCGAGCACGAAGAAGCGCTCGGTCACCTCGGCCGCGCCCGTGAGCTGAGCGAGGAGATCGGCAGCGCGGGGATGCTGGCGAGGGTGCTGTGTCATATCGGCACGGTTCAGCTCGAAATCGGCAGGTTCGCCGAAGCCGCGCTCGACCTCCGGCGGTCCGTCGAACTCGCCGAAGAGACCACGGACGGCCTGCTGGTCGCGACCAGCCTCGCCCGCCTGGGTGCCGCGGAACTGGAACTGGGGAATCTCTCCGAGGCGTTCGAACTCCAGCGGCGCGCGCTGACGGCGGTCACCGAGGAGACCGTCGTCGGGATGGAGTCCGAGATCCGCAACCGGCTCGGCCGCACTCATCTCGCGGCGGGCGATCCGGTGGCCGCCAGGGAGCATTTCGAATGGGTGCTCACCACCATCGGACCCGACGGCGATTCCCTTCAGCGCACCCTCGCGCTGGAAGGCCTGGACCTCACCAGACAGTCGGTACTCCGGCGTTGACGATCGTGAAACGGTGCCCGGCCATGCTCGCCCGCCAGCGCGCGAAATAGGTGTCGGCGGCGTCGGCCAGATGCACCCCGGCGCGGACCTCGTGGACGGCGTAAGCCCACTCCGCGGCGTCGCACAGCACCAATTCCCTTGCCGCGCCTCGTTTGCGGAGCACGGAGGCGCAGAGGGCGCCGCGCCTGCCGACTGCGCTGTGCTCGAGGCAGCGACGGAGGTCTTCGACGGCGTCGGCGGCGGTGTCGAACAGCGTCCACCGGTACTTCGGCGACGGGCGGCCGTCGGCCCACGGCGTGGCGAACGCCGCCCAGCTCCAGCCCGGTCCGACGACCCCGTCCCGCTGCCCGGGGCTCGGCGCGTCGTCCCGGGGCGTCACCATGTTGTACGGGGTCCGGCTCGCCGGGCTCATGCACGTCTCCTCGGTGGGCAACCGGTCCGCGGCCGCGGATCCGTGCCCGGAACCGTAGGGCGGGGCCATGAAATCCCGATGAAACGAGACCTCTCGCCTCGTGAGTGGCAAGGACGGTTCTAACCGTCCTCGCCACTCACGAGAACTGGGGTACGACGGTCAGCCGCCGCCCGTTGAGCGGCTGGGGCGAGCGGGCGTTGCCCGCACCGAACAGGCCCTGGAACCGCGCGACCGTCGACGGCGAGACGGTCTGCTCGGACATCAGGAACCACTGCACGCCTTCGGTGAACGGGGCCGTGGTGAGGGATCCGTCGTAGCGCAGCGTGCTCCGGTCGCGGGGCAGGAGCGTGGCGAGGTCGAAGTCCGCCAGCGCCACCGTTTCACCGCACTCCGGGGCGAGTTTCGCCAGGACGCGATCCACCGGCGACTCGGCGCCCGAACGCAGGGGCACGCCGATCACCAGCAGTTTCCCGGCGGCGCTTCGGTGCACGAAATGCATTTCCAGCGGATCGGTGCGGCCACGGAAACGGTGTTCGGACGGGGTGTGGAAATGGAACTGTTCGAGTTCGTAGCGGACCCCGGCGAGTGTGACGTGCCCGGTGCCCGGCCTGACGATGGCCTCTTCGGTTTCTTCGCGGTTCCTCGTGCCGCATCCGTCGGCGTCCGACGCGTCCTTCCGGATGTATTCGAGGTCCAGATCCGAGTGGCCGTAGGAGATGTCCAGCCTCGGCAGGGTGGGATCGAACCTGATCGCGCCGGGGGAGATGTCGACCGGGCTCTGGGCTGGCTGCCGCGAGTGGGCGGTGCCGCCCGCGGTGAGCAGGAATCCGGCGAGGGCGAGGGGAACGACGAATGCGACAAGGCGCCTGCGCGTCACGCTCTGAACCTTTCGAAGAGCCGCACCCGATGGAGTGGTGCGCGCGAGAAGAACACATCTTTTTCCCGCGCCGGAGAATGCGCAAGTCCCCAGAACAGGGCAATTTCCGACATATTCTCCCGTTTCGTGCGAAACGGAGCGTGATTTGTGTCGGCACTTCTCGAAAGATTCACTGTGCGCAGCCAGGGGGGCACCCCTAGTATCCGAAGGTGTCGATCTTGACTGTGCTCCTCAGCCTGCTGGCCCTTTTTCCCGCCGTGGACCCCGTTTCGCGAACAGGTGCCTGCGAGGGAACGGAAGGGGTGACCGTCGCGGTCGGCGTGCTCGTGCGATGTGTGTCCGGTTCGCCCGGTGACGCGCGGACCGCGCTCGAGCGATCCGGGCTCGCCGTGCGGCTGGGGGAAGGACCGGGGCCGTACGGCGATTCTCGCTACGTCTGCCGCGTCGAGGGCCTGCCCGAGGACGATCCCTGCACCGGCCATCGGGACGGAGCGTCGTTCTGGAAGGTGTGGCGGGTCGGGCTGGATCCGGTGGCCTGGCGCGAATCCGGGACCCGGGACGGGCCCGGCGCGGTGCGGGTCTGCCCCGGCGGGCTCGTCGGCTTCGTCTTCGGGCCGAAGACGTCGCAGATGCCCGTGGCGCCCGAGCGGGTGGTGACCACGCCCGGGTGGCTTCCGCCCCGGTGCTGACGGGTCACTTCGCCGGGACGATGAGCGACGCCATCACCTTCGGGATCAGTTCGCTGACGAACCGGCCGTCGGCGGGGAGTTCGCCGCCTTCCAGCAGGTAGTTCTGCAGTCCCTGTTCGTACAGGGCGACCAGGACGTGCACCGCGTCGTCCGCCGAGATCGTCAATCGCCGGTCGATCCGGTCGAGCGTGCCGACCAGTACCGCGCCCAGCTCGGTGTGGAAGTACCGGAACGCGGCGCCGATCCGGTCGCGGATCTCCGGCTGCCGCAGGCCCTGGGTGCGGAATTCCGCGCACAGCAGGTACCAGTCCTTGTCGGCGTTGAGCGCGACCATGAACAGTTCGGCGATCCGCCCGAGCGTGGGGGAGAGGTCTTCGTGCGCGCCGACGACGGCGTCGCCGAGCACGCTCTCGGTTGCCTCGCGGAACCGCTCGAGCCGGATCGCGGTCTCCTCCTGGAACAGGGCGAGGAAGAGGTCTTCCTTCGAGCTGAAGTTCGAGTAGAAGGCGCCGCGGGTGAAGCCGGCGCGCTCGCAGATCAGCTCGACCGGGGTGTCCCGGATGCCGCGTTCGGAGAAGGCCTCGTACGCCGCGTCGATCAGCCGTCGGCGGGTGTCCGCCCGGCGCCTGGTCATGGTGGCGCCCCGCTCCTCGGTCATCTCGCCATTCTTTCGCATCGGCCCCGTTCACTCGGCTGTGGGACAGGATACATCGTGAATCGGATACAGCGTGTATTACGATACGCCATGTATCCAACGAGTGCCGGGAGCCGATCGTGTCGTCATTCCTCTACCGCCTCGGCAGGCTCGCCGCCCGCGGGCGCGTACTGGTCACCGCGTTGTGGCTGGTCGTGCTGTGTGTCTCCGGCGGCGCGGCGCTGCTGTTCGGTCAGGGCACCGACGACACGTTCGCGATCCCCGGCTCGGAATCCCAGGAGGCGCTCGATCACCTCGGCCGCGTCTTCCCGCAGGTGAGCGGGACTTCGGCGCAGTTGGTCGTCCTTGTTCCCGAAGGACAGCGTGCCGACTCCGCCGCTGTGCGCGACTCGGTCGCCGGCGTGGTCCCGGAGCTGACCCGGGCCCCGCAGGTCTCGGCGGTGGTCAACCCCTTCGACCCGGCCGTGCACGACGCGGTGTCGAAGGACGGCCGCGCCGCCTTGGTCACCGTGCAGCTCGACGTCGGCCTCGCCGACATCCAGCCGTCGACCCGGACCGCGCTCGCCGGGATCGCGCAGGACCTGGAGTACCGGATCGGCCACGGCACCGAGGTGCTCACCGGCGGCGACGCGTTCTCGGACAAGGTGCCGAAGCTCACCCCCACCGAGGGGATCGGTCTCGTCATCGCGCTCGTGGTGCTGCTGATGGTGTTCGGTTCGTTCATCGCGGCCGGGATGCCTTTGCTGACGGCGATCCTCGGCGTCGGGGTCTCGGTGGCGCTGGTCTACGCGGCGACCTCGGTGGCGACGGTGTCCTCCACGGCGCCGATGCTCGCGGTCATGCTCGGGCTCGCCGTCGGCATCGACTACGCGCTCTTCCTCCTTTCGCGGCACCGGGATCAGCTCGCCGAAGGACTGGAGGTCGAGGAGTCCATCGCCAGGGCGACCGCCACCGCCGGATCCGCGGTCATCTTCGCCGGGCTCACCGTCGTGATCGCGCTGCTGGGCTTGTTCGTCGCTGGGATCCCGTTCCTGACGACGATGGGGATCGCGGCGGCGGGTGGTGTCGCGGTCGCGGTGATCGTGGCCATCACGCTCATCCCCGCGCTGCTGGCGTTCGCCGGCGAGCGGCTGCGGCCCAAGAAGCCACGAAAAGCCCGGAAGACCAAGAAGAAGACGCGGTTCAGCCTCCGCTGGGTCCGGCTCGCCACGAAGTCGCCGTGGGTCACGATCGGACTGATCGTCGGGGTGCTGGCGATCGCGTCGGTGCCCGCGCTGGATCTCCGGCTCGCCTTGCCGGACAACGGGACCGACGAGGACGGCACTCCGGCGCGGGTCGCCTACGACGCCGTGGCCGAGCATTTCGGACCCGGGTTCAACGGCCCGCTGGTCGTCACCGCGGACATCCTGTCGACCACCGACCCGGTCGGGATCACCAACGGCATCGCCGACGACATCCGCGAGGTGCCCGGCGTCGCCGTCGTCCCGCTCGCCACGCCGAATCCCAAGGGCGACACCGCGATCATCCAGGTCGTGCCGACGACCGGCGCCTACGACGAGGCGACCGACGACCTCGTCGAACGGCTGCGGTCCATGGAAGGGCAGTTCAAGGACCGGTACGGCGTGCAAACCGCCGTCACCGGGTTCACCGCCGTCGGCATCGACGTCTCCACGCAACTCGGTGACGCGCTGCTGCCGTTCGGCATCCTGGTCGTCGGGCTCTCGCTCGTGCTGCTGGCGATGGTGTTCCGCTCGATCCTCGTGCCGCTCAAGGCCACCTTCGGCTACCTGCTTTCGATCGGGGCGGCGTTCGGCGCGACGTCGTTCGTGTTCGGGCAGGGGCATCTGGCCGAGGCGCTGGGCGTCACCCGCACCGGCAGCGTGATCAGCTTCCTGCCGATCATCCTGATGGGTGTCCTTTTCGGACTCGCCATGGACTACGAGGTGTTCCTCGTGTCGCGGATCCGGGAGGACTACGTCCATCACGGCGACGCGCACAAGGCGATCGAGACGGGTTTCGTGTCCGCGTCGAGGGTCGTGACCGCGGCGGCGGTGATCATGCTGGGCGTGTTCGCCGCCTTCGTGCCCGACGGCAGCGCCACGATCAAACCGATCGCGTTCAGTCTCGCGGTCGGGGTGTTCGTGGACGCCTTCCTGGTGCGGATGACGCTCGTCCCGGCGATCCTCGCGCTGCTGGGCCCGCGTGCCTGGGGGCTGCCGCCGTGGCTGGACCGCAAACTCCCGGTGTTCGACGCCGAGGGCGACGGTCTCGTCCACGAACTCCGGCTCGCCGACTGGCCCGCGCCCGGCTCGGCGGAAGTGATCAGTGCCGCCGGTCTCCGGGCCGACGACGACCGGGGCCGCACGATCTTCCGCGACGTCGGACTGCATCTCGGCCCGGGGGAGATCCTCGCCGTGCACGGTTCCGGCCCGGCGGGCAAGAGTGCCCTGCTCTACGCGCTCGCCGGTCGTGTCCCGAATGTGCGCGGCGATCTGAAGGTCCTCGGCCGGGTGCTGCCGCAGCACGCGCACGCCGTCCGGCGGAACGTGGCCTTCGTCGCCTGCAAGGAGACCGACGACCCCGCCGGCGAGGTCCGCCGCGCGCTCGAAGACGGTGTCGCGCTCGTCTTCCTCGACGACCTGGACACCGTCGTCGCCACCGCTCAGCGCGCGGAGCTGCGGGCCGCGTTCGCGAGCCGGGCCGCGACGTTCGCGGTGTCCTGCCAGAGCCTCGCCCTCGTGCGGGATCTGCTGCCAACCACCGCCGTCGCGGGTCTCGCCATGACACCCGCCCCCGTCCCCGCCGAGGTCCGCTGATGTCCCGCTTCTTCACCGGTTCCGCCCGTGCGACCGCCATCGGACCGCTGACCTGGAAGACCTGGCTCGGGATCGTGCTCGTGCCGGTGATCGTCGCGCTCGGGCTGGCGTGGGCGTTCTGGTCGCCCGAAGACAACCACGGCGCGGCCAAGGCCGCCGTGGTCAACGAAGACGAGCCGGTGACGGTGAACGGACAGCTGATCCCGCTCGGCCGGGAACTGGCCGGAAACCTCGTGCACGGCGAGGATTCCGCGTACACGTGGGTGCTCACCGACGCCGAGGACGCGAAGGAGGGCATCTCCGACGGCACGTACTCGGCGGTCGTGACGATTCCGCACGACTTCTCCGCCCAAGCCACGTCGACGTCGGGCAAGCCGCTCGACGCGAAGCAGGCGATCATGCGCGTCGAGACGTCACAGCGCACCGGCCTGATCGACCCGGTGGCGAGCCGGGAGGTCGCGAACGCGACGCTCACCGCGCTGAACCGGCAGATCGTCGAGACCTATGTGGACAATCTGTACGTCGGATTCTCCTCGATCCACCAGCAATTGGTGAAGGCGGCCGACGGCGGCGGCCAGCTCGTCGTCGGGCTGCGGCAGTTGTCCGACGGGACCGGGAAGCTCGCCGCGGGCGCGGGCGAACTCGCCGGTGGGGCGGGAAAGCTCAGCGGTGCGGCGGGTCAGTTGGCGGACGGCGCGCGCGAGCTCGCGAACGGCACCGGGCAGCTCGCCACCGGTTCCGGCCGGTTGTCGTCGGGGCTGACCCAGGCCGAGAAGGACACCGCGCAGCTGCCCCGGCTGACCAGGGAACTGGCCGACGGGGCCCAGCAGGTCGCGAACGGCAACAAACAGCTGGCCGACACGATCTCACCGCTGGCGGACAAGGTCGTGCGGATCATCGACGCGCTTCCTTCGGCGGGCGACTCGGCGCGGAAGTTCGCCGAGCTGGCCCGGAAATGCGATCAGGACACGAAATTCTGCGCCGATCTCAAAGCCGCTTCGGAGAAGCTCACGGCCGACGCCACGATCCTCGACGGCAAACGCGCCGAAATCCGCGACGCCGTCGTCCGGACGAAGAAAGCGGTGCAAGACCTTTCGGCGGGCTCGCAGAAGGTCGCCGACGGGAACAGGCAGCTCGCGGACAAGTCGAAGGAACTCGCGGGCGGCATCGGCACGGCGGCCGACGGCGCGCGGAAACTCGACGCCGGGGTCAAGGCCGCCGACTCCGGGGCACGGCGGCTCGCCGACGGCTCCGGTCAGCTCGCCGGCGGCGCGACGACGTTGTCCACCGGTGCCGGTGAACTCGCCACCGGCGCCCGTTCGGCCGCCGACGGTGCCGAGCGCGCCGAATCGGGTGCCTCGGAACTGGCCAAGGGGCTCGACGACGGCCGGGGCAAGGTGCCCGACTACACCCAGGCCGAACGCGACCATCTCAAGCAGGTCGCCGCCACCCCCGCGATCGCCGACACGGCTGGCTCGGGATCGTTCGGCGAAGGCGCGGTGGCGCTGATCCTCGTGCTGGCGCTGTGGGGCTGCGCGCTGGCGACGTACCAGGTGATCCGGGCGGTGCCGCCGAGTGTGCTCACCACCCGCGAGCCGAGCTGGCGCATCATCCTCGCCGCGGCCGTCCCCGGCGCGACACTCGCGGTGCTCACCGCCCTGATCCTGACCGGGGTGTTCTGGGCGTTCCTCGGCCTGAGCTTCGGCAAGGCGGTGACCCTGCTGGTGGTGCTCGTGCTCGCGGCCGGGACGTTCACCGTCGTCAATCAAGCGCTGGTGGCGATCTTCAAACGTCCTGGCCGCTTCGCCGCCCTCGCGATCCTTGTACTCACCGTCGGCGCTTCGCTGGTTTCGACCGTGCCCGGCTTTTTCGGGACCGTGCTGGGGATCCTGCCGACCAACGGCGCCTTGGTGGCGTTGCGGTCGCTGCTGACCGGGACGGACGGACTGACGCCGGGGATCGTGCAGCTGGTGGTGTGGCTGGGAATCGGGACACTGGCGATGATCATGGTGACCGACCGGCGGCGGTCCTTGCCCGGACGAGATCTGCGGCTGGCCTAGGTACTCGTGAGTGCCGAGGACGGTTCTAACCGTCCTTGACACTCACGAGCATCGCCCGCCGCGCCGGGGCCAAGGCCGCCAGGGGAGCCGCGACGAGGGCCGCCGCCACCAGCACCCCCAACCGGCCCCACGGCGGCGCGAACACGATCGCCTCACCGCCGCCCGATGCCACTTCCGTGATCAGCCACGCGGAGGCGATCCCCACCGACAGACCGCAAACGGAACCGAGGACGGCCACGAACACCGACTCCGCGGTCAGCGCGGCACCGAGCCCGCCGCGCGTCAGACCCAGCGCGCGCAGCAACGCCGATTCGCGCGTCCGCTCCAGAACGGAGAGGGAGAGCGTGTTCGTGATCCCGGCGAAGGCGATCAACACCGCCAGCCCGGTCAGTGCCCACAGGAGGTTCAGGGTCTCCCGCAGCGGCGCGGCCTCCTCTTCCTTGATTTCGCCGACGCTGCTCAGTTTCGCGAGTGGCGAGGCGGAGAGCGCTCGCTCCAGCGCGGGCCGGGCCCGATCGGGATCGGTGACTTTGACGAGCACGCTCCCGTCGTAGGTCTCCCCGGTCGGGTCGAGCCTCCGCTGCTCCGTGACATCGACCAGCGCGAAGCCCAGATCGGCTCCCGGTGCGTCCACGGCGTCGTAGACCGCCACCACGCGCAGGGAACGCACGGTGTCACCGACGGCGAGCCCGGTCTGCTCGGCGAGGTCCTTGGCGATGGCGATCTCGCCGGGGCCGAGCCGGTCGAGACGGCCGGAAAGCACCTTGGGGCGCAGGAGATCACCGCTGACCGCGGTCAGCTGGAACTTCCCGTATTCGCCGAGGTCGCCCGGGAACGACCAGCGGGTCGCGGTGGCGGTCACGCCGGGCACGGCCGCGACGGTGCCCGCGAGCGCGGCGGGAAGGGGCCGGGTCGTGAGCACCGAGGTGACGGTGAAGTCGGCGGCGAGCTGCTCGTCCAGTCCCCGGCTCCGGCCTGCTTCGACGCCGGCCGCCATGGTGGTCGCGAGTGCGACGACGGCGAGGCCGATGGTGAGCGCGGCGGCGCTGGCGGCGGTGCGTTTGGGGTCGCGGCCGGCGTTGAGCGCGCCCAGTTCGGCGGCCCGTCCCGGCACGAGCCGCCCGAGCGTCCGGACGACCGGTCCCGCGATCAGCGGCCCGGCGGCCAGTGTCGCTCCGAGCAGCGCGACCATGGCCACCAAGGCCAACCCGGCGCCATCGTCCACTGAGGACCGAAGGGCCACCGTCCCCGAACCCACGGCGGCGGCGAGGAGGAGCCCCGTCACGATCAGGCGCGGACGACCGGAGCGCGTGGATCCGGCGGGCTTCCGAAGCGCTTCGACCGGGGCGACCCGTGTCGCCGCCCACGCCGGGATCGCCGCCGCGAGCGCGGTCACCAGGACGCCGATGGCCATCGCGGCGGCCACCGTCCGCGCGGTCAACGGGAGATGGACGGTCTCCTGACCGGCGATGGCCTGCAACGCGGCGGCGGCACCCAGACCGCCGAACAGCCCGGCGACGGACGCGATCGCCCCCACCACCGCCGCTTCGGCCAGCACGCTGACGAAGAGCTGCCGTTTCCCGGCACCGACACAGCGCAGCAGCGCCAGCTCGCGGGCCCGCTGGGTGACGAGGATGGTGAAGGAGTTGGTGATCACCATCGCGGCCACGACCATGGCGAGGACCGCGAAGCCGGTGAAGAATTCCGCCAGGCCGGCGGTGTTCGGCGCGGTTTCGGCGAGCAACCGGGCGGCGGCCTCCTTCCCGGTGATCGCGGGAACGCCCAGTGCCTTCTTCAGCTCCGCGGCCAGCCGGGCCTGTCCGACGCCGGGGGCGGCGCGCACGACGATCTCGCCGAACGTCGCCGCCGGGCTCAGCCGTCGCAAGGTTTCCTGGGGCACCACAAGATTCGCCCCGCCGAGACCGGCGTCGGTCGGACGGCTGAACGTGCCGACCAGCGTCAGCGGGTGACGGCCGCCGGTCTCGTCCAGCACGGTCACCGGCCCGCCGAGCGGGAAGCCCTCGGCACTGTTCCGCTCCATCGCGATTTCGCCCGGGCTATGCGGAAATCGGCCTTCCGCGAGGTCGTACGGGCGCAGCCCCTCATCGGCGCTCAGCGCGGTCGCGGCGGCGTCGCGCGGGCGCCCGTCGGGTCCGATCACGGGCGCGCCGACGGTGGCCCTGCCCTCCGCGGCGGCGACACCCGGCACCTGCCGTGCCTTCGCGAGCGTCGCGTCGTCGAGGGCACCCCGTTTGGCGGTGATCGACACGTCCACCCCGCGTGTCTCGAAGGCGACGGCTTCCCGCAGTCCGGCGCCGACGGAGTCCGTGAGCACGAACGATCCGGCCACGAAGGTCACGCCCAGCGTGACGGCGACGGCCGACAGCAGCAGCCGCAGCGGCCGGGCCTTGAGCCCGGCCAGCACGGTTCGCAGCATCACGCCACCTGACCGGTGAGCTCGGCGATCCGGCCGTCGGCCAGCAGCACCCGGCGATCGGTGTACGAGGCCGCCACCGGGTCGTGCGTCACCATGACCACCGTTTGGCCGAGTTCCCGGACCGAGGCGCGCAGGAAGCCCAGCA
The DNA here is from genome assembly GCF_042723975.1 of Amycolatopsis sp. NPDC058340. NCBI lineage: Bacteria > Bacillati > Actinomycetota > Actinomycetes > Pseudonocardiales > Pseudonocardiaceae > Amycolatopsis > Amycolatopsis sp. NPDC058340. Next base: position 20,834 of record NZ_JBHXIB010000016.1, on the reverse strand, counting down.
CTTCGGCGCCGGATTTCGAATCCAGGCTGCCGGTGGGCTCGTCGGCGAACACGACGTCGGGCCTCCCGACGAGCGCGCGGGCACACGCGACCCGTTGCTGCTGGCCACCGGACAGCTCACCGGGCTTGTGCCGGAGGCGCTCCCGGAGACCGAGGGCGCCGACGATGGTGTCGAACCACGCCGGATCCGGGCGCCTGCCCGCGAGCCGGAGCCCGAGCAGGATGTTCTCCTCGGCGGTCATGGTCGGCAGGAGATTGAACGACTGGAACACGAACCCGATCCGGTCGCGGCGCAGCCTGGTCAGCTCGGCGTCGGAGAGGCCGGTGAGCTCGGTCCGTCCGATGTGGACGCGTCCGGCGTCGACGGTGTCCAAGCCGGCGAGGCAGTGCATGAGGGTCGACTTGCCCGATCCCGAGGGACCCATGATCGCGGTGAACCGGCCGCGCGGGAACTCCAGCGACACGTGATCCAGCGCCCGTACCGCCGTGTCGCCCCGGCCGTAGACCTTCACCACATCCGTCGCGCTCACCGCGGGACCGTCCATTGTGTGCATGTCGCGAGCATGGCCGGAACCACCTGAACGGTTCCTGAAACAACCTGAAGAACGCTTCAGGAACAGCGGTGGTGATCTGCGAAGATCGAGGTATGCGCGTGCTCGTGGTGGAAGACGAACGGCGGTTGGCCGAGACCCTCCAATGGGGACTCGAAGCCGACGGCTACGCGGTCGACCTCGCCCACGACGGACTGGAAGGGCTCGAACTCGCGCAGCTGTACCCGTACCAGGTGATCATCCTGGACATCATGCTGCCGAAGCTCAACGGCTACCGCGTCTGCGCGGCGCTGCGGGAGCGCGGGGTGACCACGCCGATCCTCATGCTGACCGCGAAGAACGGCGAGTACGACGAAGCCGAAGCGCTCGACACCGGCGCCGACGACTACCTGAGCAAGCCGTTCTCCTACGTCGTGCTCACCGCCCGGCTGCGGGCGCTCCTGCGCCGGGGTGGGGCCGGCTCGGCGGGTGTGCTGGAGTTCGGGGACCTCGTGCTCGACCCGGCGAAGCGGACGTGCCGCCGCGCCGGGACGCCGGTTTCGTTGACCACCAAGGAGTTCGCGGTTCTCGAATGCCTGCTCCGGCACGGCGGTCAGCTGGTGACGAAACGGGAGATCCTCGATCAGGTCTGGGATCTGGCGTACCGGGGCGATCCCAACATCGTCGAGGTCTACGTGAGCGCGTTGCGGCGCAAACTGGACGCGCCGTTCGGGCGGCGCACCATCGCGACCGTGCGCGGCGCGGGCTATCGGCTGGAGGACGGATGAGCGGATGGTGGCCGGTGTCGGTGCGCCGGAGCACCGCGCTTTCGGCCGCGCTGCTGTGCGCGGTCGTGTTCACCCTCGGCTGGCTGGGCACCCGCGAACTGCTGGGCAAGCAGCTCTCGGACAGCGCCGTCGCCGCGACACGGGTCCAGCTGGACGCTCTCGCCGAGGCCTACCGTTCCGGGCAACCGGCACGGCTCTACGGGGACGCCGTGTTCGAGGTGGTCGACGAATCGGGCAGGGAGGTGGCGAGCAGCGAGAACCTGCACCGCTGGGATCCCGCGTGGACGCCGTTGCCGCCCGCTCCCGCCGGTTCACCCGCGGACTGGACGGTCACCACGAAGGCCACCCTGAAACCCGGCGACCATCCACAGTGGCGTGAATATCGCGAATACACCGTGGTGGGCAAGGTGACCGACCGGGACGGGCGCCGGTTCACGGTCTACCTGTTCGTGTCTCCGTGGGAAACGCTCCGGACGCTGGCGACCTTCGACGACACCCTGGTCTTCTTCGTCCCGCTCGCGGTGCTGATCACCGCGCTGGCCGCGTGGCTCGCGGCGGGGCGGGCGCTGCGGCCGGTGGAGGCGATCCGCCGGGAACTGGCCGAAGTCAGCGGGAGCGGGCTCGACCGCCGGGTACCGGTGCCGCCGTCCCGTGACGAGGTCGCCCGGCTGGCGACCACCACGAACGAGACCCTCGACCGGCTCCAGCAGGCCTACGACCGGCAGGAACGCTTCGTCGCGGACGCCAGCCACGAACTGCGCAGCCCGCTCGCGAACCTCCGTGCCGGACTGGAGGTCGCGCTCACCCACGCCGATCGAGCCGATTGGCCCGCCGTCGCCCGCCGTTCGCTGCTCGACGTCCAGCGGCTGCAGCGCATCACGGCGGACCTCCTGCAGCTGGCCGTCGATCCGGCGGAGATCCCGCAAGACGTCGTCGACCTCGCCGACTTGGTGGGCGAGCAGGTCGCCGAACGCGCGCTCGAACCCGGCCCCGCGGTCGTGTCCGAAGTGGACGGTGCGGCGCCGGTGCCCGGCGAAGCCGTCCAGCTGGAACGCCTGCTGCGGAACCTGCTCGACAACGCCGTGCGGCACGCGCGGTCGGCCGTCACGGTCCGGCTCCGGTGCGAGGCGGGGGAGGCGGTCCTCGAAGTCGTCGACGACGGCCCTGGCATCCCCGTCGCCGACCGCGAGCGTGTCTTCGATCGGTTCGCCCGGCTCGACGACGCTCGCGCGCGCGACGCGGGCGGTACGGGGCTCGGTCTCACGCTGGCTCGGGACATCGCCGTCCGGCACGGCGGATCGCTCCGGGCGGAGGACGGCGCCACTGGGGCGCGACTGGTCGTACGGCTACCCCTTGGGGGTATGTGACGAGCATCGCCATCCAGTACCCCCTAGGGGTATGTATGTTGGGTTCATGAACGCAACGACACACGGCACGCACGGCCACGAACCCGCCGGGCTCGCGTCGACCAAGGGTGGCTACACCCTCGCGCCCACCACGACGACGCTCATCCCCGGAAAGACGGCTCCTTTCACCTTCCGGATCCTTGGCGCCGACGGCATGCCGGTGACCGCCTACGACGTCGAACACGAAAAGCGGCTGCACCTCATCGTCGTCCGCCGCGACACCGCGGGCTTCCAGCACATCCACCCCGAACTCGGCGAAGATGGCGTCTGGACGGTTCCGCTGACCGTTGCCGACGCCGGGGTCTACCGCGTCTTCGCCGACTTCAAGCCCCGTGGCGGCGAGGGGATCACCTTGGGGGCCGACCTCTTCGCCGGCGGGGACTTCCGCCCTGTCGAATACCCGGCCTCGCGCGTCGCGGAGACCGACGGCTACCGGGTCCACCTCGACGGCGAACCCATGCCGGGAATGCCGTCGAAGGTGACCCTCACGGTCACCAAGAACGGCCGCGCGGTCACCGATCTCCAGCCGTATCTGGGCGCCTACGGGCACTTGGTCGCGCTGCGCGCTGGCGACCTCGCGTATCTCCACGTCCATCCCGACGGCGAACCCGGTGACGGCCGGACCGCTGCGGGGCCCGAGGTGACGTTCTTCGCCGGGTTCCCGACGGCGGGTACCTACCGGCTGTTCCTCGACTTCCAGCACGAAGGAAAGGTCCGCACCGCCGACTTCACCGTCGCGATCGCTTGACGGCCGGACCGGGCGTCGGCACTATGAACACGTGTTCATGAACATGTGTTCATAACGGAGGAGGGTTCTGGGATGTCCGGCATCGTCAACACCGCGCAGTCCGACGCGTGGAACGGTTACGAGGGGCGGCACTGGGCCGCGCACGACGAGCGCTACGACGCGGTGAACAGCGGCTTCAACGAATTCCTGTTCGACGCCGCCGGGATCGGCGAGCGGGACCGGGTGCTCGACATCGGCTGCGGCAACGGACAGGTCACCCGGCTCGCCGCCGTCCGCGCCCCGTTCGGGGGCGCGACCGGGATCGACCTGTCCGCGCCGATGCTCGCCACGGCGCGGGCGCGCGCGGAGGCCGAAGGCGTCGCGAACGTCGGATTCGAGCAGGGCGACGTCCAGGTCTTCCCGTTCGGGGAAGGGGTTTTCGACGTCGCGCTCAGCCGGTTCGCGGTGACGTTCTTCGCGGATCCGGTCGCCGCCTTCGCGAATGTCCGCCGGGCGCTGAAACCGGGCGGCAAGCTCGCGTTCCTGTGCATGACAGCACTCGCCGGAACCGATCTCGGCTCCGTTTTCGGTGCGCTGTCACCGTTCCTGCCGACGCCGACCGGCGAGGACGGCACCGGCCCGACGGCGTTCGCCGACCCCGAACGGGCTCGTTCGGTGCTGACGGACGCCGGATTCCTCGACGTCACGGCCACCCGGGTCGAGGCGGATCAGGTCTGGGGAAGCGACGTGGCCGACGCCGCCGGGTTCATCGCGGACTGGGGCCCGGTCAAGTATCACCTCGGCCAGGTCGGTGAAGAAGCGGCGAGTGGCGCGCGAGAAGCGCTCTCGGCCGCACTCGGGCCTTTCGACGGACCCGGTGGTGTGCGGCTACGCGGTGCCGCGTGGCTGGTCACGGCGAAATCCTGATGTCACCGAGGAAAGCGGCGGCACTGCGCGACACCGGAGACGGCCGAAGCCTGCGCGAGCATCTGATCGGCACGGCCGCGGATCTGATTTCCGCCAACGGCACCGCGGAACTCACGGTCCGGGCCATCGCGCGGGCGGCCGGGGTCGCCGATGGCGTGCTGTACAACCACTTCGCCGACAAGGAGGAGTTGCTGGCCGAGGCGTTGGCCGAGCACGTACGGAGAGTGGAAGCCGGGCTCGGCGCGCTGCCCGCACCGGGTTCGGCTACGGTCGAGGGCAATCTCCGCGCCCAGCTGGCGTACGGGTTGGCTCTGCACAAGGAGATCCTGCCCGCGTTCGCCGGGCTGCTCGCCCGTCCCGCCGTGCTCGCGCGGTTCGGGGAGCTGGCCGGGGACGGTGAGACCTGGCGGGACCGTCTCGCCGGATATCTGCGCGCGGAAAAGGAACTCGGCAGGCTGAGCGGCGATGTCGACGCGGCGGCGGCGATGCTGGTCGGTGTCTGTCACGAAGCGGTGCTCGCCGCGCTGCTCCCGCACGGCCCGGAGGTGACCACCGCGCCGGCCGCGGAAGCCGTGGTCAAGACGGTGCTGGAGGGTATCGCGGTCCGCTGATCCGGTGCCGGGTCCGGCACGGGTTGATCGGCGCCCGTTCTGGGTAACCCCGTTTTGCGGCTTCAGCAGGGAGGCCGCGCGCGAGGGGAAGGGTGGCTCCATGATCAATGTCGCGGAGCATCCGGTGCCGGGAACCTGGGTGCTCGACCTGCGGGCCACGACGCCACGGGCGTTGCCGGACATGCGCGCCTGGGTGGTCAGATGCCTTCCCGATCTGGGCGAGGGTCATCGCGACGACGTCCTGCTGGCGGCGACGGAACTCGTCGCCAACGCCTATGTGCACGGGGGTGGCGCACGCCACATCCAGCTGTGGCGAGGCGTTTCGCCGTGCGCTGTGCGGATCGAGGTCGCGGATGTCAGCGTCGAACAGCCACGGGCGCGTTGTTCGCAGATCGAGGATCCCCGCGGGCGCGGTCTCCTCGTCGTCGACGGGGTGGCCGTGCAATGGGGCGTCCGGCGCGAGCCGGTGCGCGGCGGGAAGATCGTCTGGGCGCATATCCGGTGCGACGGCGGCTGCCCGGAAGCGCTCCCGCGGGTGAAGCGCTCCCGGGCCTGACCGGTCTCAGACGGCGCGGCGTGCGGTGAACAGGCCGAGGACGGCGATGGCGGCGAAGCCGAACAGCAGCCACCTCGCGGACGTGACCATCGAAGCGCCACCGAGGTTGACCAGCAGGCCGGCGACCGCCGCGCCGAACGCGGTCGACATCGTGAGCACCGTCGCGATCGCGGCCGCCGCCTGTCCGCCCTCGCCGTCCGGGGCGGAGGTCATCGCCGCGACGGACAGATGGGGCATCGCGATGCCGATTCCCGTGCCACCGAAGAAGAGCACCGGCAGCCAGGCGATTACGACGGCCAGCGGCGGCTGGTCGGCCTGCAGCAGTCCCAGCACGGCGAACCCGATGGCGAGACAGGCCGGACCGGCGAGGACGAGCCGTCGTGGCTTGCGGGCCGAAGCGCTGACGAGCTGGCTCACCGACCAGCCCAAGGACAACGCGGCGGCGAAGAATCCCGCCGCCGCTGGCGGAAGCCCGCCCGACCGCTGGCCGAACAGCGGCAGGAACGTCTCCACCGCGACGCCGGACGCCAGCACCATGATGGTCAGGTAGATCCACCGCGACCTCGAACCCCGGCGGTAGACCGAAGCGGGCAGCACACTCGCCGCCGAACGGTTCTCCGTCACCAGGAACGTGCCCACGAGGACGAGACCCAGCGTGATGAGGGCGGTCATCGCGACGACGCCGGACAGGATCCCGGCCACGCTCACCGCTCCGGTGGCGCCGACGATCAGCGACAGCGAAACGACCGGGACCGGCGGTGCCTGCGCCGGGCGTTCGCCGTCGGGGAGCGCCCGGGGCACGAAGATCGCCAGCACGGCCGCCGCCACGGCCAGCACCACGAACGCCGAACGCCACGAACCGAACTGTGCCGAGAACCCGCCGAGCGCCGGGCCTGCGAAGTTGCCGACCCCGAACATCGCGGAGATCAGCGCGCTGCCCCGGCTCCAGAGCCGAGGCGGCAGCGCCGAATGGATCAGGGCGAAACCCAGTCCGGTCAGCAGACCGGCGCCGAGACCTTGCGTCCCGCGGCCGAGCAGCAGGACCGGCATCGACGGGCTCGCCGCGCACACCACCGAACCCGCGGCGAAGACGCCGAAACCGAGCAGATAGGAACCCTTGCCGCCGAAGCGCGAAAGCGCCTGTCCCACCAGCATGGTCGCGACGACCTGGGCGACCAGGAACGCCGTCATGGTCCAGGCGTACAACGACCGTCCGCCGATGTCCTGGATCGCCGTCGGCAGCAGGCTCGCCGCCACATAGATGGTGATCGCGCCGACGAGCACGCCACCCGCCAGTACCGCCGCGGTGCTCGTATGGCGGCCCAGTTCCCGCCACGATCCGACATCTTGCCCGATGCTCACGCGTTTCTCCTCGCTGTCGAAAGGATTGCGCTTCGCATCCTGTCGGCGCGGGGAGCCCCGGTAATCGGACAAATCAGACGTGAATCACGTCACATTTTCGTGCGTCCCTCGATGGCGGCCCGAGCGGCCTCGACCGATTTCCGGACGACGACTTCCGTGGAGTAGCCCTGTTTCGTGAACACTCCGTCGAGGTAGAACGTGCCGTAACCGTGCGCCTGGGTGAACAACTGCTCCATCAGTTCGAGTCCGTCCTCCGGCCGGTCGGCGACGGTGAGGCAGAGCATGACGAACTGGTCGGTCAGGCGGCGCGTCTGCTCGTGCAACGCGGCGTGTTCCGGGCCCTGCAAGCCATCCGAGTAGATGATGTTCATCCCGGCGCGGCGTTCGATCAGATACTCCGTGTACGCGCCGGCGGCCGCGGCGAGCGCCGCGACCGGTTCGGCCTCGGCCTCGATGGCGGCGTGCACCCTGTCCGCCAGCTGGCAAGCGACGCTGGCGGCGATCGCGGCCAGCAGGCTTTCCTTGTCCGGGAAGTGGCGATACGGCGCGCCGGGGCTGACCTTCGCGCGCCTGGCGACCTCGGCGACGGAGAACGCGCCGAGACCTTGCTCGGCGATCAGGTCGAGCGAGACCCGCACGAGTTCGGCGCGAAGGTCGCCGTGATGGTACTTGCCGCCCATGTCGTGGATCACACCGTCCCGGTCGCGGAATATGTAAGAGCCCTCTTACGCTAGTTGTAAGTGACCTCTTACATGGTCTCACTGTTTCTCGGAGGGTTTCATGACGACGACCACGCACGCCATCGCCGCGCCGTCCCCGGGCGCCGCCCTGTCGCCGACGACGATCGAGCGTCGCGACCTGCGTCCGGACGACGTGCTGATCGACATCGCGTATGCGGGGATCTGCCACAGCGACATCCATCAGGTGAAGGAGGACTGGGGCAGCGCGATCTTCCCGATGGTGCCCGGTCACGAGATCGCCGGCGTCGTCGCCGCGGTCGGCTCCGGCGTGACGAAGTACCAGGTCGGCGACCGGGTCGGGGTCGGCTGCATGGTCGATTCCTGTGGCGAGTGCGAATACTGCCTCGCGGGCACCGAGCAGTTCTGCGTCAAGGGCAACATCCAGACCTACAACGGCGTCGGCTTCGACGGCGAGAACACCTACGGCGGCTACAGCCGCCAGATCGTCGTGAAGGACGCTTTCGTCTGCCGGATCCCGGAAGGGATCGGCCTCGACGTCGCCGCCCCGCTGCTGTGCGCGGGCATCACCACCTACTCCCCGCTGAACCGCTGGGGCGCCGGGCCGGGCAAGAAGGTCGCCGTCGTCGGCCTCGGCGGGCTCGGGCATATGGCGGTCAAGATCGCGGTCGCCATGGGCGCCGAGGTCACCGTGCTCAGCCAGAGCCTGAAGAAGCAGGAGGACGGTCTGAAGCTGGGCGCGAAGGACTACTTCGCGACCGGTGACGCGTCGACGTTCAAGACGCTGCGCGGCCGCTTCGACCTGATCCTCAACACCGTTTCGGCGACGCTTCCCGTCGACTCCTACCTCGGCATGCTGCGCGTCGGCGGCGCGATGGTGAACGTCGGCGCGCCCGGCGAACCGCTGTCCTACAACGCTTTCTCGCTGCTCGGCGGGAACAGGGTGCTCGCCGGTTCGATGATCGGCGGGATCGCCGAGACCCAGGAGATGCTCGACTTCTGCGCCGAGCACGGGATCGGTGCGGAGATCGAGACGATCTCGGCCGACCAGGTGAACGTGGCCTACGACCGGGTCGAGAACAGCGACGTCCGCTACCGGTTCGTCATCGACGCGGCGACCATCGGCGCCTGACCCGCTCGGCCGTCTCGTGAGTGGCAAGGACGGTTAGAACCGTCCTTGCCACTCACGAGGCGCCTCACATCAGCAGCAGCGGCAGCGTGTTCATCGCGGTGTGCGCGGCGATCGGCGCCCACAGGTTGCGGTAGCGCGACCACAGGTAGCCGGTGAACAGGCCGAAGAATCCTTGGAACGCCACGATCGCGCCCAGGGTGAGCGGCAGTGATCCCTGTCCGTGCGTCGGCAGGTGCAGCCACGCGAACAGCAGCGCCGAGAGCAGGATCCCCGGCCACCGCCCGAAAAGCGCCTCCAGCCGGGTCTGCAGCATGCCGCGGAAGAACACCTCTTCGAGGACGTTGGCGGTGAAGAAGGTCAGCGTCGCGCCGATCGCCAGGTATACCGGGTCCGGATAGTCCTCCGCGGTGGGGAGCGGCGGCGCGAGCGGGCCGAGGACGTAGAGCCAGCCGAACACGAGCACCGCCGGGATCGGCGCGAGCCACTGCCAGGTCTGACGCGGCCCCCAGATGAGCCGGAAGGAATCCCGCGCGGGCAGGGCTCGAAGCAGGATCAACGGCAGTGCCAGGAACACCAGCGGTTTCGCGAGCGCCCAGATGTCGCGGACCAGCGCCTGCTGTCCCGCCGCCGAGACCAGGTACAACGCCGGCGGCCACAGGAACGCGATGAGCGCCAAGGCCGTCGCCTGTCTGCCCAGCCCGCGCCGGTCGGTGACCTCGGGGAGCAGTTTCGGCGCGTGGAGCGGGATCCCGTGGATCAGCAGGATCCCGGCGAGCGCGGGGATCAGGGCGCCCGCGAGGGAAAGCTCCTTTGCCGAATCCGCGGACGGCTTGATCGCGTCGTGCCCGGTGGCCAGCAGCAGTGCGGGCGCGGCGGCGAACACCGCGAGCCCGCCGATGAGGATCCCCCAGGCGGCACCCGGGCGGGTACCGGTCTTTTCTGTCACCGGGCCAGGATCTTCGAAGCGGCGCGAGTCCGCGTCATCACTTCGGAGGACTTCAGCCGACCGCGATGATCTTTTCCAGGCTGCGCAGGCACAAAGTGAGCGCCTCGTGCTTCGGCGTCTTCTCCCGCGTCAGCTCCCATGCCGTGTAGAGCAGGCTCCAGAGCAGTTGCAGCAACCATTCCTTCGTCATCGCCGGATCGATCGAACCCTCGGCGTGCCCGCGTTCGACGAGCCGCAGCAGGCGACGGTCGTCCTCGCTCTCCTCCGTCCATTCGGGCCGCGTCACCAGATCCGGCATGGTGAACAGCAGCTGGAATACGTCGCCGTGTTCGAAGTACTCCTGGCACAGCCTCGCCAGCGCGTCCGGGGCCGGACCGTCGTCGAGCCGGGCCCGTTCGGTGCTCCGGGAGATCTTGTCGAGGGCGTCGTGGCTGATGGCGTCGATGAGGTCCGACCGCTCCGCGAAGTACCGGTGCACCGTGGTGCGCCCGACGTTCGCCGCCGCCGCGATATCCGCCAGCGTGGCGCTCGGTTGCTTGATCAACGTCTCGATGGCCGCGTCCAGGATCGCGCGCCGGGTCCTCGCCCGCACACCCGTCTCGGTGACCACACCCTCAATCATGGCGGTACCGTACCTCGCTCCCGATATGGAACTCGTTTGACGATTTTAGAACACGCGTGTTCCATTAGGAACCATGAAGACTCCACGATTGAAGGTGCTGTGGTCGTTCGCGCGGCCGCACAAGGGGGCACTCGCGATCGGCCTGGTGCTCGCCCTGCTCGGTTCGGCGACCGGTCTCGCGTCGCCCATGGTCACGAAATGGGTGCTCGACTCACTCGGTTCGTCGGCGTCGCTGGCCGGTCCGGTGCTGGCGCTGCTCGGCCTGATGCTGGTGGGAGCGGTGATCTGGCTGGCGGAGTGGATCCTGCTCGGCACGATCGGCGAGCGGGTGGTGCTGAGGGTGCGGGAATCGATGGTGCGGCGGTTCTTCCGTGCGACGATCCCGGCGATCACGAAACGGCCGACGGGTGAGCTGGTCACCCGTGTCACTTCGGACACGGTGCTGTTGCGCGAGGCGGCGTCGTCCAGCGTGATCGGCCTGATCAACGGCGTGGTGATGCTCGTCGGCACCCTGGTGCTGATGAGTGTGCTCGACCCGGTGCTGCTGGCGACGACCGTGGCCGCCGTGCTCGTGGTCGTCGCGCTGTTCGCCTGGCTCATGCCCGCGATCGCGAAGGAACAGGAGAAGGCGCAGGACAGCCTTGGCAGGCTCGGTGGTGTCCTCGAAGGCGCACTGCGGGCGATCCGCACGGTGAAGGCGAGCCGTGCCGAAACCCGGCAGGCCGAGCGGATCCTTGTCGACGCGGAAGCCGCCACGGTGCACGGCGTCCGCGCGGTGCGGCGGGAGGCCGTCGCCTGGGTGGTGGCCTGGACGGGGATCCAGGGCGCGATCCTGGTGATCCTCGGTCTCGGCGCCTGGCGGGTCGAAGCGGGCTTGCTCGAAGTGTCGAGTCTCATCGCGTTCCTGCTGTACGCGTTCGCGTTGATGGAGCCGATCACCGAACTGAGCCAGAACATGACCGCGCTGCAGGCGGGGATCGCCGCGGCCGGGCGGATCCGGGAGATGGACACGCTGGACGTGGAGGAGGACGGGGCGCCTGTCGGGACGAAACCCGCCGGTGGCCAGGACGGCCCGGTGCTGGAACTGCGCGGCGTGACCGCGGGCTACGGCGGCGACCCGGCGCTGCGCGACGTTTCGCTGGAGATCCCGAGACGCGGGCACACCGCGATCGTCGGGCCGTCCGGCGCGGGCAAGACGACGATGCTGTCGTTGATCATGCGGTTCGTGCGGCCGGAGTCGGGTTCCCTGCTGCTGGACGGGCGCGAGTACGCGGACCTGCCGTACGCGGACGTGCGGTCCCGGCTGGCCTACGTCGAACAGGAGACGCCGATCGTGCCGGGGACGATCCGGGAGAACCTGCTCTTCACCCATCCGGACGCGACCGAGGAAGAAGTACGGCGGGTGCTCGCCGAAGTCCGGCTGAGCGACAAGATCGCCGCACTCGACGACGGACTGGACACGCCGCTGTCGTCGACGTCGGTGTCCGGTGGGGAACGCCAGCGGATCGCGCTGGCCAGGGCGATCCTGCGCACCCCGGACGTGGTGCTGCTGGACGAGGCGACCGCGCAGGTCGACGGCCGGACCGAGAGCGCGATCCACGACTGCATCCGGCGGCTGGCCCGCGAGGGCGCCGTGGTCACCGTGGCGCACCGGCTGTCCACGGTGATCGACGCGGACACCATCGTGGTGATGGAGGAGGGCCGTGTCCGGGCGAGCGGAAGCCACGAGCACCTGCTCGCCACCGACACGCTGTACCGGGAACTGGTGGAGGCGCTGAGGATCGCGGGGGAGACCGCTCCGGTACCCGGTTGAGCTCAGGCGGGGACGGCGCGGACGCCCGGCGGCATCTCGCGGTTGACCTCGTCGAGCCGGGTGGCGACGGTACGGCAGGGTTCGCAGCCGGCCAGATGCGCGGTGATCAGATCCGCCCGGCGTCCCGGCACGCCGCCGCGGAGCCACGCGCCCATCCGGCGCCGCGCTTCCTGGCAGCACGGCGTTCCCGTTTCGGGCACCTGCGCCTGCAAGAACGCCTGACGCAGCCCTTCGCGGGCCCGCAAGGCGAGGACGGAGGCGCCGTTGGGCGACACGCCCAGCAGCGGCGCCACCACCTTCGGGGAATCGCCTTCGGCTTCGGTCCGCCACAGCACGGTCCGCCAGCGGCTGGGCAGCGCGCAATACGCGGTCCACGCCAGGTGGGCGTTCGCGCGGAGGATGAGGAGTTCTTCGGCGCCCACGACTCCGGCGGCCTCTTCGACCGCCGGGGTCGTGCCGTACAGCTCGACCCGTTTGTGGTGACGGCTCCATTTGGCGGCGAGATTCCGGATGGTGACCGCGAGATAGGGGCGGAGGTTCTCGCGCGGTCCGCCGCCGTCGCGGATGACGCTCAGCACGCGTACGAAGGCTTCGGCCACGAGGTCGTCCCGCTCGGCGGGCTCGGCGACCCAGCCCGCGGCGATCCGGCGGAGCGGCTCGGCGTGCCGCCGGAAAAGTGTCTCGCCGGCGGCGATGTCACCGGCTCGGTAGGCGTCGAGCAGGGTGGCGTCCGCTGTGGTGTCGACGTCTTCCCTCATCGCGGTCTCCCGGACGGGCCGATTTGCATACCCAAAGTATCGGGTACGGCAGTGTACCCGTTAAGCGGCCGCCGATAAACTCCGGGGGATGACGCCTGAAGCCGACGTGCCTCGGCCGGACGGCCGCGCGGCGCGCTGGGCGGGACAGCGTGAGCGCCGCCGACGGGAGTTCGTCGACGCGGCGTTGCGTGCGATCGCCGCGCACGGTCCGGAGGTCTCCACCGAACAGATCGCCGACGAGGCGGGGGTGGCGAGAACCCGGGTGTACAAGCATTTCGACGACGCCGCCGATCTGCAGCGCTCGATCGCCGACCGCGCCGTCCGGCTCATCACCGCCGAACTGGCCCCGCTGTGGGACCCGAGCGGGACGCCGATGCAGCTGATCACCATGGCGGTCGGCGCCCATACCGGCTGGCTCGCCGAACACGGGAACCTCTACCGCTACCTCGCCAGGCACTCCCAGGCCGGACGGCGCGGCGGCGATGCCATCACCGACGTCAGGACGGCCATCGCCCGGCAGCTCTCCACCCTGTTCAAGCACTACCTCGACACCTTCGACCTCGACGGCCGGATCGCCGAACCGCTCGCCTTCGGGCTGGTCGGCCTCGTCGACACGAGTGCCGCGCGCTGGCTGGAGAATCCGGGCGGCATCGAGCTCGCGGAGCTCGCGAGCCAGCTGGTGCGGTGGATCTGGCGGGTCATCGACGACACGCTCCGGGAACGCGGGGTCGAACTCGACCCGCATTCGCCGCTGCTCGTGCCGGGCGGCTGAGCGTTCAGCATGTGGGAGCGGGAATGAAAGCCCGCCCGCCGATGTCGGAGCCGTCATGGTCACCCCTTTCGACGACCCGGCCTGGGCTTCGCTGACCGGCCCGCACGCCCGCTTCGCGGAGCGCTTCGGCCAGGTCCTGCGCTACCAGGTCGACGTCGCGCCGTTCTTCGCCCTGCCGCCGGAACCGGACGACGGCGTGTGGGCCGACGTCGCCGCGCTGGCGGGACCCGGCCAGACGGTCACCGTCCACAACACGCTCCCCGTCCCGGCCGAGTGGGAAGTCCTCGGCAGGATCGCCGGAGTCCGGCTGGTCGACGTCGCGCTCGAAGCCGCCGAAGATCCCGAAACGGTCCTGCTGGGGCCGGACGACGTCCCGGAGATGCTCGACCTCGTGGAGCGGACCAAACCGGGGCCGTTCCGGAAACGGACCATCGAATTGGGGACATATCTGGGAATCCGGCGCGACGGCGAGCTGATCGCGATGGCGGGGGAGCGGATGCGCCCGCCGGGCTGGACCGAGATCAGCGCCGTCTGCACCGACCCGGCGTATCGCGGCCAAGGACTGGCGACCCGGCTCATCCGCGCGGTGGCGGCGGGGATCCGCGCCCGTGGCGAGCGCCCGATGATGCACGCGGCGGCGGCGAACACCTCGGCCGTCCGCCTGTACCGGTCGATCGGCTTCGAAGTGGTGCCGCGGCCGGACTTCGTGACCGTTCGGGTGCCGGGCTCCTTGTGAAGTTGCTCTAACGAGGGATTTCAGAAACTCGCGATGGACTGAACAGCACGGGCGGACCAGACTTCGCGCCATGAAGGCATTGGTCAAAGCCGACCGAGCACCCGGGCTGGAACTCACCGACGTTCCGGACCCCGCGGTCGGCCCCGGCGACGTCGCGGTCCGCGTGCTGCGCGCCGGGATCTGCGGCACCGATCTGCACATCGACTCCTGGGACGACTGGGCGGCGCGCACCATCGCCGCGCCGCTGGTCATCGGGCACGAGTTCGTCGGCGAGGTGGTCGAGATCGGCCGGTCGGTGACCACGGTGAAGGTGGGCGACCTGGTCAGCGGCGAGGGGCACCTCGTCTGCGGAAGCTGCCGCAACTGCAAGGCGGGCCGGCGTCACCTGTGCGCCAGGACCAAGGGCCTCGGCGTGCACACGGACGGCGCGTTCGCGCAGTACGCCGTCCTGCCCGAGATGAACGCCTGGGTGCACCGCACCAAGGTCGATCTCGACATCGCCGCGATCTTCGACCCGCTCGGCAACGCCGTGCACACCGCGCTGTCCTTCCCCGTCATCGGCGAGGACGTGCTGGTCACCGGCGCCGGCCCGATCGGCATCATGGCCGCCGCCATCGCGCGCCACGCGGGCGCGCGCAACGTCGTCATCACCGACGTCAGCGAGCCCCGCCTCGAACTGGCCCGCCAGGTCGGCGTCGACCTCGCGCTGGACGTCTCCTCCGCGACCATCGCCGACGCGCAGCTGAAGCTCGGCATGGCGGAGGGCTTCGACGTCGGCATGGAGATGAGCGGGCGGCCCGAGGCGTTGCGCGACATGATCGCGAACATGTCGCACGGCGGGCGCGTGGCGCTCCTCGGCCTTCCCGCTTCCGAGGTGTCGGTCGACATCGCGTCCGTGGTGCTGAAGATGATCCAGCTCAAGGGGATCTACGGACGCGAGATGTTCGAGACGTGGTACTCGATGTCCGTCCTGCTGCAGGCGGGGCTGGACATCTCGCCGGTGATCACCCACCGGTTCGGCTACACCGAATACGAGAAGGCGTTCGCGACGGCAAGGGAAGGCCGCTGCGGCAAGGTCATTCTGGACTGGACGGAGAACTGATGTACGGCGCGATGCGCGACGACCTCAAGGCCGGGCTCGCCGAGATCCGGGAAGCCGGGCTGTACAAGGGCGAACGGGTGATCCAGGGGCCGCAACGGGCTTCGGTCAGTGTCGGTGACGGCGACGTCCTCAACTTCTGCGCCAACAACTACCTCGGCCTCGCCGACCACCCCAAGCTGATCAAGGCCGCGCAAGAGGCGCTGGACCGCTGGGGCTTCGGCATGGCGTCGGTGCGGTTCATCTGCGGGACCCAGCAGCCGCACAAGGAACTCGAGGCGAAGCTGTCGGAGTTCCTCGGCACCGAGGACACGATCCTCTACAGCTCCTGTTTCGACGCCAACGCCGGGCTGTTCGAGACGCTGCTGACCGATCAGGACGTCATCATCTCCGACGAGCTCAACCACGCGTCGATCATCGACGGCGTCCGGCTCTGCAAGGCGAAGCGGATGCGCTACCGCAACCGCGACGTCGCGGATCTGGAGGCAAGGCTGAAGGAGGCGTCCGGCGCGCGGTACCGGATGATCGCCACCGACGGCGTGTTCTCGATGGACGGCTACCTCGCCCCGCTGGACGAGATCTGCGAGCTGGCCGAGCGGTACGACGCGCTGGTGATGGTGGACGACTCGCACGCCGTCGGCTTCACCGGTCCGACCGGCCGGGGAACGCCGGAGCTGTTCGGCGTGCAGGACAAGGTCGACGTGCTGACCGGCACCCTCGGCAAGGCACTCGGCGGCGCGAGCGGCGGCTACACCTCCGGCCGCGCGGAGATCGTCGAGATGCTGCGGCAGCGTTCGCGGCCGTACCTGTTCTCGAACTCGCTGGCGCCGTCGATCACCGCGGCCGCGCTCGCCACGCTGGAACTGCTGGATTCCTCCAGCGACCTGCTGGGCAAGCTGCGCGCCAACACCGAGCTGTTCCGGCGCCGGATGACCGAGGCGGGTTTCGATCTGCTCCCGGGTGAGCACCCCATCATCCCGGTGATGATCGGTGACGCCGCCAAGGCCGGCAAGATGGCGGATCTGCTGCTCGACCAGGGCATCTACGTGATCGGCTTCTCGTACCCGGTGGTGCCGCACGGCAAGGCGCGGATCCGGACGCAGATGTCGGCCGCGCACTCGACCGACGACGTCAACCGGGCCGTCGACGCGTTCGTGACGGCAAGGTCCATGATGGGCGAATGATCGATCCGCGACGGCTGCGCGTGCTGCGCGCCCTCGCCGACCACGGCACCGTGACGGCGGCGGGACAGGCGCTGCACCTGACGCCGTCCGCGGTCTCCCAGCAGCTGGCCGCCCTCGAAGCCGAGTGCGGCCAGCAGCTGCTCCGCCGCCGGGGCAGACGGGTTTCGCTGACCCCGGCGGGTGAACTGATGGTGGTGCACGCCAACGCCGTCGCCGCCGAACTGGAACGGGCGCAGGCCACCCTGGCCGCGCTCGATTCCGGCGTCCAGGGCTTGGTGCGGCTGGCGAGTTTCGCCTCCGCCATCACGATGGTCGTCGCGCCGGCGATCGCCTCGCTGCGCGCCGGTTCGCCCGGGGTCACCATGCAGGTGCAGGACGTCGAGGGGCATGCGAGCATCCCGCTCCTGCTCGACGGCGAGGTGGATCTGGCGATCACCGAGGAGTACCGGCTCTCGCCACGGACGGATGAAAGCAGGCTCACCCGGTTCCCGTTGTACGTGGAGCCCTTCGACGTCGTGCTGCCCACCGCGCACCGGCTCGCCGGGGCGTCCGAAGTGGACATCGACGATCTCGCCGACGACGAGTGGATCGCGCCGAAACCCGGCAATCCGTGCCGCGACGTGCTGATGATCGTCTGCGCCAACCCCGAGATCCGGCACGTCTCCGACGATTTCCACGCGATCACCACCCTGGTCGCCGCGGGTGAAGGGGTGGCGTTGGTGCCGCGCAACGCTTTCGCCCCGGTTCCCGGTGCGGTCGCCGTGTCGTTGCGCGGCGAACCGCCGCTGCGCCGGGTGTTCGCGGCCGTCCGGCGCGGGAGCGCGGACCACCCGTTGCTCAAGACCGTGCTCGCCGCGCTGCTGGACGCGGCGCCGCGTCATGCGAATGCGGGGCCGGGGAGTCGCGCTTAGGATCTTGGGCATGCTCCAGATCGATGCCCTCACCTGGATCGTCACGATCGGACTGGTGCTCGGGCTCCTGGCACTCGATCTCATCCTCGCGGCCGTCCGGCCGCACAAGGTCGGCTTCGGCGAGGCGGTGGCCTGGTCGATCGGCTACATCCTGGTCGCGGTGGCGTTCGGTGTCTGGCTGACGCTGGCGCACGGCGGCGACTTCGGGCAGCAGTACTTCGCCGGTTACATCGTCGAGAAGAGCCTGTCGGTCGACAACCTCTTCGTCTTCGTGATCATCATGAGCACCTTCGCGGTACCCGAAGAACACCAGCACAAGGTGCTCACGTTCGGCATCGTCGTCGCCCTGATCATGCGCGCGATCTTCATCGCCCTCGGTGCGACGCTGCTTTCCTTGTTCTCCTTCATGTTCCTGCTGTTCGGGCTGCTGCTGATCTACACCGGCGTCCAGCTGTTCCGGCATCGCGACGAGGATCCGGACGTCGAGAACAACGTGGTGGTGCGGTCCGCGCGCCGTCTGCTGCCGCTGTCGAACGAGTACTACGGCGGCAAACTGTTCACCCGGGTCGAGGGAAAGCGCGTGGGCACGCCGCTGGTGGTGGTGCTGCTCGCGATCGGCGGGATCGACCTGCTGTTCGCGCTGGACTCGATCCCCGCGGTCTTCGGTGTCACCGACGAGCCGTACCTGGTCTTCGCGGCCAACGCGTTCGCGCTGCTGGGCCTGCGGGCGCTGTACTTCCTCGTGAAGGGGCTGCTCGATCGCCTGGTGTACCTGTCCGCCGGGCTCGCGGTGATCCTCGGGTTCATCGGGATCAAGCTGATCCTGCACTGGGCCCATGTGGACATCGACGAGAGCGTTCCCGAAATCTCGACGCCGGTCAGCCTGTCGGTGATCATCGGCATCCTCGTGGTGGTGACGGTGGCGAGCCTGCTCAAGACCCGCAAAGATCCCTCCGCCAAGGCGCATCCGGGCTCGCTGCGAGGCTCCCGCCCCGCGTCCGAAGAGGACTAGCGCCAGCCTGCCTCCAGGAGATCGAAGATCCTTTCGACGTCGTCTCGCGGATCCTTTCGGCCTCGGGTGAGGGCCGGGATGTCCAGCACGAAGCGGGCGAGCGCGCGGCAAGCGATGTCCTCGGGGCTCACGCCGGTCTCTTCGGCGATGGCGGCGCCGAGGGCCGCGGCGTGCCGGGTCCACATGCGCTCGCCGTACTCCTGCAGGGCGGGGGTGCCGTTCACCAGCGCGGTGAACTCGGCGTACTGGGGGTGCGTCGTGATCGGAAGCCAGGTGGTGAGCACGTATTCGCGCAACGCCTCGACGATGCTCTGGCCCTCTTCGCGCTCCCGGACGGCGGCGACCAGGCGTGCCTCGCGGTCTTGTGACTCGTCGAAGACCAGCGCTTCCTTGCCGGGGAAGTGCTTGAACAGCGTCGTCGTCGAGACGTCGGCCGCCTCGGCGATGTCACGGATGCTGACCTGGTCGTAGCCGCGCTCCAGGAACAGCTTCAGCGCGGCGTCCGCCAATGCCTGGCGGGTGGCCGCCTTCTTGCGTTCACGCCGTCCCGGTGTCTCCATGCGCGCACTCTACCCCATGAGTTGTCACGGTCACTAAGTTGACTCGTTGCACTTTTCAACTCGTTCTGCTTTTCTGGGTTCATGACGATCAGCATCATCGGAGCGGGCCCCGGCGGCCTGACCTGCGCCCGCATCCTGCAGCAGCACGGCGTCCCCGTGACGGTTTACGACCGCGACCCCCATCCCGACGCTCGAAACCAGGGCGGCACCCTCGACCTCCACGCGGACGACGGGCAGCTGGCTCTGCGCGAAGCGGGCCTTCTCGACGAGTTCTTCGCACTCGCCCGTCCGGAAGGGCAGGAGATGCGCAAACTGGATCCCGCCGGGCGGCTTATGGAACACCATGTCCCGGCCGAAGGGGACCTGTTCAGGCCGGAGATCGACCGCGGTCAGCTGCGTGGCCTGCTCCTGGACTCGCTGAAGCCGGACACTGTCCATTGGGGACGGACGCTGGACCGTGTCGAAGCTCCTGGGCGCCTTCGGTTCACGGACGGCACGACGGTCGAGACGGACCTGGTCATCGGCGCCGACGGCGCGTGGTCGCGGGTCCGCCCGGCGGTGTCGGAGGCCGTGCCCGGATACACCGGGATCACCTTCCTGGAGGCGTGGTTCGACGACGTCCGGAACGCGCATCCCGAACTCGACGAACTCGTCGGCCAGGGCAGCGCGATGGCGGCCGACGGCGAGCGATGCCTCTTCGCCCAGCGCAACAGCGGTGACCACATCCGGGTCTACATCATCCAGCGGATGCCGGCGGACTGGGTCGGCGGCGGCGACACTTCGGAGATCCGCGCTCGGCTGCTCGACGCGTTCTCCGGCTGGTCGCCGTCGCTGTTGAGGATGATCACCGACAACGACGGGCCGTACATCGACCGGCCGTTGTTCGCCCTGCCCGTCCCGCACGCGTGGGAGCACAGGCCTTGGGCGACCCTGCTCGGCGATGCCGCTCATCTGATGCCGCCGCTGGGTGTCGGGGTCAATCTGGCCATGGTCGACGCTTGCGAACTCGCCCTCGCGCTGGTTGGTTCGGCCAGTTTGGGTGAGGCCGTCCGGGTTTATGAGGGGACGATGCTGCCGCGGTCGGCGGAGATCGCGCGGCGGCTGGAGAACGGAGCTCAGGGATTGCTCGATCGCGATTAGCTTTGCTGTGCAACGGAATGTTCCATGCAATCTGGTCGCATGGGTTTCGTGTGCCGCTCGGTCTCGTCGGGTTTCTCGGTGGGAATGGCTGTTGCCGGAAATCGGCGACGGTTTCGTCGCCGGAAACTGTCGGTGGTCGGTTGTACGTTCTGGGTGTGGACACTCTCAACGCCACTGTGGCGCTATTGAAGGAAATCACGTCGCCGGAAGCTCTTCGGGAGGTCAATGCTTCGCTGGATTCGCTGGGGGACGACGATGCCGTGGATGTCGCGGTGGCGGCGTCGGAGGGGATCGCGCGGTTGGAGGCTGTCCGGTTCCGCGCGTTGGGGCGGTTGAGCCGTCACCGTGACGGTGCCGCCAGTGTGGTGCAGGAGGTAGCGTTGGCTCTGTCTGTTGTGGACGGTCATGCTGCTGGGTTGGTGTCGACGGCTGAGGCGTTGACGACCCGCCTGCCGCGCACGCTGGGGTTGCTGGATCAGGGGAAGGTGGGCGGGTTCGGGGCGATGAAGGTCGCCGCGGCCACGGCGTGGTTGTCCGACGAGGAC